>CAZLLB010000159.1:0-8027 GCA_964560165.1 uncultured Parvibaculum sp. | reverse complement strand
TGCGGATGAAGCCGCGCATGCGCGAGCGACGATCCTTGTTGACCGCGGTGCGCGTCACGTTCTTGCGGATCGCCTTTTTTGCGGACTTTGTATTCGCCATCGTCTTCGACCTTTGCCTTCGACCTATGCTTGCCCGCGTATCGCCCTCGACCGCGCGGCAGAAATTCTGTTCATCGCAAATCCGCCCGATCAAGCGGCCATCTCAACGCGCAATATCGGGCTTTGCGGCCTCAAAAAAGCGGCCCCGCACAGAACATGGGGCCATCCAACTTCGAGGCGCGCGTTATACGCGTGGGGGGCCTTTCCGTCAACCGCGCGAAGAGGTCCCCCAAATCGGGTAATTAACCTTTGTTTTCAGCGGTTTTGGCAGGTCCTAGCGGTTCTTGAAAGCGGGCGGGCGCTTTTCGACGAAAGCGGTCATGCCTTCCTTCTTGTCCTCGGTCGCAAACATCGAATGGAAGAGACGGCGCTCGAAGCGGACACCCTCCGAAAGGGTCGTTTCATAGGCCCGATTGACGGTTTCCTTGGTCATCATGGCGATGGGGAGCGACTTGGCGGCAATGGTAGCAGCCACTTTCAGCGCCTCGTCCAGCAGCCCGGCAGCGGGCACGACGCGGCTCACCAGGCCTGAGCGCTCCGCTTCGGCGGCGTCCATCATCCGGCCCGTCAGGCACATTTCCATCGCCTTGGACTTGCCGACGAAACGCGTGAGCCGCTGTGTACCGCCCGCACCCGGCATGACGCCCAGATTGATCTCGGGCTGGCCGAATTTCGCATTGTCGCCGCAGATGATGAGATCGCACATCATGGCAAGCTCGCAGCCGCCGCCCAGCGCATAGCCCGCAACCGCCGCAACCACCGGCTTGCGGCAGCGCGTCACGCGCTCCCAGTTCGCCGTGATGAAGTCCTCGCGATAGACGTCCATATAGGATTTCGGCTGCATCTCCTTGATGTCGGCGCCGGCCGCGAAAGCCTTTTGCGAGCCGGTCAGCACGATGCAGTGAATGGCGTCGTCAGCCTCGAAAGCGTCGAGCGCCAGCGTCAGCTCATCCATCAGCGCCTTGTTCAGCGCATTCAGCGCTTCGGGCCGGTTCAAAGTGATAAGGCCGACCGCCTCTTTCGTCTCGACCAGAATGTTCTGGTAAGCCATGACGCTACTCCTCAAGTTTCTTGCGTATGTTTTTCCGCGCTCATTCCGGCTCTATGGAAAAGCGCACTTCGGTCGTGCCGTCATATTTGGGCACAGTCTGGATTTCGAGCCGCTCGGTTTCGCGGCGGAAGATCAGCAGATCGCCGATCAATTCGAGCTTGGGCAGGCGCACCCAGCCAAGCTGCGGCAGGGAATCGATATAAAAATCGCGCACATCGCTCGCGGCCACTTTGCCTTCCGCGATGCTGCGCACGATGCGGCCATTGGGCTTGTCGAAGACGATGCCGCCCTCGCCCGTCTCATGCAGGCCCTCCATCAGCGGCATATCTTCGATGGCGTCGAGATAGCCCGAGGCTTTCTCTGCGGCCATGGCCGCGCCACCCATACAGAGCGCAAAGCCCAGAACCATCATCCGCAAAATCATTGGCGCGCCCACCCTAAACCCGTGCCCATCTGGCCATTCACCTCTGGCAGCTCGGACAATAAAAAGTCGAGCGCCCCGACTGCACGGTTCGCTTTACCGTACCGCCGCAACCGGGCTTTGAACAGGCTTCACCTTCGCGGCCATAGGTGGCGAAGGAATGCTGGAAATAGCCAAGTTCGCCATCGGTATGGGCGTAGTCGCGCAAGGTGGAGCCGCCCGCCTCGATCGCCTCGGTCAGCACGTCGCGAATGGCGCGGGCGAGCTTTTCGACGCGTGGCGCACTTATCCGGCCCGCCTCGCGGCTGGGCGAGATGCCAGAGCGGAACAGCGCCTCGCAGACATAGATATTGCCAAGCCCGGCAACCGTGCGTTGATCGAGCAGCGCCGCCTTGATCGGCGCGCGGCGGCCCTTCAGGCGTTCGAGCAGCACACCGGCGGAAAATTCATTGCCTAGGGGTTCAGGGCCGAGCGCAGCAAGATGAAGGTTTTCACCCAGCCTGTTTTCCGCGATCAGGTCCATGAAGCCGAAACGGCGATGGTCGGAATAGACGATGCGTGTGCCGTCCTCCATGTCGAAGACAATGTGGTCATGCGTCTCCGTCCCGGCGCTTGGACTTTCATAATGGAACTTGCCAGGCATCTTGGGGTCCACGCCGCCTGCATGAATGGTGAAGCGGCCCGACATGCCGAGGTGAACCAGCAACACTTCCTCGCCCTCAAGATAAGCGAGAATATATTTAGCCCGCCGCTCCAAACGATCGACGCGGCGTCCACTCAGCCTTTCGGCAAAGTGCTCAGGCAGCATGTAACGCAAATTCGCCCGTCGCTGGATCGCGCGGGTGATGCGGCGGCCTTCAAGCGCAGGGGCAAGCCCCCGACGGACGGTTTCGACTTCGGGTAGTTCTGGCATGGCGTCTATCTCGCCCCTCTATGGGCGTATCTGATCCTCAGCACCTGAGATTAATCGTTATTGTTTCCACCCTCAGAAAGCTGATCGAGCAACTCTTTTACGTGGGCGTGGATATTGCGCCAGTCGGCAAGCCGAGATTTTGGAAAGCCCACATCGACACGGAAATCTCTATACAGAAAACCCATCTTGCAAAGTCCAACCTGGCTACTAAAGGGTCCTTCCGTCCGTCCCTCCGTTACAATGTCAGATTGACATTGGAAGCTAAAAAAGCTCTCCGGGTCACTCAGCGTTCCATATGTATAAAGATCATCTACAGTCCGCCGTTTCGGCTTCCCCTTTTTAGGAATCGCCCTTTCAATCGTTAGCCCATATGGCCCTTTCGCAGGCGGCTCGAAGGGCTCTCCTATGCTTTTGGGAATGGTATAGTGCCTGCTTACTGCTCCGGGTCCCGGCCATTTGGCATCCAGATTCACGCGCAACTCAGGCACATATTTCTGGTCTTTCATTGCCGGGGTCTCGCCCGGCAGCGGGAGCAGCATCCAAAACCCTTCTCGATCATACCCGAAGGGGGTGCCCAAATATTGTTTCGGGATGGTAAAAGTGACCCCCTTCAATTTCACCACAACAAATTCTGACGCACCGGACTCCGTTACCTTATGCGTTGGACCGGGACGATCAGCCCGTCCCTGCAAATAAGTCCAGCCTGCGATTATGGCCACAACCGCGATCAGTAACACACCGATCCCAGCTATCGACAGCCGCATATTTCTGTTTTGCATGGTTGTTCGTCTCGACACCGGAAGTACACAGCGAAAGTAGCGCCCTTCGGGGGGCTGCGCTATGGTCCGCCCGATGAGCACGCAGACATTCAAAATCGATCCGTTAGCCGCCTCCGATCCCATGCCGGAGGGCGAAGGCACAACACATTTCGGCTTCAAGACGGTGGCCGAGGGCGACAAGGTCAAGCTTGTTCACGAGGTGTTCGAGCAGGTCGCCTCGCGCTACGACCTGATGAATGATCTGATGTCGGGCGGCCTGCATCGCGCCTGGAAGCAGGCGCTGATCGACTGGCTCAATCCGCCCCGCGGCGACCGCACGTTTGCCCATATAGATGTGGCGGGCGGCACCGGCGATATCGCCTTTCGGCTGCTGGAGCGCGCCGGGCCGAATGCCACAGTCAAGGTTTGCGACATCAATTCGCATATGCTCGGCGTCGGCAAGACCCGCGCTGAAGCGCAGGCATTTTCAGGCCGCGTCGAATTCATCTGCGGCGACGCGGAGACCTTGCCGTTTCCCGACCGCTCATTCGACGCCTATACGATCGCCTTCGGCATCCGCAACGTCACGCATATAGAGAAGGCGCTTTCCGACGCCTACCGCGTGCTGAAGCCGGGCGGGCGCTTTCTCTGCCTTGAATTCAGCCAAGTCGCCGTGCCGGGCCTCGATACGATCTATGACACCTATTCCTTTGGTGCCATTCCCCAAATCGGCAAATGGGTGACGGGCGACGGTGAGCCTTATCAATATCTCGTTGAAAGCATTCGCCGCTTTCCCTCGCAGGAGCGCTTCAAGGCGATGATCGAGGCCGCGGGCTTTCAGCGCGTTTCGTACCGCAATCTCACCGGCGGCATCGCGGCGATGCATTCCGGCTGGCGGCTTTAGGAAGCGGGGCCGCCCATGTTCCGCGCCACCGGCAATCTTCTGCGCCTCGTCCGGGCGGGCCGCGTGCTTGCCCGCCACGACGCGCTTTTTCCGCTGGAATTGCGCGGCGAAATGCCCGCCATCCTCTTGCTGCTTCTCGCCATGGCGAAACTGCGTCTGCCGTGGGAGCGCGCCGGTCTCGATGCGGACGGCGAACCATCCGAGCGGCTTGCCGCCGCGATGATGGATCTCGGCCCCTCCTATATCAAACTCGGCCAGTTCCTCGCGACGCGGCCCGACATCATCGGCGCCGAACTCGCCGACGACATGACGCAGTTGCAGGACAAGCTGCCGCCTTTCCCAACGGCAGAAGCGCGCGCCATCGTCGAGGAACAGCTTGGCCGTCCCGTTGATCACATCTTCTCATCCTTCAGCGACGCCATCGCGGCGGCCTCCATCGCGCAGGTGCATCGCGCCCGCACATTGCCAGATGAGACGCATACGGAAGGCCGTGACGTCGCCGTAAAAGTGTTGCGCCCCAACGTCGAAACTCGATTCACCCGAGATCTTGACAGCTTCTTTTGGATCGCACGCTTGATCGAACGCTACCACCAGCCAGCGCGCCGCTTGCGTCCCGTCGAGATCGTGCAGACACTCGCCGACAGCGTGAAGGTCGAGATGGATTTTCGTCTCGAAGCCGCCGCCATGTCGGAAATGGCCGAGAATGTCGCGGGCGATGAAGGCTTTCGCGTGCCGAAAGTCGATTGGGAATTGACCGCGCGCCAGGTCCTGACACTCGAATGGGTCGGCGGCATTCCGGCATCGGATCGCGCGGCGCTGGTTACTGCCGGGCATGATATGAAGAAGCTCGGCACGACCGTCATCCAGTCCTTTCTGATGCACGCGCTCCGCGACGGTTTTTTCCACGCCGACATGCACCAGGGCAATCTCTTCGTCGATGCGGACGGCACGATTGTCGCGGTCGATTTCGGTATCACCGGGCGGCTCGACGCCACGCAACGGCGGATGATGGCCGAAATTCTCTATGGCTTCGTCCAACGCGATTATCGCCGCGTCGCCGAAATGCATTTCGCAGCGGGCTATGTGCCGCATACCAAGAGCATCGATGCTTTCGCACAAGCGCTTCGCGCCATCGGCGAGCCGATTTTCGGGCGGCCCTCGCGCGACGTTTCGATGGGGCGTCTGCTCGCACAATTGTTTCAGGTCACCGAGCAATTCGAGATGCGGACGCGGCCGGAGCTGATCCTGCTGCAAAAGACCATGGTGGTGATCGAGGGCGTGGCCCGGCATTTTGATCCCGACAATAATATCTGGGACAGCGCCGAGCCGGTTCTGCGCGCCTGGATGAGCGAGCAATTCGCCCCCGAGACGCGGATCGAGGAAGCCGTGACCGGCGCGGCGCAGCTTGGCCGCATGGCGGGCAACCTGCCCGATTTCCTCGCCCGAGCCGAGCGCACGGCGCGGCTTCTCTCCGAAAGCGTCGATGAGGACGGGTTGAAGCTGCACCCCTCCTCAACCGAGGCGCTGGCCCGCGCGCAAGGTAGGCGCGGCTATGCCATCCCCGCCCTCTGGGCCGCTATCGGCGCGATCGCCGCTGTGTTGATTTTTCGGCTGTTTTAAACACATGTCATTCCGGGCCTGTCCCGGGATCCAGGACGTCAAATTCCGCGCTGGCGGCTCTGGACCCCCGGGACAAGCCCGGGGTGACAGTCGGTTTTGGAATAGGGAATTTTCACTAAATCCGCCGGGTGAAGGTTTTTATCTCCACATTTCGCGCGTAGAACCCTATATTCCCCCTTCTGCTCCCCCTGCCGGAGACATTCATTTGAGTGAAGTCCTTCAAGGCCGCCGCATTCTGTTGATCGTCGGCGGCGGCATTGCCGCCTATAAATGCCTCGAGTTGATCCGCCGCCTGCGTGGCCGCGGCGCTTCGGTGCGTGTGGTACTGACGGCGGCGGGAACGGAATTCATCACGCCGCTCGCTGCAGGCACGCTTTCGGGCGACAAGGTCTATACCGATCTCTTCGATCTCACCGACACGGCCGCCATCGGCCATATCGAACTTTCGCGCGATGCCGACCTGCTGGTCGTCGCGCCCGCCACCGCCGATCTGATGGCGAAAATGGCGAACGGGTTCGCGGGCGATCTCGCCACGACGCTTCTGCTTGCCACCGACAAGAAAGTGCTGATCGCGCCCGCCATGAATGTGCGCATGTGGGAGCACCGCGCGACACAGCGCAATCTCGAGCAATTGATGGCCGATGGCATTCGCATCGTCGGCCCCAATGAAGGCGAAATGGCTTGCAACGAATTCGGCTATGGCCGCATGGCCGAGCCCGCCGAAATTCTCGCCGCCATCGAAGCGCATTTTTCCGAACTTGAGTTTTCCGGCGCGCAGCCTTTGAAAGGCGTGAGAGCGCTCATCACATCCGGCCCCACGCATGAGCCGATCGATCCCGTGCGCTATCTCGCCAATCGCTCGTCGGGCAAACAGGGCCACGCCATCGCCACCGCGCTCGCGCGCATGGGCGCCGATGTCACGCTCGTTTCCGGCCCGACCATTCTGCCCGATCCCGCAGGCGTCACCGTCAAGCGTGTCGAGACGGCGCGCGAAATGCTCACCGCTTGCGAAAATGCGCTGCCCGCCGATGTCGCGATCTGCGCCGCCGCCGTTGCCGACTGGCGTGTCGATGTCGATGCCAGCCAGAAGATCAAGAAGGAGCCGGGAGCCGGCGCGCCCTCGCTCACGCTCGTCGAGAATCCCGATATTCTCGCGACGCTTTCGAAACTTGCATCCAATCGCCCCTCGCTCGTTGTCGGCTTTGCCGCCGAGACCGAGAAGGTCATCGAGCACGCCGTCGCCAAACGTCTGCGCAAAGGCTGCGACTGGATCGTCGCCAATGACGTCTCGCCCGAGACCGGCGTGATGGGCGGCGAACTCAACACGGTGCATCTGATCACCGGCGAAGGACGCGAAGACTGGCCGCTGCTTCCCAAGCAGGCCGTCGCCGAACGTCTCGCCCGCTCCATTCTCGCCCATTTCGAAAACAAGAAAGTTCGCCCATGAGTTTGTCGATCAACGTCTCCGTGCAGCGTCTGCCCCACGGGGCCGATCTCGCGCTGCCACGCTACGAGACGGAAGGCGCGGCAGGCATGGATCTTCTCGCCGCCGTGCCGGATGCAGAGCCCGTGGTGCTTGCGCCCGGCGCGCGCGCGCTTGTGCCCACGGGGCTTGCCATCGCTCTGCCGCTCGGCTTTGAAGCGCAGGTGCGTCCGCGCTCAGGGCTTGCAGCCAAGAACGGCGTCACGGTTCTCAATGCGCCTGGCACGATCGATTGCGATTATCGCGGCGAGGTCAAAGTCATCCTCATCAATCACGGAGCGGAGGCTTTCACCATCACGCGCGGCACACGCATCGCGCAGATGGTGGTGGCGCCGGTCACGCGCGCGGCGTTTGCCGAGGTCGCAAACCTCGACGAGACAGCGCGCGGCGCGGGCGGCTTCGGTTCAACAGGTACCGGTACAAAAGGCAACTGAGGGCAACATGCTACGTCTCTCCAAGAAGACATGGCTCGCACTTGAGGCCGTCGTCGATGTCGCGATCAATGCGCGGCCCGACCCCGTGCAGTCCAAGGAAATCACCAAGCGTCAGGGCATACCGCAGCGCTATCTCGAGCAGGTGATGCAGCAACTCGTTCATGCGGGCATCCTCAAAGGGGTGCGAGGCCCGCGCGGCGGCTATCGCCTCGCGCGTGAACGCCGCCGCATTTCGGTGGGCGAGGTCGTGCGCGTCGTCGGCGCAATGGAATCCGCTGACGATCCGGTGACGAGCGGGCCTTCCGATCTCGGCGAGCGTGTCATCGCACCGCTCTGGGAAGAGG
>CAZLLB010000158.1:0-8039 GCA_964560165.1 uncultured Parvibaculum sp. | reverse complement strand
CCGAACTCGCCGTGCGGTTGCGGTTATCCGTCAGTGATTCGACGATGACGCCGACGCCGCCGGGGCCGAAGCCCTCATAGCGCACCTCTTCGTAATTCTCGCCGCCCACATCCGCGCTTTTCTTGATGGCGCGTTCAATATTGTCGCGCGGCATGTTTTCGGCGCGCGCATCCTGAATGGCGGCGCGCAGGCGCGGATTATATTCAGGATCGGCCAGACCCAGCTTCGCCGCCACGGTGATTTCCTTGGCGAGCTTGGAGAAAAGCTTGGAGCGCTTTTTATCCTGCGCGCCCTTGCGGTACATGATGTTCTTGAATTGCGAATGGCCGGCCATGCCGTCTCCAGATGTCTGTTCGCCGCGCGATTTAAAGAGCGCCGTTTGGCCGCTTTTATAGGTGCGCTCCCCCCCAAAATCCAGCGCGACGGCACAACCGCCCGGCGGCACGCCGAATACACGTTATGAGTGTTGTGTAATTTTATATTCCCGTTTAACGTGTGTTTAACGAATCGTTGCTACTTTGAGGATGTTCCGGCGCACCACGAATGGCAGCCCACCATTCGCGTCGGGACACTTCGCAGAAGTTCCGGTTCCGTGGCCTTGCCCAAAGCCGCGCAACCGGACCGCCGCCGCAGAATGCGACGGCAAATGCGCCCTGTCCTTGGCATCTCGCCCACCTCGGGTGCCTTGGGCGGGGCGCTTTACTTTTAGGGTATGGGATTTTGACGGCGATGAGGCCGGTCAGCCGCCGTAAACGGTAGTCGGCCATGCGTATTCAGCGGCGACATGGCGGCCGAAAGTCGCTTCCACAATGAATTGCGCGACGATGCGCTCGTTGAAGATCGCGTGATATTTGGCGTGGCCCTTCTGGGCGACGGCCTGACGCTCAGTATCGTGAGCGAGGAAATAGCGCACCTTGTCCGCAAGCTCCTCGCGCCCCGCATAGAAGGCGAATTCATCCTCTGCGAAAATATCGCCATAGCGGCCCGAACGCTCGACGAAAACCAGAAGCCCGTTGCCGGCAAGCTGAGCGATCCGGTCGGAGGAATAAAGATAATCGGCATCGCTGCGGCTCAGATTGAGCCCCATGCGCGAATTGGCGATGGCGTCGAAATAGGCCGCGCCGAAGATCGGCTTGCTGCCATTGATGCCGTAGAAACCATAGCGCCCTTCGGGCACCGCCGCCTTCAACGCGCGCATGGCCTCGCCGCGCCAGGGCGCACCGCTTTCGCTCCCGATGGCGCAGAGCAGATCGAAGGCCTGATCGGTGCGCGCGAAACATTCAAGATTCTCGACGGATCGGTCAGTGGCGTTCGGGATAAAGGCCACACGATGCGTGGGCGTCACAAATTGCGCCAGCGCATCGCCCGCCGTGGTGATGAAACTGATGTCCGCAACATCGGCAAGCCGCCTGATGCGCGGCAGATTTTCGGGCACAAAAAGTGCGTCGATATTGACGCCCGCAATGCGCAGGTCAGGAAGAAAACCCCTGATCTCGCGCAACGTGTCGTTGGCGATCTGGTCGGCATGCATCGACACAATGAGATCGGGCCTGAAATCGCGCGCCACCTCGACGAGCTGCCGATTGGCCTTTCGTGGCCCCGCCCGACCGAGGCCCCAGACGGCCTGACTGCGCGCCACATCACGATCGCTATAGGCGAGAACGGCATGGCCATTGCGCGTGAAGCCATTGGCAAGCTTGCGCACCGTCGCGTAAAAATTCGCGCCAGCCTTCTTCTCGTTGTAGTTGCCTACAATGACAATTTTCACCTAAAGCCCCCGACGCTATTTCGCGTCAAACCATGTCTTCCCGGCAATCATCCTGAATGCGGCCGGAACGACGCCCACCGTTCCCAGCCACCAACTCTGCCACATTCCATGGCTGATGTAGCCAACCATCGCGATGCTGGTCAATGCCACCAAGCAGATCGCCCGCGCCTGCGGACCGAGACCGGCAATGCGGCGGACAATCAGAACCCAGATGACAGACGCAAAAACAACCCCGACGGCTCCGAACTCGTACCAGATCTGCAACGCCGCATTGTGCGGGTGCATGATGCCAGGTCCTGGGAAATAGAGATGCGCCATGCCCCAATCCTGCACCACGCGCGCCGCCTCGACGCCGTGACCGATGATGAGATCGTTGAGGATCCTGGGGCTGACTGCGCACCAGATTTCAAGCCGCGCACCCGCCGAGGCCGCAGCCCAGCCGATACCAGGCTTCAAAAGTGAGGAGCAGGTCTCGATGAAGAAGAACGGCATCAGCAGGAGTAGCGCCACGCCGATGACGCCAACAAGCAGCGTGCCCATCCGCGGCGCAATCCGGCAAACCGCATAGACGATGAGCCCGATGACCACCACGACGGGCGCCGTCTGGCTATGCGTCAGCAAGACCGCGCCGAGCGTTGCGAAGGGCAGCAACATCGCCACCCGCTTGCGCCCTAACTCGAACGCCGCCAGCATCGTCGGCCAGAGAAGCACCGCCATGACGACCGCCGCGCGATTGGCACCGATCTCGGCCTTGTCGAGTGGCTTGGCGCCCGCCACAAGGCGATACAATCCCGCATCGGTGAGCATGTTGATCGAGATCAGCACGAGGCCGAAAACGAAACTCACGAGCAGCAATGTGCGCAGCCGCGCTCTGTGCGCTTCGGAAAGCTCGCCCGCGAGGGCGAACAGAAAAATACCCATGGCCATGGATATGGCAACCTTGCCGGTGCGCTCCAGCCCATAGCCAATATCCGGCGACCAGAAGGCCGAGGCGCCGACAAGCAGAACTGTCGCCCCCCAGAAGAGCCAGATTTCGTTTTCCATCAGCGGCATGCGCAAGCGCTGGCGCAGGCGGATCGCGCCGATCAGCGCTAAGACCGCTGCCACCGGCATGACGGTGCCCATCACGCGCGGTGCGAGAACGCTGATCCATGTGGAGAGAGTAATGAGGACGGCGAAAGCGATGCTCTCGGGCCGCCGGAAAACATCCAGTGTATCGAGCATTCCCGCTCTCAAATCCGCTTGCGTCATGCTGTGACTATCCTGAAATGGAGGGCATTGCCCGCTTCAACCGCCCGCCGACACGCAACGGTTCGACGCGAAGGGCAAGCCCGGTGCCGGGTTCGGTTTCAATATAAACGCCGCATAGCGTTGCCGGGCCGAGCGCCGGTGTGAAACGGCCGCTTGGAATTTTGGAGAGGAAGCGGCTCACCGGCTCGTCCTTCTCCATGCCGATGACCGAATTATAGTCGCCGCACATGCCAGCATCGGTCTGATAGGCCGTGCCTCCGGGAAGGATCTGCGCGTCGGCGGTCGGCACATGGCTATGTGTGCCGACGACGAGACTGGCGCGCCCGTCGCAGAAATGCCCCATCGCCATTTTCTCCGACGTCGCCTCGCCATGGAAATCGACAATGATCGCGTCGGCGGCTTCGCCAAGCGGACAGGCGTCGATTTCATCGCCGATGGCGGAAAAAGGATCGTCGAGCGGGTCCATAAAAACGCGCGCCATGGCGTTGATGACAAGCACACGCTCGCCCTTGGCCGTCTCCAGAAGGCTCGCCCCGCGCCCCGGCGTACCTTTTGGAAAATTGATCGGACGGATGAGGCGTGGCTCGCGCGCGATATGCACCAGCGCCTCACGCTGATCCCAAGCGTGATTGCCGAGCGTGATCGCATCGACACCCGCATCGAAGAGATCATTGCAAATCTGCGCCGTGATGCCGAAGCCGCCCGCCGCGTTCTCACCATTGACGATGACGAAATCGAGATCGAGATCGCGGCGCAAACCCGGCATATCGGAAACAATGGCGTCGCGCGCGGCGCGGCCGACGATGTCGCCGAGAAAAAGCAGCTTCATTGCACTTGTCCTGAAAACGCTCGCGCGCCCCGTTCGGTTACGATCCAGTCGAGAGGCTCGTCATACGGCTCATGGGGAAGGTGTCCCACTTCCTGGGCCGCAAAGGCAAGGCCGACGGCCAAAATACCCCGGTTACGCCGCCTCAAGGCCGCAAGCGTCCGGTCATAATAGCCGCCGCCATAGCCGAGCCGGTGCCCCGCCCTGTCAAAGGCGAGTAGTGGCACCAGCAAAAGACCGGGCTGAACCAGGACGGCGTTCTCTGCCGGATGCCGCGTACCGTGGGGGCCAGGCAATAGCGGATCGCCGGGGTTCCAGAGATGAAAGACAAGCGGGGCCGCCGTAGCGGCAACGCGGGGGAGTGCAACGCGATGGCCGCGCCCGCGCGCCAAAGCCATGATGCCCGAAGGGTCCGCCTCGTCGCCGATCGCTGCATAACCGGCAATAGCGATGCCAGGCTTGAGCGGCACATACGCAAAAAACTGATCTGCAAACAACGACACCGCATCGGTCCCCAGAGCGGCATAAGCCGCCGCGCGGTGCAATTTCGCCGCCGCCCTCGCTTCTGCTTTAGCTTGCGAGGCTGTCATCTGAACCTGTCGGGAATGCCGTGGGGGCGAAAGAAGCGGAGATCAGGTGGGCCCGCCTGACCGTTGGAACGGTGATTCTCGGAGACCTACACATGTAGGTGGGCGTCGTGTGAAGGAAACCACAGTCTCCCTCAGGGACAACTCCCTGAAGAATCGTAAGGCCCCGAGATAAAAGTGTTCCTGACGAGCCAGGCAGTACCCAGCCTCATATCGGGCTTGCACCTGCCAAAGGTCAAGGGGCAGCGGATGCCGGGCTCGCCGCTCAGGCCGCCTCGACGCGGCGGACAATGTCCTCAATGCGCCGGGCGGCGGTGTCGAGCACATCGGCAAGCAGATCCTCGGCGTCGCGCGACCGCTCCAACGCCGCGATCCGCGTTTGCGTGAGCTGCTCTATGTCGGCCTCGAGCATCTTCACCTTGGCCAAAGCGTCGGTAAGCTCATCGGCGATCAGGAGCGATGCCATCAGCAAAAGCCGCGTTTCACCGACCTGCCCGACCTGAGAGGCAAGATCGGTGACATGAAGATTGACGTGGGCGGCGAGATCCTTGAGATGCGCTTCCTCGCCATCGCCGCAGGAAACCATATAGGCCTTGTCGTTTACGACAACCGTGACCTGTCCCATGTGAGGCTCCCTATTCCGCCAGAACGTCGCGAATGCCGTCGATGGCGCTGGCCAGCGTCTCGGACGCGCGTTCGTTCAATTCGTTGAGGCGCCGGGCCTCGGATTTCATCTGGTCGAATTCTTCGGCAAGCCGCGCCCGGTCTTCTTTGAGCGCGTTGACCTCGTTTTCGAGGCGCGCAGCCGCCTGCGCCCGCAAAAGTTGCCGGTGAATCCCTGCTTCAAGCCGGTCGAGTGCGCCCTTGAAGCGCTCTGACGCGGAATCGAGTTTGCTCATGCCCGTCCATTGTGGTCCATGAGGCGCACGCCCGCGACCTCTTGCCCCAACATAGGCATCGCGTGGAAATGAGGCAATGACGCAAGCGCTTGAAGCAGCGTCAAACGGCGGAAAAGCGCGGCAATTTGCGCGAATCCATCATTGACTCATCCGGAGGCTCATGGTCAATGTGGCGCCGTTCACTAGCCCCGTATTGAAGCGGATTCGGGCCCCTTTCCGCTCGCGGATCGCGCGCAGAATGTGGCTCGGGGCCGATAAAACCGGCCCAAAATGGCCGCCCCGACGCTCTTGAAGAGTTTAGAGACATGACGCCAGCAGATCAGTCGGCCGCCCCCAGCAACACGCGGAGCGCCGTGCCGGTGTCACCGCTTCATCGCGATATGGCCAACGCAATACGCGCTCTTGCAATGGATGCGGTGCAGGCCGCCAATTCCGGCCACCCCGGAATGCCGATGGGCGCCGCCGATATGGCGACCGTGCTTTTTAGCCGCTTCATGAAAATCGACCCTTCAAAGCCGAACTGGCCCGACCGCGACCGCTTCGTGCTCTCGGCGGGCCACGGCTCGATGCTGCTCTATTCGCTGCATTACCTCCTCGGCTATGCCGATATGACGATCGAGCAGATCAAGAATTTCCGCCAGCTCGGCTCCATCACGGCAGGCCACCCCGAACACGGCCATGCGCTGGGCATCGAAACGACGACCGGCCCGCTCGGCCAGGGTATTTCCACCGCCGTCGGCATGGCGCTTGCCGAACGCTTGCAGGCGGCGCGTTTCGGTGCCGACATCGTCGATCACTATACTTACGTCATCGCCTCGGACGGCGACCTGATGGAAGGCATCAGCCACGAGGCGATCAGCCTTGCCGGCCATTTGAAGCTCTCCAAGCTCATCGTCCTTTATGACGACAACGGCATCACCATCGACGGCTCGCTCGACTTGTCGGAATCGGGCGACGCGTTGATGCGCTTCAAGGCGGCAGGCTGGAACGCCAAGCGCATTGACGGCCACAATGCCGAAGAAATTGCTATCGCCATCGAAGAAGCGCGCGTCTCCGACAAGCCGACGCTGATCGCCTGCCGCACCGTCATCGGCTATGGCTCGCCGAACAAGCAGGGCAAGTCTTCCTCGCATGGCGCGGCGCTGGGCGCGGACGAAATCGCACTGGCCCGCCAGACACTGGGCTGGGGCCATGAGCCTTTCCACGTGCCCGCCAACATCATCGAGGAGTGGCGCGCTGTCGGCCGCGACGGTGCCAAGGCGCAGGCGGCATGGAAGGCCCGTTTCGATCAGCTTGCGACCGAGCAGAAGAAAGAGTTCGAGCGCCAGATCGACGGCGTGCTGCCCGCCGCCTTCGCAAAGACGGTCAACGACTACAAGAAGAAGCTCTCCACGGACAAGCCGAGTTGGGCGACGCGCAAATCTTCCGAGGAAGTGCTGAACGTCATCAATGCGGTCGTGCCCGAAATGCTCGGTGGCTCGGCTGATCTCACCGGCTCGAACAATACGCGCTCGAAAGATCAGAAGGCCGTGACGGCGTCCGATTTCTCCGGCTCCTTCATCCATTACGGCATCCGCGAACACGGCATGGCGGCGGCGATGAACGGCATGGCGCTGCATAAGGGCTTTATCCCCTATTCCGGCACCTTCCTCGTCTTCACCGATTATTGCCGCCCGGCGATCCGCCTCGCGGCGCTGATGAAGCAGCGCGTGATCCATGTGATGACGCATGATTCGATCGGCCTTGGCGAAGACGGCCCGACACATCAGCCGGTCGAGCATCTGGCAAGCCTTCGCGCCATGCCGAACCTCTATGTGTTCCGCCCCGCCGACGCGGTGGAAACGGCGGAATGCTGGCAGGCCGCGCTCGAAGCAAAGGAAACGCCTTCGGTCCTGGCCCTGTCGCGCCAGAACCTGCCGACGGTCAGAACGACGCATACGGACGAAAACCTCTGCGCGAAGGGCGGCTATGAACTCGTGGCCGCAACCCTGCCCGCAAAGGTGACGCTGATCGCCACCGGCTCCGAAATCGAAATCGCCGTCGCCGCGCAGAAGCTTCTCGAAGCCGAAGGCATCGGCGCGCGCGTCGTTTCCATGCCCTGCGTCGAACTCTTCGAAGCCCAGTCGAAAGACTACAAGGCAAAAACGCTCGGCGAAGGTACCGTGAAAGTCGCGATCGAAGCCGCTGTGCAGTATGGCTGGGATCGTTATATCGGCCCCGATGGCGGTTTCGTCGGCATGACGGGCTTCGGCGCGTCGGCTCCCGCCTCAGATCTCTACAAGCATTTCAACATCACCGCAGAAGCCGCTGTCGCCACCGCGAAAGCGTGCCTCAAGGCCTAATAGCTAGATCCAGGAGACAATAAAATGGCAGTTCGCGTTGCGATTAACGGTTTTGGTCGAATTGGACGCCTGGTGCTTCGCGCCATCGCGGAGTCAGGCCGCAAGGACATCGAAGTCGTTGCGATCAACGATCTGGGTTCGGTCGAAGCAAACGCCCATCTGCTGAAGTGGGACTCGGTCCACGGTCCCTTCCCCGGCAAGATCAAGGTCACGAAGTCGTCCTTCGATCTCGGCCGCGGCCCGATCAAGGTGCTGGCCGAACGCGATCCCTCCAAGCTCCCCTGGAAGGACCTCGGCGTCGATATCGCGCTGGAATGCACGGGCATCTTCACCTCGAAGGAAAAGGCCTCGATGCACCTGACGGCA
>CAZLLB010000157.1:0-8060 GCA_964560165.1 uncultured Parvibaculum sp. | reverse complement strand
AGTAGATCGAATGGCAGAAGTGATGGTTGATCGGGCCGAAGACCGGCACCTTCGCTTCCTTAAGACGTTGGATGAAGGCTTCTTGCTCATCCTTTGTCTCAACTTCAAAGGCAAAGTGATAATCTTCGATGCCGTCTTTCATCTTGAAGACATCGTCGGAAGCGCTTGCCGGAGCGTCGAAAAACGCGATGAAGTTGCCGTCACCCATCTCGAAGAAGAGATGCATATAAGGCCGGTCGCGCCCGCCGGGATCCTTGTCAAAGGCGAGCGCCGCCGACTGCTTCAACCCCAGAAGATCGACATAGAACTTCCGCGTTTCCTCCGCATCACGGCAGCGATAAGCCATGTGGTGAATGCCCTTGATCCGGGGCGCGGGGGTTTTGACTTCACCGATGTGATCGACGGTGCCGAGAAATTCGCTGCTCATTTCATCTCCTCCCAGAGACCCTGAATGGCGGTGAAGTGAGGCTACGCCTGCTCGGTAAACTTGACCAGACCCCGGTACAGCTATGCTCTAGCGCGGATTTTTGGCGAAAATGGCTTCGAGGCTGGTCATGTTCATGCCGTGCTTGGCGTAATTATAGGGCGTGACATTGACGGCCTTGATGATGGCGCGCTGGATCTCGGTGCCGAGGCGGCCATCGGCTTTGGGCACCATATCGAAGTCGATGACATTGATGCAGGCGGGGTCCTGCTCGAAGGCCTGCACGGCTTTGAGGCCGCTGCCCTTGGCGCCCAGAGCCGCCCAGCCGAGGATCAGCCTGTTGATCCCCTCATGGGCGGCGATCAGCATGGTATTCCAATCAGGCTCAGCGAGAAGCCGCCTCAATACACCGACAGCGCGCAATTCGGCATCGGCAAAGACCTCTCCGCCCTTGAGCATGGTCGCGCCGGGATCGCCCGCCAGCTCAAAGTGATAGGCCATCTGCGCTGCAAGCTCGGCGCGACTCTTGGCCTCGATAAAGCCGCCGCCGTGAATCTCGACAAGGTCGGGTTCAATCTCGAGCGTGGGGCGTGCGTCATCAGGCTGGCGCGATAGAACATGGGTCGCGGTCTGCAAGGTGCGCGGAACGCCGGAGCAAACCGCGCGATCGAAGTGGACGTGGGCGAGTGCCACCCCGCCCGCCTCGGCCTGTTCGCGCCCAAGCACCGTCAGCGGCACCACTTTGGTGTCGCCGGCGGCCGCCTGGATTTCCTTGCCGAAGTAATCGACATGGCCGTGGCGCATCAGATAGATGCGCCGCCGGCCTGTCGTCCCTGGAAGTGCGCTCAAATCGCTTCCGCCTTCTTGAGGCCATCGATCTGGCTCTCTGAAAAGCCAAAACCCTTCAGCACGTCGAGCGTCTGCTCGCCAACCTGGGGAATGGGGCCTTGAATCTTCGAAACGGTGCGCGAGAAGCGCGGCGCGATATTGGGCTGGGCCACGCCGTCAACTTCAACAATCGTCTGGCGATCTTTGTTATGCTGATGGTTTTTGGCTTCAGAGATGGAAAGAACCGGCGCGAAGCAAATGTCGGTGTTTTCCATGATCGCGCACCATTCGTCGCGCGTCTTCGTCTTGAAAACAGCCTCGATCTTCGTCTTCATTTCGCCCCACTTGGAACCATCCATCTGGTGATCCCAGATGTCTTCCTTGAGGCCCGCCTTCTCGCGCAGAATGGCATAGAATTGCGGCTCGATCGAACCGATCGAAATCCACTTGCCGTCTTTCGTCTCGTAAGTGTCGTAGAAATGCGCGCCGCCATCGAGCAGGTTCGCGCCTTTTTCTTCCTTCCACATGCCGGAGGCCGTGAAGCCGTAGAACATGGTCATCAACGAGGTTGCGCCGTCGGTCATGGCCGCATCGACGACCTGACCTTTGCCGGTCTTGTTCGCCTCGACGAGCGCCGCCAACATGCCCATGGCAAGATAGAGCGCACCGCCGCCGAAATCGCCGACGAGGTTAAGCGGCGGCACGGGCTTTTCACCCGGACGACCAATGGCGTGAAGCGCGCCGGTCAGCGAGATGTAGTTGATGTCGTGGCCCGCGGCCTGCGCCAACATGCCGGTCTGGCCCCAGCCGGTCATGCGGCCATAGACGAGTTTCGGATTGCGCTTGAGCGCCACGTCAGGCCCGAGGCCGAGGCGCTCCATCACGCCGGGGCGGAACCCCTCCTGCAAAATATCCGCGCCTTCGATGAGCTTCAGGCAGGTTTCGATAGCTTCCGGCTTTTTCAGATCGAGAGCGATCGACTTTTTGCCGCGGCTCGAAATATCGTATTTGGAGCCGCCGCGCGCGCCCTTGCGGTCGATGCGAATAACTTCAGCGCCCATATCGGCAAGCAACATGCCGCAAAAGGGGCCAGGCCCGATGCCTGCGAATTCCAGAACTTTGACGCCTGACAGCGGCCCGCTACCCATTGTTCAACTCCCTTGATTTGGCTCGTTGTTGGGCTTCGTTTTAGCCGCTCGCGCCGATGAGGTAAACGTCGCACGGAATGACGCAGCGTCTGCTTGAGGCTGCCCCTTGCCTCATTTGAGCCCGAACCCTACAAACAGCACATGTCCTCCGCTACACCCAAAACAGGCTATAGCTATTCCGGCGAAATGCCGCCGTCGCGCTTCAACATGGCGCGCTATTGCCTTGCGCGATCCGCCGCCATCTGGCCTGACAAAGTGGCGCTGATCGTCGTCTCCGATGCGGACGCGCCGCTCGAAGCAGCGGAGCGCTGGACCTATGGCGCGCTCGATGATGCGGTAAGACGCATTGCCGGAGGATTGCTCGCCGAAGGCTTCGCGCCGGGCGAGCGGCTGATGATCCGTATGCCCAATACCAGCGACTATGCCCTGCTCTTTTTCGGTGCCATCGCGGCTGGGCTAGTGCCCCTGCCCTCGTCATCGCAACTGACCGATGTGGAGGCAGAATTTCTGCTTGGCGATTCAGAAGCCTCCGCCGTGGCTGTGGCGGGCGGCATGTCGGTCGATGCGGAAGATGTGCGTGTCATCGACGAAGCGATGGTCGCGCGACTGAAGGCGCATGCGCCACTCGCCGATTATGCCGATACCGCCGCCGACGATCCGGCGTTTCTCGTTTACACGTCTGGGACAAGCGGAAAGCCGAAGGGCGTTCTTCACGCGCAACGCAGCGCCTGGGGACGGCGTCCTATGTATCAAGGCTGGTACGGCATCAGCGAAAGCGACACTGTGCTTCATGCGGGCGCTTTCAACTGGACCTATACGCTTGGCGTCGGCCTTACCGATCCCTGGGCGAATGGCGCGACGACTGTGCTCTATAACGGCGAGAAGGATGTGCAGGTCTGGCCGAAGCTGCTGGAGCGCACAGGCGCGACACTCTTTGCCGCCGTGCCGACGCTCTATCGGCAGATTTTGAAATATTGCGATCTCGACGGACACAAGCTTTCGCGGCTGCGCCATGGCCTGACTGCCGGTGAAGCCATGTCCTCGACATTGCTGGACCATTGGCGCAACGCGACAGGCAAGGAGCTTTACGAGGCGCTGGGGATGAGCGAGTGCTCGACTTACGTTTCGACCGGGCCGGGCATGGAAATCCGCGTTGGCAGTCCGGGGCGTCCGCAACCGGGGCGCTGTGTCGCCGCGCTGCCGCTCGATGGCGGGAGCGAGCCTGTGGCGCAAGGCGAAACCGGATTGCTGGCTGTGCATCGCAGCGATCCCGGCCTGATGCTCGGCTATTGGCGGCGGCCCGATGAAGAGAGCGATGTCTATCGCGGCGACTGGTTCATCGGCGGCGATCTCGCGTCATTCGATGCCGATGGTTATCTCTGGTTTCATGGCCGCGCCGACGATGTGATGAACGCGATGGGCTATCGCGTTTCGCCGCAGGAAGTCGAGGCGGCGCTGACGCGGCACCCCGCCATCGCGGAAGTGGCGGTCACGGAAATGCAGGTGCGCGAAGACATCAGCGTGATCACGGCTTTCGTGGTGCTGAAGGAAGGCCAGATGGCCGACGCGAAATCAGTTCTGAATTTTGCTGAAGCTCATCTTGCCGCTTACAAGCGGCCACGCGAGGTGATCTTCGTGGATAGCTTGCCGCGCACGGCGAACGGCAAAGTCACAAGGCGCAAACTGGCTCAGCGGTAAACGGTTTTCTCGGCGGGCAATGGCTCCACCGGCGCGACCGTGGGCGCGGTGCTGCGCTCGGGGCGCATGGCGTCATAGGCCTGGCTAGCGGTCGCCGTCATCTCCTGCACACTTTCGAGACGGGACCACAATGCGGAAAACGCCGTCGATGGCGCTGTTCCGAGAGCCCAAACGCAAACGAGAAATCCAAAGATTGCGCCGACGGCAAAATTGGTCATCGCCCGATATCCTGCACGACTAGCACCCTCCAGTGCCTCAGAATGCAAGCAATGCCACGTCAGCGCAAGTAATTGTTTTTATTGTGTTAATCAGTGTGTCGAAACGAAACGATCTCGTGCCCAATCAGAGAGATTGCCCATCATCAGCCGTGAACAGCGAGCCGGTGATGAAGCGTGAATGGTCTGACGCGAGCAAAAGCAATGTGCCGTCGAGGTCCGATTCTTGCCCAAGACGGCGACGCGGGAACGTCTTGATCTGCTTCTGTCCGCCTTCCGACTGAAACCATTCCGAATTGAGTTCGGTTTCGATGAAACCGGGGCACATCGCGTTGACGTTGATGTTCTTGCGCGCCCATTCCTTGGCGAGGGATTTGGTCATCATCGCGACGGCGGCTTTGGTCATCGTGTAAAGGACGAGGCCGGGCAATTGAGTGAAAGCGCCGATGGAGGCGATGTTGATGATGCGCCCGCCCTCGCCGCGCGCGATCATCCGATTACCGACGGCTTGCGCCATGAAGAAGGCGCCGCGCACATTGGTGTCGAACATCGTGTCGTAGCCTTCAGGCGTTACTTCATTCGCCATGGCCTGCACGTTCATGCCGGCATTGTTGACGAGAATATTGACCGGGCCGAGCCCTTGTTCGGCCGCCCCGACGCAAGCCCTGATACTCGCCGGATCGGTGACGTCGAGCGCGATGGGGAGCGCCTTGCCGCCGATCGACGCGATCTCGGCTTGCAGCGTTTCGAGCCGATCGACGCGCCGCCCGGTGATGGCGACCGAAGCGCCCGATTTCGCCAGGATCAGGGCGAAACGGCGACCAAGACCGCTGGTGGCTCCCGTGACGAGCGCAACCTTGCCCGTAAGGTCAAATGACGGAAGGGAAATGTCGGCGGCGTCGATCATGTCTTGTCCTGTGGCTTTATTGCAGCGCTCATTCGGTGACCGCATCCTAGAAGGCCGGAAATGATGGTCAAGCTTGGCATGGCGCGCGCGAGGGGCGCATAATCCGACGTAACGGAATTCATGCTTGTGGAGGTTTCCATGCAACTCGATGTTGTGTCCGATACGGTCTGCCCTTGGTGCTATATCGGCAAGAAGCGTCTCGACGAGGCGATGGCCCTGCGCGGGCCGGATGGCATTACGCTGCGCTGGCGGCCATTCCAGCTTGATGCGTCGATCCCCGAAGGCGGCGTCGATCGCAAGGCATATATGCAGAAGAAATTCGGCACAGATCCCGACCGGACCAAGGCCGTCAGCAAATCAATCCGCGACTATGGCGATGCGCTCGGCATCAGTTTCAACTTCGACAAGATCGAGAAATCGCCGAACACGCTCGACAGCCATCGGCTGATCCGCTGGGCGGGTACGGCGGGCTGCCAGAACGAGATGGTCGATATTCTTTTCCGCCGTTATTTCACCGATGCCGAAGACATTGGCGATCGGACCGTCTTGCTCGATGCCGCGAATGAAGCGGGCATGGACACCGACATCGTGGAGGACTTGCTGGGCCGCGACGTGGATGCTGAACTCATCCGCCGCGAAGATACGCTCGCCCGCGAGATGGGCATTCAGGGCGTGCCGAGTTTCGTCATCAACGAGAAATGGGTGATGGTCGGCGCGCAGGAAACGGCATCGCTCCTCAAGATGTTCGACAAGCTGTTGGCGAAAGAAGCGGCAGAGGCGGCGGCGGAATAAAGATCACGCAGCCTTTGCGGGAGCGGCCAGCGTCGCGAGCGTTTTCATCAGGCGATAGGTGCCGTTGAGGCGCTCTGCTGGCGTATCCCAATCGCGCTTGAAGAAAAGTTTTTGATCGGGGCGCAGCTTGGCTTTGCCACGCTCGTCGTTGATCAATTCGACAAGGCCTGCGGGATTGGCAAACGTATTGTCGCGCAGTGACAGAACCACGCCCTTCGGCCCGGCGTCGATCTTGTCAACATTGGCGGCGCGGCAGAGCCCCTTGATCTCCACGATCTTCAGCAGGAATTCGACTTCTTCCGGCAATTTTCCAAAACGGTCGATCAGCTCGGCGGCGAAACCGTCGATCTCGCTGCGCGTCTCGACATCGGACAGACGGCGATACAACGCCATGCGGGCATCGAGATCAGGCACGAAGTTTTCGGGGATCAGAACCGGCGTGCCGACGTTGATCTGCGGCGACCACTGGCCTTCTTCATCCTCACCGACACCGCCGCCACGCAGCGCCGCAACAGCTTCTTCCAGCATGTCCTGATAGAGCTCGAAGCCGACTTCCTTGATGTGGCCGGATTGTTCGTCACCGAGCAGATTGCCCGCGCCGCGAATATCGAGGTCGTGGCTCGCCAGTGTGAAGCCAGCGCCCAGCGAATCCAGCGACTGCAGAACGTGAAGGCGCTTCTCGGCGGTCGGCGTCATCACGCGGTTTGGCGGCACGGTGAAATAGGCATAGGCGCGCGCCTTGGAGCGCCCCACCCGTCCGCGCAACTGATAGAGCTGCGAAAGGCCGAACATGTCGGCGCGATGAATGACGAGCGTGTTAGCGGTCGGAATATCAAGGCCGGATTCGACAATGGTGGTGGAGATCAGCACATCATACTTGCCGTCATAGAAAGCCGTCATCTTGTCTTCGATTTCGCCAGCAGCCATCTGGCCGTGGGCGACGACAGTTTTCAATTCTGGCAGATGTGAGGAGAGGAATTCCTGCGCATCGGCAAGATCGGCAATGCGTGGCACAACATAGAAACTCTGGCCGCCGCGATAATGCTCGCGCAGCAACGCCTCGCGCAGCACGACAGTATCGAAAGGCGAAACATAGGTGCGAACCGCGAGACGATCGACGGGCGGCGTGGCGATGATCGAGAGTTCGCGGACGCCTGACAAGGCGAGCTGCAATGTGCGCGGGATGGGCGTCGCGGTCAGCGTCAGCACATGCACCTCGGCGCGCATCTGCTTCAGGCGCTCCTTGTGACCGACGCCGAAATGCTGTTCTTCATCGACGACCATGAGGCCGAGATTTCTGAATTTGACTGCTTTGCCGAGCAGCGCATGTGTGCCGACGACAATGTCGATGTCGCCGCTTTCAAGCCCCGCTTTGGTCTCCGCCAGATCTTTCGCGGCGACAAGGCGCGACATCTGGCGGACCTTCAATGGTAAGCCCTGAAAGCGCGCGATGAATGTTTTATAGTGCTGGCGCGCGAGCAATGTGGTCGGCACAACGACAGCCACCTGATATCCGGCCATGGCGCTGACAAAGGCCGAGCGCAAGGCGACTTCAGTTTTTCCAAAGCCGACATCACCACAGACGAGACGGTCCATCGGGCGACCGCGCGCGAGGTCTTCGAGGACGGACTCGATCGCCTGTTCTTGGTCGTCGGTTTCTGTGAAAGGAAAGCGCGCGCAAAATTCGTCATAGAGGCCGGGCTGCGGCTCCATGATCGGCGCTTTCTTCAATTCGCGCGCAGCGGCGATCTTGATAAGTTCGCCCGCCATTTCGCGGATGCGGCTCTTGAGGCGAGCCTTGCGCGCCTGCCAGCCGGAGCCGCCGAGCTTGTCGAGTTGCGCGCCCGCCTCATCCGAACCGTAACGTGACAGAAGCTCAATGTTCTCGACCGGCAGGTAGAGCTTGTCGCCACCCTGATAGACGAGCAGCAGACAATCATGGGGCGCACCCACGACATCAACAGTCTGCAAATGCTCGAAGCGGCCAATGCCATGATCGACATGGACGACGAGATCGCCGGGCGAAAGGCTCGACGCTTCGGTGAGGA
>CAZLLB010000156.1:5648-8151 GCA_964560165.1 uncultured Parvibaculum sp. | reverse complement strand
CTGAGGATGGGTGTCGATCGAGTCTACGAAGGCATTGCTATATGCCTGCAAGTCGTGAGGAGAGGCATCGCGGGCCTTGAGGTATTGATCACATTGCTCGCGGTAAAAAATTCCGACTTCTTCGACAACTGCACGTACTAAACTTTCAGCGTCGGGAAAGTACAAAAAGACAGTCGCGACGACGACATTGTTGGCGCGCGCTATTTCCGCATGAACTAACTTTCCTAGCCCGATATCCGCCGCGATCTTTACCGCAGAGTCCAACAGTTCTTTTCTCCTGTCTTCACGCGACAAGCGTCTTCGCTTGGGCGCGGGAGTCGTCTGTTTCGCTGACATTTATTGATCCGAAGACATTATTAAACCGAGAAACATAAGGCAGGTGGAGCGGGGGCGTAAGACCAGAGAGAAATCCGGACGAGACACCCCCCGCTTGCACTTAGTCGAAAGACAGGGATCCATCCTCAAATGATTCTGCTGGAAATATATCTCTCTCCAGATAGTAACTTTTGGTCGATTCCCACGGAAGATATTCGCCCTGCATCGGGAAGCCCCCGATTGCGCGCATCAGGTATCCCGGACTGAAGTTGTCCGGATCGATCCAGGGTCGAGTTTCCATGTTCTGGTCTTGGGGGCGCAATTTTGGCGTGCAGACATCAAAATTGTTTTGGTCCATGTGGTTCAGCAACCGGCAAACCAGATCGCAGATCAATTCAACCCGCATCGTCCAGCTCGTGCGCAGGTAGCCAAAGACGGCGACGACATTCGGTACGCCTGAGTACATCATACCGCGCCACGTATAGGAATTGCTGAAATCAAACGACCTGCCGTCAAAGTCCCACGCGATGTTACCGCCCGATATGTTGAATCCTGTAGCCGTGATGATGATATCGGCGGGAATAAATTCGCCGGATTTGGTTTCAATTCCATCCCGCGCGAAATGTCCGACTTCGTCTGTGACGACCGAAACCGCTCCTGATCTTATGCTCTTCAGAAGGTCCCCGCCCGGGAGGTACGCAATGCGCTGGCGCCAGGGGAGGTAACGCGGTGTGAAGTGCTTGTCGACATCGCAAACATCGCCAACTTGTTCCCGAATGTTTTCGATCATCTGTCGTTTGACCTGCTCGGGATTGTTGAAAATCTCGTTTTCAAACGGTTCGGCCTCGGCGAGGATTTGGCGCCGCACGATTTCATGTGTCCATTCTTCTGGCACATCCAGTCGCCTGAGCTGATCTGCCAGTTCGTTCTGGTTGGCATGCGTTTGGAAATAGGTGGGCGATCGTTGAAGCATGGTCACATGCCCAGCCTTATCCGCCAGATTTGGAACGAGGGTGACGGCCGTGGCACCAGATCCGATAACGATGATTTTCTTGCCTGTGTAATCGAAATTCTCAGGCCAATTTTGGGGGTGGATAATTTCGCCGTTGAAGTTATCCATCCCCTCAAAGTCCGGCGTGTATCCTCGCTCGTGATCAAAATACCCGTTGCACATGAATAAAAACTTGGCCTCAAACACCACCTCTTTCTTGTCTTCCAGGCGTGTTGCCGAGATGGTCCAGCTTTTGTCCTCACCTGACCAGGAGTGTTTCGTTACGCTATGGCCATATCGAATGTGAGGTTCGAGCTGATCTTCCTCGACGACTTCGCGGATGTATTGAAGGATTTCGTGACCCTCGGCTACAGGCCTGCCTGTCCAGGGTTTGAAACGATAGCCAAAAGTGTAGAGGTCGGAGTCGGAACGAATACCAGGATAGTTGAATGTGTGCCAAGTGCCGCCGAAGGTCGGCTTTTTCTCGATGACAATAAATGTCTTCTCCGGGCATTGTTTTTTGAGGTGATGCGCGGCGGCAATCCCTGAGATACCAGCGCCAATAATGGCAACATCAAAACGCTTTTCCATGGATGAGACTTTCTATCTTTGGGCGACTGCACGGCTAATGATAATATTGCCATTATATCTTGACAATCTATTTTGATGATAGAAATATCATTAATGATAGATAAGTTTGCCGCTGAAGATGGAGAAAATTATGCCGAAGGAAATGCTGCTGTGTGCGTTCGACATGAATTGCGTTGGCCATCAATCACAAGGTTTGTGGCGTCACCCGCGAGATAATTCGTCAGAGTTCAATACAATGAAGTACTGGCAAGATCTGGCGCGGACGTTGGAGCGTGGTCTGTTTGATGGCATTTTTCTGGCCGACGTAACGGGGCTTTATGACGTCTTCGGCGGGACGCCCGACGCTGCATTGCGCGCGGCGACGCAGGTTCCGGCCAATGATCCATTTACAATCGTCCCCGTCATGGCATCCGTGACAGAGAACCTGTGCTTCGGCGTTACCGGATCAATTCCCTATGAGCCGCCCGTCAGCTTTGCACGCAAAATTTCCTCGCTTGATCACCTGACGAATGGACGTATGGGTTGGAACATTGTGACGGGCTATTTGGACAGTGCCGCGAAAGGCGTGGGGGCAAAGCAACAAACCGCACATGACACGCGATATGA
>CAZLLB010000156.1:0-5548 GCA_964560165.1 uncultured Parvibaculum sp. | reverse complement strand
TTTGTCGATATGGTGGTGCCTGAGCTTCAGAAACGGGGCATCTATAAAACCGCATATACGAATGGCAGCATGCGGCACAAACTGTTTGGAGAAGGCGCACGAGTTTTGGACTCGCACCCAGCGGCGCGGTATCGCGCTTAGTTTTGACCGTGGGGGTCACACTTGTTCGATGGCCGCATCATGGGCCGGAACTCATACTTCACGAAACAGAGGTCGCTTTGAAACTTCTAATTCTGACTGCAATCGCCATGATTGCATTTGCAGCGAACTCTGTTCTGTGCCGCTTGGCGCTGGGAGAGCATCATATTGATGCGGCGTCTTTCACATCCATACGGTTGTCTGCCGGTGCCATCGCCCTCTTGGGTATCCTGCTTATCCGTCGGCCATCAATTGTAATTCGCCGACCGAACTGGAAGACCATCGGTTCTCTTTTTGCCTATATGGCCTGTTTCTCATTTTCATACCAATATCTGGACACCGGTACCGGCGCCCTCATTCTCTTTGGTGCCGTCCAGCTGACGATGATCAGCGCAGCGCTTTTTTCCGGTGAGAGACTCTCTCCAATGGTATCCTCGGGTTTGGCCGTTGCTGTGGGCGGCCTTGTGGTGCTGCTGTACCCCGGCGTCACTGTGCCCAATCCCGTTGGAGCCGCCCTGATGGGCATTGCCGGAATGGCGTGGGGCTTCTATTCGCTCGGCGGTCGAGGAGCCATCGACCCGACCGCGACGACCGCGACGAACTTCTTGTATGCGCTACCCCTTGCGTTGGTCTTGAGCATCCTAAATTTTGGCTCAGCCTCACTAGAGCCATATGGAATTGCATTGGCGATTGCCTCTGGCGCAATCACGTCGGGGATGGGTTACGTCATATGGTATGCGGCATTGCCCTCGTTGAGCGCCACGCGGGCGGCGAGTGTCCAGCTGTCTGTTCCGGCGATCGCTGCCATCGGCGGCGTGCTGGTCCTGAGCGAACCGGTATCCGTGCGGCTTATCATTGCAACAATCCTATTGATAAGCGGAATATCGCTCGTGCTCTGGAACCGGTCGATGAAAAGCTCCCGATGAATCGCTGGGGGTTCGTCTGATTGAAAACCCGGCGGAGGAGGGAAGCGGATTAGGCTTATGATCGACGATGGCCTTCCGCTCGCGAAGCGGCCAATGGCGCTAGGCAAAGGGCGGCCTTGGATTATAACGCCGTCGCTCTCGGAAAAAATGGTACCTAACTAGATGACGATAGCAGACCCTCCAAAATCTTTAGCTATTTCCGCACCAAAGACGAAGCATTTCAGAATGAAGTTGGCACGCACGTCACAGCTGCTACGCGCGCATACATAAACGGCCTTTATCCTTGAAACTTATTTGTATTTATTTCGGGGCAACACTCGGTTTTGCCCAAATAACAGCGGCATTCTGAATAAGTAAAAATCCGATAATATATATTATGGAATTTTTTTGATTATCGACAGCGGCAAATCGGCTGAGCTTTTCGGCAGTCAAGGGGTCGTTCACTCACGCCTGCGTGGAACTGTTCTCCCATCGGAACGGTTAATTGGAGAGCATGGGTTCAAGGAGGAAATGAGAATGCACATGAAGCAAATTCTTCTCGCAGGTGCCGCCACCATCATCCTTTCGATGCCAGCGATGGCGGCCGAAATGGGAACGGATTCGATGACAGGCACTTCGGGCGTAACTGGCACCACCAAGACCATGCCAACTGGCGCATCATCGAACTCACCCGCCACGGGTCCGAATTCAACGGCGATTCCGGAAGTTCCGGCAACCGGCACAACTACCGGCACCAGTGTCGGCGAAGGCACGACTGGTACGACCGGCAAGGATGGCGGTCCATCCTCCACGGACTTGCAGCATCAGCTGACGACCAAAGGATATACCTCGATCACGCCTACCGGCAGCGGTGGCGCAACGACGAGCGGCGAAACGCGTTTCAACGCGACCAATGCCGCAGGTCAGAAGGTTCTTGTGACCGTCAACGCCAACACGGGCGAGATCGTCCGGGAAATCCCGACCGAATAATCAGCGCCAACAGCAATGCGGCCTGACTCTCGCATCGAGGGCCAGGTCGCATTTTTGTTGGGGCTACTTTAAATCTCGAATTGAATGGTCATGCCGTCGAAAGCTGGCTCAACATTCTTGGGTAGCTCTGCTTTCAGTCGACGATAGTCGAGGTCAACGTGCAAATTAGTCAGTACACCTCGTTTTGGTTTTACGCGCGAGATCCATTCGAGTGAGCGTTCGACATGCGCGTGTGTCGGATGTGGCGTATAGCGCAGCGCATCCACGATCCAACATTCTATGCCATCAATCAGCGAAAAACTTTCTTCCGGCAGATCGACGAGATCGCTCGAATAAGCAAGCGGCCCGAAACGGAAACCGAGCGAGCGGATCGCGCCATGATCCTGATCAAAAGGGATCGCCTCGATCGTGCCGCCCGCCCCTTCAATGCGGATCGGCTCACCTGGTTTTTCGATGCGGTGTTCCTGAAGGATTGCCGGATAGCCAGAACCTGGTGCCTGCTTGAAGCAATAGTCGAAGCGCGACGTCAGCGTTTTTGCCGTCGGTTCGTCCATCCAGACGTCCACGCGGCGGCGGCCATTGAGCGCCACCATGCGGAGGTCATCGATGCCATGGCTCTGGTCGGCATGATCATGCGTGTAGAGAACACCATCGATCCAGCTCACATTCGCGTCGATCAATTGGTCGCGCATGTCAGGCGATGTATCCACCAGAACGGTGGTCTTCTTCGTCGGATCTTCGCCCCATTGCTCGACCAGCAGCGAGCATCGGCGACGGCGATTGCGCGGCTCAGCGGGATCGCAAGCGCCCCAATGGCCGCCGATGCGCGGAACGCCGCCGGAGGAGCCAGAGCCAAGTATGGTCGCACGCAATTTCATGGACGGAACACCGCCTCACGAGGAACGCGGTTGAAGAGGCGAAGGAAATTTTCGGTGGTACGTTGTGCAAGATCATCCACACCAACGCCTTTAAGCTCCGCCAGCTTCGCTGCGGTGTGCACGACGAATGAGGGCTCGTTGCGTTTGCCGCGTTTGGGCACGGGCGCAAGGTATGGCGAGTCCGTTTCGACGAGCAACCGGTCGAGCGGAATACTGCGTGCTGTTTCCTGTAACTCCGCCGCGCTCTTGAACGTCAGAATACCGGAGAGCGAAATATAGAAACCGAGGTCGAGAGCATGCGCTGCAAGCGCTGGGCTTGATGTGAAGCAATGCAAAAGACCGGGGAAATCGCCCTTCCCCATCTCTTCAGACAAAATCGCAGCCGTGTCCTCATCCGCGTCGCGCGTGTGAACGATCAGAGGCAATCTGGTTTCGCGCGCGGCGGCGATATGCGCGCGAAAGCAGCGCATCTGCGGTTCGCGCGGGCTGTGCTCGTAGTAATAGTCCAGCCCCGTCTCGCCAATGCCGACCACCTTGGGATGCGCGGCGAGTTTCACCAGTGTTGCCGTATCTGTTTCCGGCTCCGTCGCTGCCTCATGTGGGTGAATACCGACAGAGCAATAGACATTCGGAAACCGCTCGGCGATTGCGAGAACTTTATCAAACTCGCTGACCTTGGTGGAGATTGTCACCATCAGACCAACGCCCGCGGCATGCGCTCGCGCGACCACGTCGTCAACTTCGGCGGCAAAATCCGGAAAGTCGAGATGACAATGACTATCGACGAGAACGGACACGCTCACTGGCCAGCGGCCTCCGTATCAACGAGGCGCGGGAAAACACCTTGCGGCGCAGGCAGCGGCGTTTCCGGCTTCAACGGCGCACCGTCGAGATGTTCGAAATTGCGCTCATCCGCAGGTACGCCAAGCATGTCGAGCAGCTTGGCTGCCGAAGCCGGTACCACCGGCTGCAACAGGATCGCCGCATAGCGCACCACTTCGATAGTGACATAGAGAACAGTCGCCATGCGCTCTGGGTCTGTTTTCTTGAGCGCCCATGGTTCCTGTGATGCGAAGTAGCGGTTCGCGTCGCTGACGACTTCGAAAACCGATCCGAGATAATTATGAATCTCGAACTGCTCCATTTGCGCGCGTGTTGTTTCGAGAAGAGACGCTGCAGATTTCAACAGTACCTCGTCCTCATCGCTAAAAGCGCCACGAACAGGCACCTGAGCGTCGCAATTCTTTGCAATCATCGACAGCGATCGTTGCGCCAGATTGCCGATATCGTTAGCAAGATCGGCATTGACGCGATTGACGACGGTCTCGTGGCTATAGGTGCCATCAGCGCCGTAAGGCACTTCGCGGCAGAAAAAATAGCGGATGGGGTCGACACCGTAGGTATCGGTGATCGTGAATGGGTCGATGACATTGCCCACGGACTTCGACATTTTCTCGCCGCGATTATAGAGAAATCCGTGCCCGAAAACCCGATGCGGTAATTCGATTTCCGCAGCCATCAGCATGGCCGGCCAGATGATCGCGTGGAAGCGCACTATGTCCTTGCCGATGATATGCGCAGCAGCAGGCCAATAGCGGCTGAACTCTTTGCTCTTGACGTCGGGATAGCCGGTGCCCGTGAGATAATTGGTCAATGCATCGAACCAGACATACATCACATGGCGCGGATCGCCTGGCACTGCGACGCCCCAATCGAGCTTGGTTCTCGATCGCGAAATTGAAAGATCGGTCAGTCCGCGCTTGACGAAAGCCTTCACCTCATTGCGGCGCGAGGGCGGCTGAATGAAGTCAGGGTTGTCTTCATAAAGTTTCAGCAACTTGTCCTGATAGGCAGAGAGACGGAAAAAATAAGTCTCGTCTTCCATCCACTCAACCGGCGTGCCGGTTGGAGCAAGCTTCTCGCCGCTCTCGCCCACGGTCAGTTCGTCTTCACCGTAAAACGCCTCGTCGCGCACCGAATACCAGCCCGAATAGGCACCGAGATAAATATCGGGGCCCTTCTCGCCTTCATTGCGCGCGATGTCTTCCCACAGATGCTGGCATGAGCGCTCGTGCCGCTTCTCAATGGTACGGATGAAGTCGTCGTTAGATGCGTTCAGACGCTCGGTCATGGCCTTGAATTTCGGGGCCATTTCGTCAGCGAGCTCTTGCGCGGTGATGCCCCGCGCCTTCGCGGTCTGCACCATTTTTTGACCGTGATCATCCACGCCGGTCAGAAAATGCACATCGAAACCATCAAGCCGCTTGAAGCGTGCGATAACGTCGGTCGTGATGAGTTCGTAGGCGTGGCCGATATGGGGCGGCCCGTTGGGATACGAAATAGCAGTCGTGATGTAAAAAGCCTTGGGCGGCGTCATGCGTCATGAACCTGTCGAGAGGAACGTTTGTCAGGCACCCCCGGTCAAACGCCAATGCGTTCGCCGGCGACGCTTTCCAACATTGAAAAGATGTTGAGGATCACGAGCTTGCGATCCGTATTCAGCGCTTCCGCGCGGGCGACCGACTGGTTGATCTTTTCCCATACCTCGACCCAACGATCAAGGCCGCCGGAGGCCGCGAGGCGGGCCATTGCAGCGCCCTCGCCTGGTGCAAGATCGGTCTGCGGGGCGACACCTGC
>CAZLLB010000155.1:0-8157 GCA_964560165.1 uncultured Parvibaculum sp. | reverse complement strand
AACCTGCGTGCCGAGTTCAAGCGCAGTGACTTCGTGGAGCGCACCGTCTTTTTTGCCTTTGCCGCGCGGGGTGCGCACGGTGTCATAGACATAAGCGTCGGTCATTTTTAGTCTCCCTGTTTGGGGCCTCGTCCTTCGAGACGGCGGCTCTGCCGCCTCCTCAGGATGAGGATTGAATTCCGAGTGTGCCTAGAGCGTGCGCGCGATCAGCATTTTCATGATTTCGTTGGCGCCGCCGTAAATCTTCTGGACGCGGGCGTCGGCATACATTTGCGCGATGGGGTATTCCATCATGTAGCCGTAGCCGCCGTAGAACTGGAGGCAGGTGTCAACGATCTGGCACTGTTTTTCGGTGGTCCACCACTTGGCCATGGCGGCGGTGGTGGCATCGAGCTTGCCGTCCAAAAGCTTCACCGCGCAATCATCGACGAAGACGCGGGCGATGGCGGCTTCGGTCTTGCATTCGGCGAGCTTGAACTGCGTGTTCTGGAAATCGAGGATCGACTTGCCGAAAGCCTTGCGCTCTTTCACATAGGCAGCCGTCAGATCGACCGCGCGCTCCATGGCGACAACCGCCTGCACGGCAATGATGAGGCGCTCCTGCGGCAATTGCTGCATGAGCTGGAAGAAGCCCTTACCTTCTTCCGTACCGAGAAGATTGGAAGTCGGCACTTTAACATCGTCGAAGAAGAGTTCGGACGTGTCCTGCGCATGCATGCCGATCTTGTCGAGGTTGCGGCCACGGCGGAAGCCTTCGACTTCTTCCGTTTCGACCATGACGAGCGAGGTGCCCTTCGCGCCGCCTGTCGGATCGGTTTTGGCGACGACGCAGATCAGCGTCGATTGCTGGCCGTTGGTGATGAACGTCTTCTGGCCGTTGATCACATATTGATTGCCGACCTTCTTCGCCGTCGTCTTGATGCCTTGCAGATCGGAGCCGGTGCCGGGCTCGGTCATGGCGATGGCGGCGACCATTTCGCCGCTCGCCATTTTCGGCAGCCATTTTTTCTTCTGCTCTTCGGTGCCGTAGGACTGGATGTAGTGAGCGACGATGCCGGAATGAACGGAGTTGCCAAAGCCTGCGACGCCAGCGCGCGCCTGCTCCTGCGTGATGACCATTTCATGCGCGAAGTTGCCGCCGCCGCCGCCATATTCCTCTTTGATCGAGGCGCAAAGGATGCCCGCCTCGCCCGCCTTGTTCCAGGCGTTGCGATCGACATGGCCTTGCTTGTTCCATTTGTCGGAATGGGGCGCGAATTCTTTTTCATAGAGCTTGCGGACGGAGTCCTGCAGAATCTCAAGCTCTTCGTTGAGCCACGGCGATTTGTAGCCGGCGATCATTTCCATCTCTCTCACGTCTCCCGGTTCGGCCTGTTTTCAGGCGCGTCGTTTTTTATAAGGAAATTGGGTCGGTTCAGAATTCGTCTTCGGTGAAGGCCATCAATGGCGCGGCACCGACGCGGATACGCGCCAGATGCGTCGCCGTTTCCGGCACGACGCGATCCATGTAGTAGCGCGCCGTTTTGAGTTTGGTTTCGTAGAAAGATTTGTCGCCCTTGCCTTCGGCCAGTTTGGCGAGCGAGGCTTTGGCCATCAAGACCCACATATAGGCTATAGCGGTGACACCGAAGAGGTGCATGTAATCGGTTGAGCCTGCGCCTGCGTTATCAGGATTTTGCAGGGCGTTTTCCATGAACCATGTGGTAGCCGCTTCGAGGTCCTTGCGCGCGGCGGCGAGAGCGCCGGTATAGGCGGCGATTTTTTTGTCCGTGTTGGCGGCGATGAAGTCGTCGATCAGCTTGAAGAAGGCGAAGACGCCGCGCCCGCCATTGGCGGCGAGTTTGCGGCCAACGAGATCAAGCGCCTGCACGCCGTTCGCACCCTCATAGATCATGGCGATGCGGGCATCGCGGACGAACTGGCCCATGCCCTGCTCGTCGATATAGCCGTGGCCGCCATAGACCTGCTGGGCCTCGACGGCATTGGCGAAACCGCGATCGGTGAAGTAGCCCTTCACCACCGGGGTCAGCAGCGCCATCATGTCGTCGCCGAATTCACGTGCCGAGGCGTCATCGGAAGCGTGGGAGAGATCGCCATGCAGCGCGGTCCAGACGAGGAGCGCGCGGGCACCTTCGTTGAAGGATTTGGCGTTCAGCAACATGCGGCGGATGTCGGGATGGACGAGCAGCGGATCGGCGGGTTTGTCGGGCGCTTTCGGCCCGGTGAGCGAGCGGCCCTGCAAGCGATCCTTGGCATAGGCGATGGCGTTTTGCAGCGCGACTTCCGATTGCGAGAGGCCCTGGAGGCCGACGCCGAGACGCGCTTCGTTCATCATGGTGAACATGGCGCGCATGCCTTTTTCGCGCTCGCCGACGAGCCAGCCTGTCGCGTCATCATAGTTGAGGACGCAGGTGGCGTTGGCGTGGATGCCCATCTTGTGTTCGAGCGCGCCGCAGGAGACGCCGTTGCGCGCGCCGAGGGAGCCATCGGCCTTGACGAAGAATTTGGGGACGAGGAAAAGCGAAATGCCCTTGATGCCAGCCGGTGCGCCTTCGACGCGGGCGAGCACGAGGTGCAGGATATTGTCGGCAAGATCGTGTTCGCCCGCCGAGATGAAAATCTTGGTGCCGGTGATCTTGTAGGAGCCATCGCCTTGCGGAACGGCCTTGGTGCGGAGCAGGCCGAGATCCGTGCCGCATTGCGGCTCGGTGAGGTTCATGGTGCCGGTCCATTCGCCGGTGACGAGCTTGGGCAGATAGGTCTGCTTCAGATCGTCGGAACCGTGATGGAAGAGTGCGGAATAAGCGCCGTGGGAGAGGCCCGGATACATGCCGAAGGCCATGTTGGCCGACGACACCATCTCGTTGAAGAGAACGCCGAGCGCATTGGGCAGACCCTGCCCGCCGAAAGCGGGGTCGGCGACCAGCGAAGGCCAGCCGCCGTCCACGAGGGTTTTATAGGCGTCCTTGAAACCGGGCGGCGTGGTGACGGTGCCGTTTTCAAGCGTGCAGCCCAGCTTGTCGCCGATCATGTTGAGCGGCTGGAGAACTTCTTCAGCGAGTTTGCCCGCCTCGTCGAGAATCTGATCGACGATGTCGAGCGGCGCATCCCGGAATCCGGGAAGCGCCGCATATTGCGACATGTTGAAAGTGTCGTTCAGCAGGAAACGATATTCCTGCAAGGGGGCCTTGTAGCTCGGCATCTTGAAGCCTCAGGGTGTGAGGATGACCTCAGGCGGTGGCGGCGCGAGGCGCTTCGCTGCGGGCGGGCCGTGCCGTCGCCTTTGCGGCGGTCGATTTGGTGCGCTTTTTCGCATCCGGCATCAGCTTTGCCAACTCGCTCTGGGCGATCTGGCCTTCGAGCTGGCTTTCGAGGTTGGAGCAGCTTTCGCGCAGCGTTTCGATCTGGAGTTCGATTTCGTGACGCTGGGCATCGAGGCTTGCGATGCGGCGGCGGAACTTGTCGATGGCAACGCGGTTCTGCGTTTCGCAACCGTCATGGAGATCATAGAGGCTGAGGATCTCCTTGATCTCGGATAGGGCGAGGCCGACGTTCTTGCCACGCACGATCAGGATGAGACGGGCGCGATCGCGCGGATGATAGATGCGGGTCTGGCCCTGACGCTCTGGCGAGAGCAGGCCCTTGTCCTCGTAGAAACGGATGGCGCGGGTGGTGAGACCGAATTCCTCAGCGAGCTGAGTGATGGAAAAGGTGATCGGCTTGCCGTTCGCATGGGTGCTGTCGGCATAGTCGCCATTGGGGTGGGCTGTTTCGATGTGCTGATCCATGATGCGTTCCTATTCCCTAGTGACTGTACTTCGGTCTAGTTTCAGTGTCAGGCTGAGGCCTGCCACTGTGTTCCGAAGGACGGACACTTGATGTGATTGGCGGTTTTCCGCGAGTTTCTGTGGTAACCAGAGGCTAAGTTACGTTGACGTAAGCGTCAAGTGGCGTCATGGGGGACGCTCTGGCGAACGCTGAACCGGGGAACGGCCGAGGGAGGAATTGATGAATTTCGGTGTGAAAACAGCGGCGCTGCTTGCCCTGACGCTGGCGCTGGCCGCCTGCGCCTCGCAATCGGTGGCCCCGCCACCGCCCGACCGGGTGAACGTAAGCTCGCTGCCGCAGGCCGCGAGCGCCGCGGTGCAGAGCGACCCGCTGGCCCAGGCGGTTCTGGCCGCGGTGAACGGCTACCGGGCGCAACACGACGCCCCGGCGCTTGCCGCCGACGGGGCGTTGCAGCGCGCCGCCGCCGTGCATAGCGCCGACATGGCGCTGCGCAATTTCGTCGGCCATTTCAACCCTGACAGCCAGGGACCGAGGGAGCGGGTGGCGGCGGTGCTGCCCGACTATAAAGGCAGCGTGGCGGAGAATATCGGCGTGGTGGAGGACAAGGATGGCGCGCCCGAGGCCATTGCCAGCGATCTCGTCAAACGCTGGGCGGGCAGCCTTGAGCATCGCAAGAACATGCGGAACGCGGATTATACCCGCAGCGGCGTGGGCATAGCGCGCAAGGGGGGCCAGATTTACGCCACCGAGGTTTTCGCCGGGCCGTGACAGGCGATTAACGCGCCCTGTGGATAAAAATATCGATTTATCAACACCTATTAACGCCCTATTTACCCTCCCGGGTGTCTCATGCCGGGGCATTTCGCGGGGCAGGTGATCGCCCGCGAAGGCTTTGAAGCGCCTGATGGTTTTCGAGCCGAGGGCTAGCGGGCGCCATGCTTCTTAATACCAGATGATGTGGCCTATACTCATCCAAACGGTTAATGGGCAGTGATTCGCATGAGATCGGGTGTACCCTGGAGTGTTAAGGGCATCGAGCCCGAGGCGCGCGAGGCCGCAAAACAAGCGGCGCGGCGCGCGGGCGTGACGCTCGGCGCATGGCTCAATCAGATCATCATGGATGGCGGCACCGATGAAGTCGGCGCGCCGAATGGCGATGTATCGTTGAAGCCGGGTCCACAAACGCAATCCTTTGGTCAGTCCGCCTTCGGGCAATCAGTTTTTTCGCAGCCGGAGCCGCATGTCGATCTCGCGCCGGTGGCCGAAGCCGTGCGCGAAATCGTGACGCGCGTGGAGCAGAGCGAGAGGCGCACGCAGGATCTGGCGCGGCGGCTTGAACAATCGGTCGGCAGTCTGGCCGAACGGCTGGAACATTCAGAGCGTTTGGCAGAACGTCAGGCCGAGCACCATGTGGAAAACGCCATGCCCGATCCGCGCGCCCTCGATCCGCTGGAGCGGAAAATCCAGATGCTTTCGGAACGGCTGGAAGAAGCTGAACGCGGACGCATAAGTGGCGGTGCCCGCAGGGGCGGCAGCGATGGCGCACAGGCACAGCAGATACAATCGCTCGAAAAGGCGGTCGGCGCAGTGGTCGATCATCTGGAAACGGCGGAACGGCGCAATGATGAATCGCTGGTCGATATTCGCCGCATACTGAACGATATTTCCACGCGCGTCGATGCGCGCGACCTGGAAGACGAGCGCGAGGAAGCGCTTGAGCGCGAACGCGCCATGACGACGCATATGCAGACGCTGGCGGCGCGGCTGGAGAAAATGGAAACCTCGGTTTCCGGCGTCGGCAATCAAGCCGTGGAAGCGGCGCTGAAGGCCATTGCCGACAAGAACGATGCCGAGCAGCACAAGGCGGTCATCGCCAATTTGCAGCGCAGCCTTATCGAGGTGACGCAACGCCTCGACCGTGCGGAGAGCCGCACCGACGAGACGCTGAAGACTTTCGAGATGACGGTGACGGGCATTGCCCGGCGGCTCGAAGAACTCGACACACCGCGCGAACGGGCGGATGTGCTGGCGGTGGAAAACCGCGTTGAGGACATTGCCAGCCGCCTGCATCAGACCGAAGAGATGACGCTGCAAGCCGCGCAGACGATCGAGCGCGCGATTGCGGGCATGTCGGACAGTATGCATGTGGCCGAGAACCGCTCGCGCGAGACGATCGACTCCCTGCATGTGATGATGGAGCGCATGACGGACCGGCTTGGCCGGATCGAGCGCGAAACCAAAGCGACGCGTAACACGCTGAACCAGGCGGCAACAACGCCCGGCCTGCCGCCGCAGCTCGCCACAGGCGGCGCGATGGGCGGGCTGATGGGTGGCCCTATCGGTGGACTGAGCAATCACGGTTTCGTGCCCGGTGGTCAGGCCTTCCCCATTCCGAATTTCGATGCGCCCTCGCTGGGCGTGGCCGGCGGCGGCTATGGCCCGCCGGTGGCCGATTATCGCGAGCCGGGGCGTGGCGAGAGCTATGCCGACGCGCCGATGCCAGCGCCCGTGACGCCAGAACATACGTTTGCGCCCGAGGCCCCTCCCCCGCCCTTCGCACCCGAGACCGAAGAGGGCGCGCGGCGCGAGCCTAAACTGGTGACGCGCTCGACGCCTGAAGAAGATGAGATTGACGAGCCGCAACCCGCAATCGAGCCTGCGCGGGCGGCCAATGATTTCATGGCCGCTGCAAGGCGCGCCGCGCAAGCCGCAGCGATGAACGGGCGCGGTGGCCCGCAGCCGATGATGGGGCCGAACGGCTATAGCGAAACGCCCGCGCGCTTCAACGCCGCGGATGAGGGCGAAGCGCGCCGCAAGAAGATCATCTATGGCGCGGTTGCCGCCGTGGTGTTTATCGCGATTGTGCTGGGCGCGATGCGCCTGATGAACAATGAGCCGGTGATCGTCGCCAAGGTGGGGCCGAGTGTTCCGCCTATCGAAAAAACGGTCGAGGTCATCCCCGGCGATACGCCCGGCAATATGGGTGTGAACACGGAAACGGCGAAAGCGGCGACGCCTGACACCCCTGCGAAATCTGCAAATCCGGAGGCCACGCCGGAGGAAGCCGGAGCGACGGCGACAGCCGTCGCTCCGGCATCCGCCACGCCGGTTTCGCCCATCGTTCCGGCTGTGCGGCCGACGCCTGTGGAAGCGCCTGTTGTTGCGGCAAAGCCCGCGCCAGCGCCCGCCCCTGTCGCGCCGAAGAAACATGTCGCGCAGGAGACGCCCGGCCCCGCCATTACGCCCGGCCCCGCCATTACGCCCGGCCCGAAGCTGACGCCTGCGCCGGCCAAGCCCGTTGCCAGCGCACCACTCGGCGAAGTGCCGGCGTCGGAACGCGCGTTGCGCGCTGCGGCGACATCGGGCGATGCAGCGGCGCAATATGAAGTCGGCCAGCGCTATGCCAATGGCGAGAACGTGCCGCAGGATTTGTCGCAAGCTGCCTATTGGTACAATCAGGCCGCCGATCAGGGCCTTGCCGTCGCGCAATATCGCCTCGCCACGCTTTATGAAAAAGGCCGGGGCGTGACGCAGGACAAGGACAAGGCGTTCGGCTGGTACAAGAAGGCGGCGGCGCAGGGCAATGTGAAGGCGATGCATAATCTCGCCGTCATCTATGCCGAGGGCCGCGGGACGCGACAGGATTTCACCACGGCATCGACCTGGTTTGCCAAGGCGGCCGAGTTTGGGCTTGGCGACAGCCAATATAATCTGGCGATCCTTCAGGAGCGTGGGCTGGGCGTGAAGCAGGATATGGCTTCGTCCTACAAATGGCTCTCCATAGCCGCCAAGGGCGGCGACAAAGGCGCGGCGCAAAAGCGCGATGAACTGGCCGCCAAGCTCGACGCGACGACGCTGGCCAAGGCGAAGGTTGCCGCCGAGACATGGGCCGCCAAGCGCCCCGACCCGGTCGCCAATGGCGATCTGTCATCGATGGGAAGCTGGGCGACGCATGGCAGCGATAGCGCGAGCGCCGACGTGACCGGCAGCATCGCGACCGCCAGTGCGCTCACTGATACAGCGCGGGCGCAGGCCATGCTGATCAAGCTCGGCTATGATCCCGGCTCATCGGACGGACTGATGGGTCCGCGCACTCATGATGCGATCCTGAGCTACCAGCGCGCGGCGAGCCTCGACCAGACGGGCAGCGTCAGCCCGACGCTGCTGAAGTCGCTGGAGATCGCGACGCGCTGAGACGGGCGGGCATTCCTTTTCAGCTTCGTCGTCGCTCGGCGTGTATTGCAATTTTGTTCAACACCCACCCCACCCCGGGCTTGACCCGAGGCCCATCCTGACGGCTATGCCGCGCGGCAAGCTGGATGCCGGATCAAGTCCGGCATGACGGCGAGTGGTGAACGCCATCCGCCT
>CAZLLB010000154.1:0-8207 GCA_964560165.1 uncultured Parvibaculum sp. | reverse complement strand
GGAGAAGATCATGACCGAGTGGGACCGGAGAGGTCTTGTATCGACCGATTGGCTGGCGAAACACCTTCACGATTCGGACTTGCGGATCTTCGACACAACCGTTCACCTACGGCCAGCAACGCCGGGGCCTTATACAATCGAGAGCGGACGCGCGGACTACGATGCTGCTCATATACCTGGTGCGGCTTTCATCGATCTTGCTGGCGAGTTGTCCGACACAACCGCACCGCTGCCTTTCACGATGCCTCCCATCGATCGGCTGGCGCATGCGCTCGGAGCGGCGGGTATCGGACGCGGAACGCGCGTCGTCGCCTACTCCACGACGTCACCCATGTGGGCAACGCGGCTCTGGTGGATGTTGCGCGCCTCCGGTTTCGACGACGTCGCAGTTCTCGACGGTGGCTTCGGAAAATGGACAGCCGAGAGCCGACCAGTGGAGATCACGCCGCGACACTACCCGCCAGCGGATATCTCCCTTACGGCCCTCCCCGGCGCCTGGGCCGACAAGCGGGCCGTTCTGGCAGCGATCGACGACGGTGCGGTGTGCACTATCAATGCTCTTTCGCCGAGCGTCCATAGTGGCGAGGCGCCCATGAGCTATGGCCGTAAGGGCCATATAAAGGGAAGTAGCAACGTACCCTATGCGTCATTGCTCAACGCTGACGGAACGTATCGCAATGAGGCCGAATTACGTGCGCTTTTCAAAGCCACCGGCGCATTGGAGAAACCCCGAGTGATTTGCTATTGCGGTGGCGGCATCTCTGCGACGATGGACGCACTTGCTCTCACGCAGCTCGGTCATCCGTCGGTCGCTGTATATGATGGTTCGATGGCGGAATGGTCTCGGGACCCCGACATGCCGATGGAGATCGGCTGAACCTCCCCGAGACGTCAACCCGTCAGATATCCGACAACGAGGCGCGTGGCGTCGTCGATCAGCGCCTCCGTCGTCTCATCCGAAAGCATTTTGGGATGGTGCAATACTGCATTGTGCGTCAGCGCCTCTATCGACGTCACGCATACGAAGGACGCGAGCTCCAGATTATCGACGCCCAGATCATCGCGTCGGCTCTCAAGGTATTTTCTGAATAGCGCATAGTTTTCTCCGTTGAAGGTTTCCGCCTTCTCAAGCCTCCCCACGCGCGGGATCTGCTCGGCAAGCACACGATGCAGCTTGGGATCGATGCGGTGCGCCTTGACCGCGGCGGCGACGAGCGTGCGTACGCCCTGCTCTATCGGTTGCGTCACGGCTTCCGCCAAATCGCTCCGAACGGCCTGCGCGATTTCCCGACTGTGGCGCTCCACGACGGCGGCGACGAGCGCCTCCTTGCTCGGGAAATATTGGTAGAGCGAGCCGACGCTCACGCCCGCCACTTCGGCGATGCGGTTCGTGCTCGCCTTGTCGAACCCTTCCCGGACGAGAATGCGAGCGGTTGCTTCAATCAGCGCATCCACCGTCGCACGCGATCGTTCCTGAGAGGCGTGTTTCCTCGGATTTGTGAGTGGCTTTCGCACCATTTTTTCACTCTATCAATGCGAGTTTTGAAAACGACTGATCGCTCGTATTCTGCTTCTCATGGAAACGAGAGGCAATACCCAACGCGACGATCGCCAATTCAGCAATCCGAGCGCGGCCCCGCAAAACAGATCAGGAGAACATCAAATGCATGACACGTTGCAACGCTTGTTCTTGTGCAAAGCGTGGGCGAACAACGAACTATTGACCACCTTGGCCGAGCTTGGCCATGAATCTCCCGTTACGAATTTGGCCATCAAGGCCCTAAGCCATACCTATGTCGTTGACCAGATATTCGCTGCGCATATGAGGCAAAAAGCTCATGCCTATACCTCAGCCAATTTGGGCCAGATGCCAACGCTGGAAGATTTGTCTGCGAACATCAAAGCAAGTGATCTGGAATATATCGATTATGTGTCGGCACTTGATCGCGATCAATTGACGGAACAAATCGACTTCACATTCACGGACGGAGCCTCGGGCCGCATGTCGCGTGAAGAAATGCTCATGCACGTCATCACTCATGGCATCGGCCACCGCGGACAGGTCAGCGCGGTGTTGCTGCTCAATTCCGCTACACCGGCGAAGGATGGCTTCACGACCTATCTGCATGAGGCCGAGGCTTCGACGCGAAGGCGCAGCGCCGCGTGACACTCAAGTTCTGAGCAACGAACCGCGTACCAACGAGAACAAATTGGAGCCTCAAACACCATGAAACAGCGCGCAGTATATGGCATCGACGCACCGGGCGTAGTCCGCGCCCATATTGTTTTCGGATGCATCCTTGCGGTCATTGCGACGTTCAGCTTTGCATGGCCCCAACCGAACCCTATTCCCATATCATTGAGCATCAGCGTAGCTCTTGTTGCTGCCCTGCTTCTGTCTTACGCGGCGGTCATGTTGAGATCGAGCCTTGTGAGCAAAAAGCGGGTATGCAATCGCTTGGTTGCCGCGCTAGCGCTTTCGGGAAATGAACAAGTACTGGACGCCGGATGTGGCCGTGGATTGGCGCTTATTGGTTGCGCAAAAAAGCTCACCACCGGCAAGGCGGTTGGCATTGATCTGTGGGCCGCCAAGGACCAGTCGGATAACAATCCGGAAGCGACGTTAGCCAATGCGGCAGCCGAAGGCGTCTCCGGGCGGATCGAGGTAAAAACAGGCGATATTACAAAGCTGCCGTTTCCCGACGCATCTTTCGACGCGATCATCACGATGACGGTGCTTCACAATATTCCTTCGCGGCAGGGCCGCGACGCCGCGCTTCGCGAGCTTGTCCGTGTGTTGAAGCCCGGCGGTCGTATGGCTATTTTCGACCTCTTGCACTCGTCCCGATATACTGAAGTGCTGCAAGATGCAGGGTTGCATGTTCAGGATCTGGCCCGTGATTTCCTGTGGCTTCTCCCCTGCCGCTCGCTGCTCACGCGGAAGCCGTCATAGATCGGCTCACGCCGCAGATGCACTGCCTCGGCGACTAATCGGCCACGGGCATCAGGCGTTCGCCTGTGCGCAGCATTTCGCCGCGTGATCCCGCTATTCCCAGCTCGAGGCTCTCAGCGATCCGTTCTGCTCTGACGATGAAATACTCCGCTGCCGTCGGCGGGCAGACCTTGCGCGCGCTGTTACGGAACAGGTAGAGCCAGCGATCGAAATGAACACCGCCGACCGGCAATGGCGCGTGCTTCTGCATTGGCTGCCCGTGATAGCGCCCGCTCATAAGGACGACCGAAGACCAGAAATCGCACATCTGATCGAGATGCTTGTCCCAATTGGAAACCCGCGCATTGAACACCGGTGCCAGCATCTCATCCTCGCGCACGCGATCGTAAAAGGCGTGAACGAGCGTCTTCACCATCGCTTCGTCGATGCCCGTTTCGCGTTCGACCAACTGCATAGCGGCGCGGCGCCTATCCCCTTCGAACTCATGAGACTCTGTCACTTCGTCGGCTTTCATTCACGTTATAAATAGGTATGTTCCGAATAATCTCTTGGGCACCCAGGTCAGACGGCTTCGACATTCTGACTCAAAAGCCGTCGCATGCGCCGCATACGTCCGGGATTCTGGACAAGATCGGCTAAGCTATAGCGATCCAGAACCCCGAGGAAAGCGGCAAGCGCCTCCTCAAGCGGCCCGCGTAATCCGCAAGCAGACGAAATCAGGCAGGTATCTTCCGTCGTAAAGCACTCGACAAGATTAAACCCATCCTCCGTCGCGCGAATAACCGCACCTATATTGATATCCTCAGGGCTTTCGCGCAGACGTAATCCCCCGCTCCGCCCGCGCACACTCTCGACAAAGCCGAACTGTACGAGGGTTTGGGAGACCTTCATCAGGTGATTGCGCGAAATATCATAACGGATCGAAATCTCTTCGATCGTGTGCAGCTGGTTCGGTTCCAACGCCAAAAGCATAAGCATGCGAAGCGCATAATCTGTATGCAGGGTTACGCGCATCTCATTCTTCTCCGCACTCAACCTCTTTGCTTCTGCCACGAAGCTATTTGTCGCAACCGCACCGCGATAGCATGGACTATAAAGAGCATAACATATACCTCTATACAGGGCCATTTGCCAGCGGCAAGCGCCTCTGCGGCTGTGTAGGTTTATTATGTCGATTATCAGGCTCGCAGAGCTGCAGGAGTGAATGATGCCCCGTATCGTCTTCGTCGAACCTGATGGAAGCGAGCATGCGATCGTGATCGGAACGGGCATGACGGTGATGGAAGCGGCAATCTCGCGCTCGGTTCCCGGCATCGATGCCGATTGCGGCGGAAACTGCACTTGTTCGACATGCCACGTTCACGTCGATCCTGCCTGGATCGATGTTGTCGGCCGGGCTACGGGCATGGAGGAAGACATTCTGGACTTCGCCGTCAATGCAGGCGAGTACAGCCGCCTGTGCTGTCAAATACAAGTGACAGCGAAACTCGATGGTTTGCGTCTGATCATCCCCGAATGGCAACGATAGGCTGAACCGGCTCGGCGCGAGATGGTACGGGGGAGTACACCATCTCGCGCCGGCGGCCGCCGCAAATATTCAGGCGGCTGATTTTCTGCCGATACGTACACGCCAGGTTGCAGGACCCGATTCCAGATAGTCCCATGTGAACTGACCGGGATGTTCGGCATCGAACTGATAATAGAGAGGCTTGGGATCGTGATCGTTCACCAGCACGAAGCTCTTGCCGGGTTGCAGGTGATGCCAGGTTTCGAAGATGAGCCGGTGCCGCTCCGCCGGGATGAGCGTGCGGACGTCGAGGTTCTCATTGTCGTTCATTTGTCTCTCTTTCTTGCTGGGACGTTTGGACGGGTCAGATAATGCAGAACGCCGTTCAGGCGCTGCGCATCTTGCGGGTGTTCGCTGCGCAGCAACGACCAACCTTGCGCCGCCAACCGGCAGGCGGCGTCAGCCTCGCCCGCCTCACCCAGACGCTTGAGCGCCAGGATAAAGAGGCGGTTGAGTTCGGGGATTACGGCTACGGCTTCCATATCGTTCTCACGCGGCGATACCGAAATGCGCCTTTGCAGCCGGGCTCATGGCCTCGGCGCTCCATCGCGGTTCCCATACGAGATTCACATCCACGTCGGTCACGCCGTCGATCGCCCAGATGCGCTGATAGACGCCGCCCTGGATCATCTCGGAGGCGGGGCAGCCCGGCGTCGTCAAAGTCATCGTGACGACGACAGCGCCCTCCGTAACCGCGATATCATAGACAAGCCCGAGATCGACAATGTTGTATCCAAGCTCGGGGTCGAACACATCCTTCAGCGCCTCGCGGAGCGCTTCGTCCGAAAACGGGTTCATGATGCCTCCCGCTGCCCGGCACCTCTGAGGATCAAGATGCGATAGCCTTCAGCGCCACGGACATCGCGATGCGCGAGATGGCCGCGCGCCTCCAGTTCCGGGTAGAGAAACTGCGGGTCGCGGTCATTCCAGATTTCGAGAACGTCGCCCGCTCCAAGCCCCTCGATCGCCTCGAGCGTCCGAACCAGCGGTTCGGGCGGCAGGAGCCCGCGATTGTCGAGCGTCTGGCTCGCCGTGGGCCAGTCCGTTGCATCCGCCTCACCCGGCTTTGTGGGCGATACCTGACGCGCGCGCTGCGGCGGTGCTGCTGGCGGGGCGGAGGGAAGGTTTTTGCCGGTAGAGGCACCCTCTCCCGGCGTGAAGACGACCTCCCAGTCGCCTTCGGACAATTCGCGCTCGCTATGCTCAAAGCCGCTCTTTGCCATCACCGAGAAAAGCGGGACCGGACGAAATGTTGCAAGCAATCTCAGCCCTTGTCCGGGAGTGAGGCTTGAGACAGCTTTCATGATTTCGGCGAAGGGCTCGCCGCCAGCGCGCAGGATCGGTCGAACATCGAGCGTCAACATTGGGACGGACATGGGATCAAGCTCCATGAGTTTGGTTGGGGAGAGAGGGTCTGGCGAAAGGAAGCCCAGCGCCCGGCGCGAGCGGCTTGGGCGCTGCGTTTGGATCAGGGTGCCGGGAGTGCCATAGCTCGAACCCGATAAGCCCCGTTGCCACGAGTTGCGCGAAGCTCGCCACGTAGAACAGCGGCGGAGTGGCGAAAGCAATAGCGGCAGCGCCGAGCGGGGCCGAGCAGAAATAGAGGATGAACCAGCGCCGCGCGCGGCGTTCTTCTACGAGGTCCTGAACGCGCGGCACCGGCCCCTTGCCAAGGCGTCTTCCGAACACTTCGAGCCAGGTCATGAATGGCACGATCTTGTAAAGTTGGCTGAGCCCAAGACCGGACAGCCAACCGAAGATGAAGAGATATCCGAGCGCCCCTGCAAATCGGTCGAGCGCCCCGCTCACTGCGGCGATGAATGTGGCCACAATGGCGAAAGCCAAAAAGCCGAGAGCCACCGCTGCCGCAATGCTATTGAGTTCGAGGTGGCGGCGCTTACGCACGCGGTAGAGGTGAACGATGTCTGCGAGATAGAAGGCAATGCCGAACGCGGCGAGGAGTGCTCCAGCCGACGCGCCGACGCTCTGCAAATCACCGCCCAGGAACAGGATTGCTCCCATCAGCACCAGTAAGCCGCCCGGTGTGAGTATGAGCGCGGCATAGCTGGTCCAGCGCGCCTCTTCCGGCGCGAGCATGAACATTGAAAGCAGGCGATAGCTCACGCCCATCGCCGTCAGCGTGAACCATCCGCCAAGCCCACCTGCGACATGGGCGGAGAGCCCGTCGCGAACAAACCCTGTAAGCATGGCGGGAGGCTCGGGCAATGACAGCGCCAGCGCAAAGCAGACCCCGATCAAGCCGGTGAGCAACAGAAAGCCAAGCCCGGCTGCAACGAACAGGGCCTGCATGGGGAGCGGGCGCGCGCGCCAGAGCGTCGCCGCGACGTTGAAAGCCCCGATCGCGAGCCCTGTCAATACGAGCGCGCCGCCTATAGGCAGACAAACAAGCGGCAGGATCTCGTTACCGCCGAGCGCGGCAAATCCCGCGACCATTCCCGCGAGACCGGCAACGATTGCGGCGAAACCGATGATGGGCAGCCGCTGGCTGAAGAGTTGCGAGTTCGTGATGACAGGTACGAACTGATAGAGCGCGCCGAGCATCAGAAGGCTTAGCCAGCCAAGAGTGAGAAGATGAACAGCAATCAGCGTCTCGGGCGCCCGCAACCCTTCCATCGGATCGGCATAGCCTGAAACGAAGAGCGCCTCGGCGATAAAGAGAGCCACCACTGACGCGCCCAGATGCAGCATTGTCCAGCGCGAAACCCCGGCCGCAATCAGCATGACGAAACCCGTTCGCTTGCTTGGTAAAGAAGTATTAAAAATACCTTATTTGAAAAATCGACAAATGCAATATATAAAATACCTCTTTTAAAGGGCGCGCTCCCGAAAGGTATTCCGCATGGTCGAGAAGGAAAAAATATTGCTTTTGGGAGAGGTTTTCGTCGCGTCGCTGCGTTGGCATCCCCATCTGGGCAACGTGCTGACGCATATATCGTCACGAAACTGGCGGCATGTAGAAGAAAGTTTTGTCGTCCTTTTCGACCCGACGGCAGACGCTTCCACCCTTACACCGTTGACGCAGAACATTCTGGAGCTGGTTTGCGACAACGCAGGCACGACCGGACGGATCATGCAGCCGTTCCTACTGAATTTCCTCGCGCGAAACCTCAACAGTGAAGACGTCGCCCGCATAGAGGAATGGATCCAGCGCCTTCGTGCCTCCCTGCCCGGCTATGCCGATACTCCGCCAGCCCTCGCGCCCGACCGGCTCGGCATAGCATTCAAGAGGATAGCGTCATGACCTTCGTCGTCACCGATAACTGTATTCGATGCAAGTACATGGATTGCGTCGAGGTCTGCCCCGTCGATTGTTTCTATGAAGGCGAGAATATGCTCGTCATTCACCCCGAGGAATGTATCGACTGCGGCGTCTGTGTGCCCGAATGTCCCGCAGAAGCAATCTTTCCCGACACTGACAAAGCCGCAACTGACGATTGGCTCGTGCTCAACTACAAATACGCAAAGATCTGGCCGAACGTCACGCAGAAGCGCGAGCCTCCAGCCGATGCGGATGCGATGAACGGCGTTGAAGGCAAATTGCCACTGTTCAGCGAAGAGCCCGGCCTCGGCGACTAGAAGCACTATGCCCTGCCCGGCTCCTCTGCTTTGATTGTCAACCGGATGGGACAACAACATCCCACAAAGATTGCTTTAGCGCGCGAGACC
>CAZLLB010000153.1:0-8210 GCA_964560165.1 uncultured Parvibaculum sp. | reverse complement strand
CATGTGCCTGCCCTCGGCCATGACCGGCGTCTGGGCGACAGGTGGCGACAACAACATCTTCACTCAGATCGGCCTCTTCGTGCTGATCGGCCTCGCTTGCAAGAACGCGATTCTGATCGTCGAGTTCGCGCGTGAGCTGGAAATACAAGGCGAAACAACAGTGAAGGCCGCCATCGAAGCCGCCCGGCTGAGATTGCGCCCCATCCTGATGACGTCCTTCGCCTTCATCATGGGTGTCGTGCCACTGGTCGTCTCATCTGGCGCAGGTGCCGAGATGCGTCACGCCATGGGTGTCACCGTCTTCTTCGGCATGCTGGGCGTCACCTTCTTCGGCCTCTTCCTGACGCCGGTATTCTACGTCCTGCTGCGCGAAGCGGAAAAGAAACTCACGGGAACGGAGAAAGTGCATCATCACGTCTGACGCGGGCGGGGCGGGCTTTCTCTCGCCCTACTCCACCCGCTCATACATGGTAACGACGCAGGCACCGCCGAGACCGAGATTGTGCTGGAGCGCCACCCGTGCGCCTTCGACCTGACGCTTGCCCGCCGTGCCGCGAAGCTGCCATGTCAGCTCGGCGCATTGCCCCAGGCCCGTCGCGCCGAGGGGGTGCCCCTTCGACAAAAGCCCGCCTGAAGGATTCGTTACGACCTTTCCACCATAGGTGTTGTCACCGTCCCAGATGAATTTTTCCGCACCACCTTCACCGCAAAGACCTAAGCCCTCATAGGTGATGACTTCATTGGTGGTGAAGCAATCATGCAACTCGACCACATCAACATCGTCGGGGCCGATGCCTGCCTGCTCATAGACGAGACGCGCGGCCTCTTTCGTCATATCAGAGCCGACGACCTTGATGAGGCTACGATCGGCAAAAGTCGATTGATAATCCGTCGTCATCGACTGGCCCGCGATGCGGATGCTCGCATCGATTCCATGCTTGCGCGCATAGTCCGGCGTGCAGACGATGGCCGCCGCCGCCCCGCAACTGGGCGGGCAGCATTGCAGCCTCGTGAGATTGAGAAACATTTTGGGCGATTGCATCACGTCATCGACGCTCAGCGGCGTTCTGAAAATCGCCCGTTCATTGTGCAACGCGTGGAGGCTCGCCTTCTCGCGCACCTTGGCGAAGGTTTCAGTCTTCGCGCCATATGTCTGCTGATATTCATAGCCCGCGCCACCGAAGAGACGGAGCGCCATCGGTACCTTGTCGGCGTCCTGAAACGCTTCGTCGGCCACCGCCAGAAACTCGCCAAGCGGATTTGGACGGTCGTCAAAAAGCGTCGAGAGAGCGCCCGGCGACATCTGTTCAAAACCCAGCGCCAGCGCGCAATCGACAACACCACTGGCAACGGCCTGACGCGCCAGATACAGCGCAGAAGACCCTGTCGAACAGTTATTGTTGACGTTGAAAACCGGGATGCCGGTGAGACCGACTTTGTAAAGTGCGGCTTGCCCGGCGGTAGAATCGCCATAGACCCAGCCGACATAGGCCTGCTCGATGGCATCGTAGGACAGACCGGCATCCTTCAATGCAAGACGCACGGCGTCTGAGCCCATTTCATTATAGGCAGCACTTGCACCCGGTTTCACGAAGGGAAGCATCCCCACGCCCGCCACGACGACATGATTGCTCATCATCCGTTCCTTCAGCTAGTTGACGCTTCGGCTGGCATCCGCCCAATAGGGCTTTCTGAGATCCGCCTTGAGAATTTTTCCTGCGCCCGATTTCGGTAGCGCCTCGCCGCGCACATCGACGCTGCGGGGACATTTGTATCCCGCAATCAGAGCCTTGCAATGCGCCATGAGTTCATCATCCGACGTGCTCCGCCCCGCCTTCGGCACGACGATCGCATGCACCCGCTCGCCCCATTTCTGATCCGGCACGCCGATCACCGCGCATTCGCTCACGGCATCGTGTTGCATCAGAGCATTCTCGACCTCGGCCGAATAGACGTTCTCCCCGCCCGAGACGATCATGTCTTTCACACGGTCCACGATGTAGAGAAACCCGTCATCATCCACATATCCGCCATCGCCGGTGCGAACCCAGCCATCGATCAGCGTTGCGGCCGTCTGCTCCGGCTTGTTCCAATAACCAAGCATGGCGTTCGGCCCGCGAACGCTGACCTCTCCAACCTGGCCGCTTGGCACTTCCATGCCATCCGCATCGACGATCTTGAGCTCGACGCAAATGCCGGGGCGGCCCGCAGAACGCAGCTTGCCCGCTTTGGGCCCATCGAACACATGCCATTCCGGCCCGAGTAATGTGGCAAGCGGCGCAAGCTCGGTCTGGCCATAGCCTTGCGTAAAGCCGACGCTCGGCAATCGATCGAGCGCCGCGCGAAGCAGCGTGTCGGCCATCGGAGAAGCGCCATAGAGCAGCCCCTTCCACGACGAAATGTCGCTATGCGCCAGATCTGGACAATCGAGCAGCATACGGATCATTGTGGGCACGAGAAGCGTATAGCTCACGCGCTCGGCCGCCATCAGCTTCAGAAAGGCTGCGGGCTCGAAGGACGGCATGAAGACATGCGAACCGCCGAAAATCGAGGCCGCATTGCTGAGGCCAATATCGGCAAGATGAAACATCGGTGCGGCGTGCAGATAACGCAGCGAAGGATCGAAGCCCACCCCCGCCCCGACGCAGAGCGCACCGGTCCAGAGATTTTGATGCGACAGCATCACGCCCTTGGGAAAACCCGTCGTGCCGCCCGTGTAGAAAATCCCGGCGAGATCATCGCCGCCGCGTCCCGCATCGATGGCAGGCGCGCTTACCGCGATCATGTTTTCATAGCCTGCAAGCCCGGCAGGAACGCCGCCATCTCCGGCATGGATCACGTGCGCGATGCCGTTACAGGCGTTCTTGACGGCAAGCCCGGTATCGAGAAAAGCATCATCGACGATAAGCGCCACCGCGCCCGCATCCTCGATGGAGTAAACATGCTCGGCAACGGACCAGCGCGTATTCATCGGCACGATCACGGCACCGGCCCAAGCCACCGCAAAATAAATTTCGAAATAGCGATCCGAATTCAGAGCCAGTATGGCAACCCGGTCGCCTGTATTGACGCCCGCCGCTTTCAATGCACCCGCGAAACGGGCGACACGGTCGCGCAATTCCACCCAGTTTCTGGTCCGGCTACCGCAAATCGTGGCTATGGCGCGGGGGCTGACCGCCGCCGCACGATGAATGGCTTGCGTCAGATACACGGAAACGCTCCCTCGGGTTTACCAACCTGCATCGGCCTATTTTCTACTTACTAGTAAGATATATTTCGTCTGGTAGGTTGTCAAACAGGCAGGTACCCTTATGCTGAGACCGCAGAAAATCGAAGAGATCGACACAATGCCGGGATCGGCCATCGCCTCACCTTGGAAGAAAGCGCCCGACCGCAAGCGTGACCGCGACCTGAAGCGCGAAGCAGTGCTCGCGGCAGCGGCCCATGTTTTCGCCGCACAGGGCTATCACCGCGCCTCGCTCGACGAAGTGGCGCAAATCCTCAACGTGACGAAACCGACGCTGTACTATTATTTCAAGAACAAGGAAGCGCTGCTCTTTGCCTGCATTCAGCATGGGCTCGATGTGCTGGATGCTTCGGGCGAGGCAGAGCTTGAGACCGCGCAAGGCAACGGCTTGCAGCGGCTGGTCGATTATCTGAAGCGCTACGCCGCGCTCATCGAAACCGACTACGGACGCTGCGCCAGCCGCATCAGCGATATGGAATTGTCGGAGGCGAGCGGCAAGAAAATCCGTCGCATGAAGCTCGATATAGATCGCAAGCTCAGGCAGCTCATCTCGGACGGTATCGCAGATGGTTCCATCGCCCCGTCCGATCCCAAAGTCACGGCCTTCGCTCTCGCGGGCGCGCTCAACTCAATCGGCCATTGGCATCCGCGCGACACTGGCCTCTCGGATCGGAAGATCATCGACGATTTTGTGAACCTTCTCGTCAATGGCCTCGCGCCTCGCTGACGAACCTCAAACTCCGTATTGCGCAATCGAGGCCGGTTTCATCTCGATGCTGAAGCCCGGCGCTGTCGGCGTGAGGTAGCGCCCGCCGCGCAGCGCGCAGGGGTCGATGAAATGCTCATGCAGATGATCGACATATTCCGCGATGCGGCCCTCCATCGTGCCGGAGATGGCCAGATAATCGATCATCGACAGATGCTGCACATATTCGCAAAGCCCGACGCCGCCCGCGTGAGGGCAAACGGGTTTTCCGAACTTCGCCGCCATCAGCATGATCGCCAGGTTTTCATTGAGCCCGCCGACACGCGCCGCGTCGATCTGCACGATGTCGAGCGCATCGGCCTGCATGAACTGCTTGAACATGACGCGGTTCTGGCACATCTCGCCCGTCGCAATCCCGATAGGCGCAATCGCCTCGCGGATCTGCTTATGGCCGAGAATATCGTCGGGCGATGTCGGCTCCTCGATGAACCAGGGTTTGAACTGCGCAAGCGCCTTCATCCATGAGATCGCCTCACCGACCTCCCAGACCTGATTGGCATCGACCATCAGCTTGCAATCGTCGCCTATTTCCTCGCGCATGATCTGGCAACGCCGGATGTCTTCGGCCAGATCCTGCCCAACCTTGATCTTGAAATGCGTCCAGCCATCAAGGCGCGCCCGCCGGCAAAGCGCGCGGATCTTGTCGTCATCATAGCCGAGCCAGCCCGCAGATGTTGTATAGGCGGGATAGCCTTCCTCATTGAGACGCTGACGGCGCGCCGCCTTGTCCTGCTGGTTGCGCGTCAGAAGCGCCAGCGCCTCATCGGGCGTGATGGCGTTGGTGAGATAGCGAAAGTCGATGCAGCGTATGAGTTCGGCAGGCGTCATATCGGCAACGAGTTGCCAGACGGGCTTGCCCACTGACTTCGCCCACAAATCCCACACCGCATTTACAACGGCGCCCGTCGCCAGATGCATGACGCCCTTGTCCGGCCCAAGCCAGCGCAATTGCGAATCGCCGGTGACGTAGCGCCAGAAGGCGCCCATATCGCCGGTGATCTCTTCCAGATCAAGACCCATCAGGCGCGGCATCAGCGCATCGATAGCGGCGACGCAAAGCTCGTTGCCGCGCCCGATGGTGAACGTCAGCCCATGCCCCCCGCATGCGCCAGACGTTTCGATGATTACGTAAGCAGCGGAATAGTCAGGGTCGGGGTTCATCGCGTCGGAGCCATGCCGCCCCTGCGATGTCGAAAAGCGAATGTCATGCGTTCGCCAGCCGGTGATCTTCATGTTGGCGAGTGCCTTTGTTTTATATACAAATTCAGAAAACATATATAAAACAAAGTCGTCAAGGGGTGCGGAGACTAAAGTGACGAAATCAGGCGTCGGGAGGGGCGCGGAGCAAACCAGAAAGCTCCGCATCGCATGTGTTGCCGCCCTTCTGCCCGCTGGAGCCTGAAGATGGAACAGCACAAACGGCGTCTCGGACGCACCGGCCTCCACCTGACCGAACTCGGCTTCGGCGCAGCCCCCATCGGCAATCTCTACCGCGCACGCAGCGATGCAGAGGTCGAAACTCTGCTGGAAAGCGCCTGGGCTGCGGGCTTGCGCTATTTCGATACCGCACCGCTTTATGGCTTCGGCCTGAGCGAAACCCGCCTTGGACGGTTCCTGCAAACAAAACCGCGCGCGGAATTCATCATCTCGACCAAAGTTGGGCGACGGCTGGTGCCCAATACGGGCTGGCACGAACAGCGCAACGCTTTCATCGACGCTGCGCCCTTCGAGCCAGTTTACGACTATTCCTATGACGGCGTGATGCGTTCGATCGAAGAGAGCCAGACGCGCCTCGGCCTCGGCGAAATCGACATCGCGCTGATGCACGACATCGGCGCAGTGACGCATGGCGCAGATCATCCGCAAGTGATGAAGGAGGCAATGCAGGGCGGCTACCGCGCGCTCGACACTTTGCGCAATGAAGGCCGGCTGCGCGCCATCGGCATCGGCGCAAACGAATGGCAGGTCTGCGCCGAGGCGATGAACCATGGCCGCTGGGACACATTCCTGCTTGCGGGCCGCTACACGCTACTGGAACAAGACCCTCTCGATCTGTTCTTTCCGCTTTGCGCCAGAGCCGGCATCGGCCTCGTCATCGGCGGCGCTTTCAATTCCGGCATATTGGCAACCGGCCCCGTCGAAGGCGCGCATTTCGATTACGGCAACGCGCCCGCCGAAGTCGTGGCCCGCGTCCGTCGCCTCGATGCGGTCTGCAAGGCACATGATGTGCCGTTGCCCGCTGCCGCGCTGCAATTCCCGCGCGCCCACCCGCTCGTCGCCACCGTCATTCCCGGCATCGCCAACACGGACGAACTCGCAAGCGCTCTCGACTGGGTAAAGCGGAAGATACCGGCGGCCCTCTGGTCGGACCTCAAATCCGAAGGGTTGATCGCCCGGACCGCACCTGTGCCAGCATGAAGATTGACGCACATCAACATTTCTGGCGCCTCTCCAACGGCTTCTATGATTGGCTGACGCCGGACCTTGTCGCGATCTATCGGGATTTCGCGCCCGCGCATCTTGGCCCCCTTCTCGCTTCAGCCGGTATCGGCGCTACGGTCGCGATACAGGCAGCGGCCAATCCACGCGAGACGGAATTTCTTCTGAGCCTTGCCGACGCAAACCCTTTCATCAAAGGCGTCGTCGGCTGGATAGACATGGAAACGGAGGCTGGTGTCGCAGAGCTTCGAGCTTTCGTCCATCATCCGCTCTTCAAAGGCATCCGCCCGATGGTGCAGGACATCGAGCCCGCTGACTGGATGCTCCAACCACATCTCGATCCCGCATATCGCGCGTTGATCGAATTGGGCCTGAGCTTCGACGCTCTGGTCAAGCCACCCCACCTCGATGCATTGCTGACGCTTGCGACGCGCTATCACGACCTGCCTATCGTCATAGACCATGGCGCGAAACCCGCAATCCGCGACGGGCTCGGTGGCTTCAATATCTGGGCGGAGAAAATTTCCCGCCTCGCGCAACGCCCGAATGTGTCCTGCAAACTTTCCGGCCTTCTCACCGAAGCAAAGCCCGGCGCGAGCCTTAAAGACCTCCTGCCTTATCTCGATCATCTCTATGAGAGCTTTGGCGCCACACGCCTGATGTGGGGGAGCGACTGGCCCGTGCTCTTGCTCGAAAACACACATGCCGGTTGGAACGAAATGTTCAGCGCGTGGCTCGCATCGAAACCGGCAGACGAGCAAGCCGACATGCTCGGCGGCACGGCCACGCGCTTCTACCGCTTGAAAGTCTGAGCCATGGCAAAAATCACCCGCGTTGAAATCCTGTTGGTCCCGCTTCATCCCAAGACAAAGCGCACCGACGCCATTCAGAGCTTCGTCTGCCAGGAGACCGTGCTGCTCCGCATCCATGACGTCGATGGCGCGGTCGGCACAGGATACGCCTATACAATCGGCACGGGTGGTTCATCCGTCATCCGCCTGCTCGTCGATCACCTCGCACCGCGCCTCATAGGCCGCGAAGCCGACGAGATCGAACGCATCTGGACCGATCTCAAATTCCACACCCACGCAACGACGGTCGGCCCCATCACCGCTCTGGCGCTTGCCGCCATCGACACCGCGCTCTGGGATTTGCGCGCCCGCCGCATCAATCTCCCGCTCTGGAAACTGGCGGGCGGCGCGAAGGATCGCGCGCCGCTCTATACGACCGAAGGCGGCTGGCTGCATCTTGACCCGCAAGCCCTGATCGACGACGCGCTGGAAGCCAAACGTCTCGGCTTCGGTGGCGCGAAAATCAAAATCGGCAAGCCCCGCGCCCATGAAGATGTAGCACGCCTCGAAAAACTGCGCGCGAGCCTTGGCGACGATTTCGAAATTCTGACAGACTGCAATCAGGCCTTCACTGTCGATGAAGCAATCCGCCGCGCACATATGCTGGAGCCGCTTGGTCTCGGCTGGATCGAAGAGCCGCTGCCCGCCGATGATCTCGACGGCCATATTCGCCTCAATCACGCGACATCCATCCCCATCGCAGTCGGCGAATCCATCTATTCGCTGCGCCATTTCCGCGAATATATGCAGAAAGGCGCCTGCTCCATCGTGCAGGTTGACGCCGCCCGCATCGGCGGCATAACGCCATGGCTCAAGGTCGCGCATGTGGCCGAAGCCTTCAACATGCCGGTCTCTCCGCGTAAGGCGCGTAGTCTCGCCGGATCTTGTTCAGGTGGACTTCCTTGAT
>CAZLLB010000152.1:0-8257 GCA_964560165.1 uncultured Parvibaculum sp. | reverse complement strand
GTCTCGATGGCGAAACTCACGCCAGCTCTCGATAATATTGCGGCACTGGAAAAAAGCGTCGCCCCCGCTGAATCCGTGCGCCTGCTCAAATATGTCGATAGCGGCGAAGACCTCACCCCCATCACCAAGATGAGCGGCAAACTCGGAAACAAAACGCGCGGCATCATCGACATCACCGGCAAGACCAGCCTGCGCGCCTTCAAGACCGTCGCCAATCTGGTGCTTTGGGCGATGGGCTGGGGTTGGGCGATCATCGCCGCCCTCGGTGCCGGTTTCCTCGGCACTCTCGGGCGGCGGATCGGAGCGCGACGCCGCGCCTGAGGCTCACGCCGCCAGAATAAGGCTCAGCAAAAAGATACCCGAGAGAAAGCTCCATATCATCGCGATGAAGAAGGAGAGCAGCAGCCATGCCGGCGGCCTGTTCTCAAAAACCTGCGCCCGCAGCGCGTTGCGCAATATGACGTTCGGCCCCGCAAATACCAGCGTCATGATCCCGGCCACCTGCCGCGCCATCGAGCCCGTCCAGATTTGAAAGCTCGCCGGTTGTTTCGTCACCAGCCGATAGAGGCTGCCGGTCAGCCCCGCCGCGACGAAACCCGTCGCCGTCGCAAAGAAAAATGCCGCCCATTCAGACATCGGATTGAACCCGTCCATGTTTACTTTTCCTGCCGCCCCGCTCCATGAGCGCCCCGCAACGCCTCACCCGCCGCCTGCCTCACGGCGACAATCAGCTTCCCGGCGGGATCGTGACGCGCCTCGGCGGCAATACCTCCGAGGACGGACGATCTATTGACCAGCGGGATCACCTTGCCCGCGACCCGGCAAGCGCTGAAATCCGCCTTGCACGAAAGTCCCGAGCGATGCTGTGTGCCCAGCCACGTGCTCGCCGGTCCCCAAAGAGCCGCGACGACGACGAAGCTGAAAAGCGATTTGACGATAAACGTTGCCATGCGCCCTTATCCGCAAGGCGCATACCAGCCGCCGCCCCGCCGAGGCGTCGAAAATATTTCAACTAAATCAGTGGCTTAAAGAGTTTCTTAAAACGCGATAACCAAGACCTGTGCCGGATCGCGCCGCCTGCCCTGTGCCATCGCGAAACAACACATTGTCCGCAAGGCGCGCGACGTTAAGATGCCGCGGGCAATCGGCTGCGAGCCGTTGGATGGGGAGCGAGGCAGCGTGGCGCGACAAAAGCGGGGAGGCGAAGAACTGGTCCAGGAGCGCCCCGCCTGGATACTTCCAGCGCTGGTCATTCTCGCGGTCACGGCCTTCTCGGTGTTTTTTCTCTATCACTATTTCGGCCCGACGCCCGGCGAATTGCTGGGCCATACGCCGCGCGCCAGCGCCGCGCATCGCAAGGTCGAAGCCATCGTCGGCGGCACCCGCTTCCTCATTCCGGAAAATTACACGCGCTATCCCTCGCAGCGCTCAGGCGGCGTCCATCGCGAAATGGCTCTACATGCGCTCCTGCCCGATTTCGCGCCCTTCACACCAGAGCGCCAAGAAGAATTTTCCGACAATTCGCCCGACGCGCAAGTCATCTACTTCACATTACGTGAATCCGAATCCATGCTGCCCGCCGAGCGCCGTCTCAGGGAAATCTATTCAAAATATTTTGTCTCCCCGAAACCGGAAAAGGACAAAACGGGACTGGAAAAATTCAGCTTCCGCGCCGATAGCGGCTACAAGAATCAGGACTTGCTGGTCGGCACCGACACCGATGGCCGCCTCGTCCTGCTTGTCTGCCAGCGCGTGACGCCGCTGGTCGAAAGCCCCAACTGCACACGCACACTCTTGCTGACGCAGAACCTCGCCATGACTTATCGCTATAAGCGCGCGCATCTGGCTGGCTGGCAGCGGATCGACGAGCTGATGATCCGCGTCGTCACGTCCTTCGAGGCGCCCGGCTTACCGAACGACCTCGAAGGCACGATCACCGATTAAGACTTATTCCGGCAGATCGATATCGAGAATGGCCATCTGAAACGCGTAGGAGGTCTCGCCATCTTCTTCGTCCTTGAAGATGATGCCGATGAACTCATCGCCGATATTCACTTCTGCCGAGTCGTCCTTGTTGGGCCGCTGAAAAATGGAAATCGACGGCAAACGGAACTTCTCGCGCAGATATGCCTCAACGCGTTTGATTTCGCTCTTGTCCAAAATCCGTCTCCAATAATTCAGTTACGAGGCAAAAGCCCCTTCGACCGTGGTTTTAACGGCTTGTGGGCCACGGCGCAAACGGGCTTTCACATCCTCACCGCGCCGTATAGCCGCCATCCACCACGAATTCGGCACCTGTCACAAAAGAGGCCTCGTCGGAGGCGAGAAACAACACCATGTTGGCGATCTCGTCGGAAACGCCGAGCCGTCCGATGGGATGCAGCGACACCAGCATTTGCATTCGCTCATTCGCGCCTATGCCCGCATCCGCCGCCACGCCCTGCTCTATCGCGTTGCGCACCAGCGGTGTGTCGATATAGCCCGGATGGATTGAGTTGACGCGAATGCCATATCCGGCCTCTGCGCATTCCAGCGCCGCGCATTTGCTCAGCAGCCGCACGCCACCTTTCGCCGCATTATAATCCGCCGTATTCGCCCAGCCGATCAAACCCATGATCGACGAAATATTTATGATGGAGCCGGTAGCTCCCTTCGCCGTCGTCTTCTTGATGGTGCGGATCGCGTGTTTGCATCCGAGGAACACACTATCGAGATCGACCGCAATCGTATGCCGCCAATCGTCGAGCGACTTCTCCTCGATGGGCCCGCCACCCGGCGCGATACCCGCATTGTTGACGACCACATGCAGCCCGCCGAAACGATCCTCCGCCAGCTTCACCACGCGCTCCCAATGCGCTTCATCGGTTACGTTATGCGCCGCGAAAATCGCCTCGCCGCCCACCCGCTGGATTTCGGCGGCCACGGCCTCGCCGCCCGCCTCGTCAAGATCGCTGCAAATGACCTTGGCCCCCTCGCGCGCCAACGCCTTGGCGCTCGCAGCGCCGATGCCCTTAGCCGCACCGGTCACGATCGCAACCTTGCCTTGAACCCGTCCCATATCGCCTCTCCCTGTTTTATTTTGCGCTCATTCTGGCTGCTCCCAGACCATTGCGCAAAGGAGGAAAGAGCGTGCCACTCGTGCTATAGACAAATCAGCCAAGCCATAACGGAACCCACGCATGCCTGTTGCACATCTCATCAGCTTCAAGACCGCCAAATCGGGCGACATCCAGACCCAGCTCCGCGCCTATGTCGAGCGCGAGCTGGTGCGCAATCCGCCCAAGGGCTTCCTGACCTCGCGCGTACTCGCGGCAGTCGATGGCAAATCGGTCGCCTTCTATACCGAGTGGAACGACGCCGATGCGCTCGAAGACACGCGCGACAGCGCACCATGGGAAGCCTGCATGGATCTGAACGACATTCATGCCCAGGGCCGGGACGAAACGACCTACGAAATAGCCTGAGCAAACGCATGAGCGGCCACCCCGCGTCCTACTACGCCGCCACCGCCAAGGGAGCGCCGAAACTCGGCCCCCTCGCTGGCGATGAGAGCGCCGATGTCTGCATCATCGGCGCGGGCTATACCGGCCTCTCAGCCGCACTGCATCTCGCCGAACGCGGCTACTCCGTCACCGTGCTCGAAGCCGAATGCGTCGGCTTCGGTGCCTCGGGGCGCAATGGCGGACAACTCGGCGTCGGTCATCGCAAGGACCAGCGCACGCTTGAAGAAAAACTCGGTCGCGATTGGGCGCGTCGTCTCTGGGCGCTGGCCGAGGACGGCGTTGCTACCGTCAAAGATGTGATCGCGCGCTACAATATCGACTGCGATCTGACGCCCGGCATTCTTCAAGCCGCATGGAAACGCGGCGAAGCGCCCTGGCTCGAAGATGAAGCCACGCATATGGCGCGCGAATATGGCTATGCGAAAATGCGCTACGTGCCGCCCGCCGAAATGCGCGACATGGTCGGCACCACGCGCTATTTCGGCGGCCTGCTCGATAGCGGCGCGGCGCATCTCCACCCGCTCAACTATTGCCTCGGCCTTGCGCGTGCCGCTCTTTCTAAAGGCGTGCGCATCTACGAGCAGACCCGCGCCATCGGCATCGCGCATACCGACCCTGCGCGCATCACCACCCCAACCGGCACGATCACCGCACGCCATGTCGTCATCGCATGCAACGCCTATCTCGGCAGGCTGGAGCCGCGCATCGCCGGGCGCATCATGCCGATCAATAATTTCATCATCGCCACCGAACCACTGGGCGAGAACCGCGCCCGCGCGCTGATCCGCGATAATGTCAGCGTACAGGACACGAAATTCGTCATCGACTATTACCGCCTCTCCGCCGATAACCGCCTGCTCTTCGGCGGCGGCGAAAACTATTCATCGCGCTTCCCGCACGACATCGCCGCCTTCGTCAAAAAGCCCATGCTGCGGGTCTTCCCGCAACTCGATGATGTGAAGATCGACTATGCCTGGGGCGGTACATTGGCGATCACCCTGCCCCGCATTCCGGATCTCGGCCGCCTCGCGCCGAATATCTTCTACGCGCAAGGCTATTCCGGCCAAGGCATCAACATCGCCACGCTGGCCGGTAAACTGATCGCCGAAGCCGTCGCAGGCCAGGCCGAACGCTTCGACTGCCTCAGCGAAATCCAGATCCCGAACTTCCCCGGCGGCACATGGTTGCGCTACCCCGGCCTGATGCTCGGCGTCCTCTGGTACACGCTGCAAGATCGACTGCCGTGAAATCCAAACCCTCCCCTCAAGGGAGGAGGTGAAGAACTTCAGATCGCCGAGCCGTCCGTCTCATTGATGATGTGATCCATCTCATGGCTCGGCTTGTCGCAACCCGCGCAGCCAACGAGTTTGGCGGGAACGCCGACCGCCGTGCAATGCGGCGGCACCGCCTGCAACACCACGCTGCCCGCGCCGATGCGGCTATATTCGCCGACCTCGATATTGCCGAGCACCTTGGCCCCGACGCTGATCAGCACGCCGCGCCTGATCTTGGGATGCCGGTCGCCCGATTCCTTGCCCGTGCCGCCCAGCGTCACGCCATGCAGCATCGAAACTTCGTCTTCCACCACCGCCGTCTCGCCGATCACGATGCCGGTCGCATGGTCGATAAACACGCCCTTGCCGATCCGCGCGGCGGGATGAATATCCACCTCGAAAAGCTCAGAAACGCGGCTCTGAATATAAAGCGCCATCGCACGGCGGCCGCGCATCCACAACCAATGTGCCACGCGGTGAAGCTGAAGCGCCGCATAGCCTTTGAAAAACAGCAAAGGCTGCACATAGGAATGGCAAGCCGGATCGCGCTCATAATAGGCCACGATGTCGGTCCGCGCCGATTCCGCAATCGTCGGGTCCTCGCGCATCGCCTCATCGAAAAGTTCGCGCAACTGCATCGCGCGCACTTCCGTGTTCCCCATCTTTTGCGCAAGGTGATAGGCAAGCGATGCGTTGAACGTTTTGTGGTGCAGCACCGTCACATGGATGAAGCTCGCCAGCGCCGGTTCGCCCAGCGCCATTTCCTCAGCCTCAGTGCGCAAACGCTCCCACACGGGGTCGCAAATCGCCAGAGCATCAGCGCGGTTTCGTTCCACAGGCTTCGACATGCGATGCTCCTTGCCAACCCTCGCCCGGTCCGTACGTCCCGAACGCCCGGTGCCGTCCTCCCCCGCCACAGCCTAGCGGGTTCGATAAACTATCATAGACAAAGGCAGCGCATCCAGTTCCAAAATAGAACTGATAACAATCGCAAAACGCCCTGCCGCCGCCTGCTGATATGGTCTGCCAAATCGCATTTGCAAAGAGGAAAATCCATGCCGACAGCCAAAGCAGGCGACCTCGAAATCCACTATGAGCGCAAGGGCCCCGAGACAATCTCCGAGAAAGACGCCGCCCCGCGCCTCCTCTTCATCTCCGGCACCGGCAGCGATCTCCGCATCAAGCCGAACGTAATGGACGGCCCCTTCCCCAAACATTTCGACACACTGGCCTATGACCAGCGAGGGCTGGGGCAAACCTCAAAGCCCGACCGCCCCTACGTCATGGCCGACTACGCCGAGGACGCCGTCGCCCTCATGACCGCCATAGGCTGGGGCTCCGCCCTCGTTGTCGGCGTCTCCTTCGGCGGCATGGTCGCGCAGGAACTAGCGATCCGCCACCCGCATCTGGTCGAAGGCCTGGTGCTCGCCTGCACCTCTCCCGGCGGCGAAGGCGGCGCTTCTTATCCGCTCCATACTTTGCAACACATGACGCGCGAGCAACGCGCCCGCCACATGATCGCCATCTCCGACACCACGCGCGACGCCACATGGGCCGCCGCCAACCCCGCCCTCTACGAACAATTCGTCGCCTTCGCCGCCGCCGACCCCTACGCCAACGAACCCGGCCACGAAATGGGCCAACGCCGCCAACTCGAAGCCCGCGCCGCCCACGACACATGGGACAGACTAGGCGACATCCGCTGCCCCACATTGATCTGCGCCGGGCGCACGGATGGCATCGCCCTGCCCGAGACTCAGGAAAAGATGCGTGGACGGATTAAAGGTGCACAGCTACGCTTCTTCAACGGTGGCCATTTGTTTATGATTCAGGACAGGGAAGCGCTGCCGGCGATGATTGAGTTTTTACAGGGGACGTGAGAGTAAAGCGTGCCGACGAACTCAACGCCAGCAGACTCCGGCAGGCAAACAGAGCCACTTAATGGATAAACTCTCGCATGTCTAAAGCGGTTCTGACCACCAAAGTCGATCCGGTGTACGACGACCTACCGGAAAAGTGGTATCACTTTCCTCGTACCTATCTGCGCCAAATCGAGGCAGCGGTAGGCGATTGGATTGTCTACTACGAGCCACGACGACCGAACGCCGATCTTGCGGGTTTAGGGGGGCGCAAATGTTATTTTGCAACTGCCCGCCTTGAAAAAATCGCCCCCGATCCTGTTCAAGCCGATCATTTCTACGCTTTCGTTTCTGGTTATCTGGAGTTTGATCGGCCGATTCCATTTAAAGAGGGCGATTTCTATTACGAGTCCGCACTCAAGAAGCTCGATGGCTCGACAAATAGAGGTGCATTTGGTCGCTCAGTTCGCAATATGCCAGATGCTGAATACGATCTTATTTTGCAGGCTGGATTCGCTCATGTGTTGGGTAAGGCGGAACGCATTCGCCCCTCACCCGATGTCTCGGAAGAACCGCTATCTCCAATTTTTGGATTTGGCGAAAGTACGCAGCTACCTTTCGAACCCGAATCTCAACACCGCGATATGATCACAACAATATCATCCCGAAAGTTTCGGGATCGTGCCTTCGCGGTCGCCGTTAAAAACGCATATCAAGATACTTGTGCTCTTACTGGCCTAAAGCTCATCAATGGTGGCGGTCGATCAGAGGTCGAAGCAGCGCATGTGCGGCCGGTTGCGGATGATGGACCGGACAGTGTGCGCAACGGCATCGCGCTTTCACGTACAGTTCATTGGATGTTTGATCGTGGATTGATTTCGATAGACGATGACTATCGCGTTCTTATAGCGCGCGATGCTGCACCTGACACAATTTCCAGAGTAATAAAGCCCAACCAAACACTGAAGCTCCCCGCAAGAAGAGACATCTTTCCACACCCGCAGTTTCTGAAATACCACCGAGAGAATATTTTCAAAGGATAGCTTTTTCACTTCGTTTTTTGGAGGGTTCGATCTGTTAACATCGAAAAATTGCAGAGAAATACTTCGTAAACTCAAACCGCGTATTCTCGTCCCATGTCCGATCTCGCCATATCCGCTGTCGCCGCCACGCAAAGCCAGACGCAACTCGCGATGACCAATACCATGCTGAAAATGGCTCATCAGCAAGATCAGGCTCTGGTGGACATGCTCTCCCAAGCGGTCGAGCAAACCAGAACCCAAGCCGCCGCGCCCGCAGGCACCGGCACTCTCATCGACATCATCGCCTGAACGCGCTTCTGCACTAGACGCCGCACGTTTTCAGCCCCACCCTTGCCGTCCGTACATCGTTCCGCTATTTTAATGAAAATCATTAAAGCGGATGAGAAAGTTCATGGGCCGGAAAATCCTTTTCATCACCACCGACCAGATGCGCTTCGACGCCATCGGCGCGAATGGCGGCAAGGTCGCGCGCACGCCCGCTATCGACGCGCTGGCCGCCAACGGCGTCAACTACACCCGCGCGCATAATCAGAACGTCGTCTGCATGCCCGCGCGCTCGACGATGATCACCGGCCAAT
>CAZLLB010000151.1:4152-8278 GCA_964560165.1 uncultured Parvibaculum sp. | reverse complement strand
CTTGCTCTTTGATCGTCATTGCGAGGGCTGAAAGCCCGAAGCAATCCAGTTCTTTCGATGGGTGCGGCCTCTGGATTGCTTCGCTGCGCTCGCAATGACGAGGGGATTAGAAGAGGCTCTCATAGAGATCGCGCCAGTCGGGGTTCATGGCTTCGATCAGCGCCAATTTCTTGCGGCGCGGGCCGGCCTTGATTTGTTTTTCGCGGGCGATGGCGGCGATCATTTCGTCGTGGGCTTCGTACCAGACGAGCAGGTGGCATTTATATTGGGCGGTGAAGCCCGGCGTCAGGCCTTCGCGGTGCTGATAGGCTCGTGCCGGGAGGTTTGACGTGACGCCGGTGTAGAGTGCGCCGTTTCGTCCGTTCACCATGATGTAAACGGCGGGACTTTTCATTTATCGCTCTCCATGCGTCTTCGCGAGGCCCGACGAGGGGCCGTAGCAATCCAGTTTGGCGAAATGTGTGGCTTCTGGATTGCTTCGCTTTGCTCGCAATGACGATATTTATTTCTTGCGAAAAGCGTCGAGGCTTACCACGGCGGCGTCGCTGGAGGAGACGGGGCCTTCGTTTGTGGTGATGGGTTTCGGGGCTTCGGGGGTGCTTTCGGGTTTTTTGACTTCGAACTGGAGGCCGAACTGGACGCTTGGGTCGAAGAAGGCGTGGACGGCGGAATAGGGGACGACCAGCGTTTCGGGAATCTTGTTGAAGGTGAGATCGACCGAGAAGCCGTCTTCGCGCACATCGAGATTCCAGAACTGGTGCTGGAGCACGATGGTTATTTCTTCGGGATATTGCTTGCGCAATTTCTCGGAGATTTCGACGCCGGGCGCGCCCGTGCGAAAGGAGATGTAGAAATGATGTTCGCCGGGAAGGCCCTTTTTCAGCGCGACGTCGAGTGCGCGGCGGATGACGCCGCGCAGCGCTTCCTGCGCCATCACGTCGTAATGCATCTGGTCTTCGGCCAAGCGGCTTACTCCTCAAGGGGGCAACGGGGTCGGCTCGCGATTCAATCAGCCTTTGAGCCCGTGGTCTATATGTCGCCGCGCCGAATGTGAAGGGCGGCGATCAGCGCAGCAGGGAGGCGAATTCGACACCGAAGCGGTGGGCGTCGCCCGGCCAGCGGGCGGAGAGGTAGTTGCCGTCGCGGACGGTGAAGCCACGCTCAAGGCGATCCATCGCATCGCGCGAAACGGCGGCGGGGCCGGTCAGAAAATCGGCGGGGCTGGCGAGGAGCGCGCGGATTTCCGTTTCAAGCGGCGTCGTATAGGTGCGGTAATAATCCTTCATCCACGCGCGCGTCATGCCCCAGGCGAGAAGCTCCTGCGCGCGGGTGAGGCCGGTGGTCTTGAGGCCGTGCAGCACCGACTTGCCATTGGCGGCTTTGGAGCGCGCGGCGAGCAAAGTACCGTGGCAGATGGCGCCAACGGGCTTGGCGGCCGCGAAAAAGGCGGTGACGGCGGATTGGAGCCGTGCAGATTCAAGATAGGGCCTCATGCCTTTGGCGTGGCCGCCGGGAAGGAGCAGGGCGTCAAACTCTTCGGCACGGATAGCCTCCCAGGCGATGGGCGACCGGAAGGCGCGGCTCTGCGCCAGATGCGCGTAGGCCGCGCGGCCTGCGGCATTGGCGCGCAGCAGGCGGGCGAGAGGGCCGAGGCCCTTGCCTGTGACCATGACGGGATCGGCGGCGGGGGATTTTCCGTCCGGCGTTGCGATAACGATGCGATGGCCTTTGGCGGCGAGGATCGCATAGGGGACGCCGGTTTCGGTCGGGTCGAAATCGCGGGTAGGAAGCGGCATCAGGATGGTCGCCACTATTTCGCTCCCCGGCTGGAAAATGAAAAATAAAGTGGAGGTTTCTGTTGCCAGGTACCTCCGAACCCCGCCCTGACCGGCTAAAGCCAGGGACTTAAATTGAGGTTATCGCACTGCATTAAGCAGCGAGACGCGCCTCAGCATAGTTGTCATTGGCAACTATAAAACGGCCCGCTAACGGCGGAACCATACCGGGCAAAAGAGAAGCCTTTACACCCTCGTCGATCCTATTTCGCCCCCAGGAATTCCCGCCAGGACGGGAGATAATTGGTGGAGGCGCCGGGTACCGCCCCCGGGTCCGAATGGCTTATTACGCAGCTCGTTTATCACCATAGTCAGCCGAAGCTGACCCTCTCTATATAGGGAAAGTCCGCGAAAAATCAAAGCGGCGCGGGCGCGCGAAAGCAGGCGCGGGGGTAAATCTATTTTTTGATAATCACTCGCAATATGGATAAGGTGGCCGCCTCGTTCCCTGATTTGAGGATTGCGCTGCATATGAAACGGCCCCTGACCATGAAATCGCGTTTTTTGATCGCGCTTGGCGCGTCGATGCTTTGCCTTGGAGCGGCCTATGCCGCGCCGGTTTTGGCTGCCGACGAGATCAACATCTACACGACGCGCGAGCCGGGGCTGATCCAGCCGCTGATCGCGGCCTATGAGGCCAAGAGCGGCGTGAAGGTCAAAACGATTTTCATGAAGGACGGGCTTGCAGAGCGCGTGTCGGCGGAAGGCGCGAACTCGCCTGCCGATATTTTGATGGCGGTGGATTTCGGCAATCTGGTCGATCTGGCCGAGAAGGGCGTGACGCAGTCTGTGTCTTCGAAGGCGCTTGATGCGGCGGTGCCGGCCAATCTGCGCGATGCGAGCGGCGCGTGGTATGCGCTATCGCTCCGGGCACGGATTGTATATGCGGCCAAGGGCGAGGGGATCGAGAAGATCAGCTACGAGGCGCTGGCCGATCCGAAATGGAAGGGCCAGATCTGCATTCGCTCGGGCCAGCACCCCTATAATACGGCGCTGGTGGCGGCTTATATTGCGCATCACGGCGAGGCGAAGGCGGAAGCTTGGTTGCGCGGCGTGAAAGCGAACCTGGCGCGGACGCCCTCGGGCGGCGACCGCGATGTGGCGCGCGATATTCTGGGTGGGATCTGCGACATCGGCATCGGCAATTCCTACTATGTGGGGCTGATGCGCGCGGATAATGCCAAGCCGGAGCAGAAGGTCTGGGGCGAGGCGATCGACACGGTGCTGCCGCGCTTTGAGGGCGGGGCTACGCATGTGAATATTTCCGGCGCGGCGCTAGCAAAACATGCGCCGCACAAGGAAGCGGCAGTGGCGTTTCTGGAATTCCTCGTGTCCGATGAGGGCCAGCTTCTCTACGCGCAGGAGAACTTTGAATATCCGGTGAAGCCGGGGGCGAAGACCTCGCCGCTGATCGAGGCGCTGGGGCCGCTTGATGTCGATCCGCTGCCGCTGGCGGAAATCGCCAAGCACCGCAAACTGGCGAGCGAGCTGATCGACCGCGTCGGCTTCGACGGATAAAGCGCGCGGAGCGGAGCGGCGGATGCGCCGGTTGAAGTTGACGGCGGGCCATGCCTGGCTTGCGGTGTCAGGCGGGGTTGCGGCGCTTGTCATTGCGCCGCTCGTTGCGCTGGTGGCGATTGCGGCGCAGGGTTCGGGCGAGTTGTGGCCGCATCTCGCGGCCTATGTGCTGCCGCATACAATCACGCAGACGGGTATTCTGCTTGCTGGTGTCGGGGCCTTTACGCTGGTTGTCGGCGTTGGCGCGGCTTGGGCGGTGACAGCGTATGAGTTTCCCGCGCGGCGTGTGCTCGAATGGGCGCTTCTGCTGCCGCTGGCCGTGCCGACCTATGTGGTGGCTTTCGCCTATCTCGACCTGCTGCATCCGCTTGGGCCTGTGCAAGTGCTGTTGCGCGAGATGGTGGGGGCGGCGGGCCCGCGCGATTTGCGGCTGCCGGATATTCGCTCGATGGGCGGCTGCATATTGCTGATGGGGCTGGTGCTTTATCCCTATGTCTATCTTTCGGCGCGGGCGATGTTTCTGTTGCAACCGGCAAGCCTGATCGAGAGCGCGCGGATGCTGGGCGCGCGGCCGCTGGCAGTGTTCTGGCGGGTGGCGCTGCCCGCCGCGCGGCCCGGCATCGCCGTTGGCGGAAGCCTGGCGCTGGTGGAAGCGCTGAATGATATAGGTGCGGCGCAATTCCTCGGCATACAGACTTTAACGGTGTCGATCTATTCCACATGGGTCAATCGCTCGAGCCTGCCGGGGGCGGCGCAGATTGCGCTGCTGATGC
>CAZLLB010000151.1:0-4142 GCA_964560165.1 uncultured Parvibaculum sp. | reverse complement strand
AGCGATGGGGGCGGCGGCATAGCGACGAAGCCGTGGGCTCCGAGGTGACGGAGCATATGGCACCCAGGCGGATCGGCGGCGCGGGCGGCTGGCTCGTTTGCGGGCTGGTGAGCCTGCCGGTGTTTTTCGGCTTCATTGCGCCTGCGAGTTATCTCGCCATCGAAGCGGGAAGGCGTGTGCGCTCGGTGGGGCTTTCTGATGCCATCATCGCGGAGAGCGGCAACACGATCCTGATTTCGGCGCTGGCGACGCTTGTGGTGATCGTCACCGGATTTTGCGTCGCCTATGCGGCGCGGCTGGTGCCGGGAGCGGTGGCGAGCGCATTCGGGCGTGTGGCGGCGCTCGGCTATGCGGTGCCGGGGACGGTGCTGGCGATTGCCCTGCTCGCGCCGCTTGCCGCTTTCGACAATGCGGTGGATGGGCTGGCGCGAAACTGGTTCGGCATTTCGACAGGGCTGCTGCTGTCGGGGTCTGGTGCTGCGCTGATCTATGCCTATGCGGCGCGGTTCATGGTGATTTCGTCGGGGGGGATAGAGGCGGGGCTGAACAAGATTTCGACCTCGGTGGATGAGACGGCGCGGCTGCTGGGCGGCGGCCGCGCGGCGCTGATGCGGATGATCCATCTGCCGCTCATCCGCCCGGCGCTGGCGAGTGCGGCGCTGCTGGTGTTTGTCGATTGCATCAAGGAACTGCCCGCGACGCTGCTGCTGCGCCCCTTCGATTTCGAGACGCTGGCGACGCATCTTTATGCAGAAGCGGCGCGGGGGACTTATGAGGACGGGGCGATTGCGGCGCTGCTGATCGTGGCGGCGGGGCTTTTGCCGATCATGCTGCTGTCGCGGTTGGCGCGGACGGGGGCGGGAGTGGAGGACGTGAGGGGGCCGCTGTAGTCCGGGCCTTGTTCTTCGAGACGGCGTTTCGCGTCTCGAAGGATGGCGGCGGATGCGGCTTTACGAACTTTCAGGGTGAGGGTTAGGGGCGGTTATCCACAAACGGGTTGCGGCGAGTCGCTGGAGTCGATCGTCAGATTCTCGGGGAAAGTGGTTTGGAGTCATGAGGCTCGCTCGATTCGCGCAAGTGAAGGGTGCAGAGCCGATTGGCGGTGCGCGGGGCGGGCGGGCATTGTAAACTGATGGCGAATCCCGGAGAGCCCAGATGAAGCAATATCTCGACCTGATGGCCCATGTGCGCAATCACGGCGTCGCAAAGACCGACCGGACCGGCACGGGCACGCTCAGCACCTTCGGCTGGCAGTCGCGCTATGATCTCGCCGACGGGTTTCCGATGGTGACGACCAAGAAGCTGCATCTGAAATCCATCGTGCATGAGTTGCTGTGGTTTCTGGCGGGCGATACGAATATCGCCTATCTCAAGGCCAATGGCGTTCGCATCTGGGATGAGTGGGCCGACGAGGCGGGCGAGCTGGGGCCGGTTTACGGGCATCAGTGGCGCTCATGGCCGACGCCGGATGGCGGCAAGATCGACCAGATTAAGAATGTGGTCGAGCAGATCAAGCACAGCCCGGATTCGCGCCGTCTGATCGTGTCGGCGTGGAATGTGGCCGATGTCGATGACATGGCGCTGCCGCCCTGCCATTGCCTGTTCCAGTTTTATGTCGCCAATGGGAAACTCTCCTGCCAGCTCTATCAACGCTCGGCGGATATTTTTCTCGGCGTGCCGTTCAACATTGCCTCATACGCCTTGCTGACGATGATGGTGGCGCAGGTGACGGGGCTCGAACCCGGCGAGTTCATTCATACGCTTGGCGACGCTCATCTCTATTCCAACCATCTGGAGCAGGCGGACAAGCAGCTTGCGCGCACGCCGAAGCCCCTGCCGAAGATGCATATCAACCCGGACGTGAAGTCGATCTTCGATTTCACCTATGATGATTTTCGGCTTGAGGGCTATGAGGCGCATCCGCATATCGCCGCGCCCGTCGCAGTCTAGATGAAGCTGCGGCAGAAATTGGTTGTTTGCGCGCTGACGGTGGTGATGCTTCTCCTTGCCGTGTGGGCAATGGGCCTTATTCAGCTCAGGACAAGGCCCTTGACCGTGGAGAGCCTTGCCGCGCCGGATATTCAACAATGACGCATCTGAGTTTTTTCATCGCCATCGCGGAGAATGGGGTCATCGGCCGCGACAACGCGATGCCGTGGCGGCTCAAGGGCGACATGGCATATCTCAAGCGCATGACGATGGGAAAACCGATCCTGATGGGGCGCAAGACATGGGAGAGTTTCCCCAAGCGCCCGCTGCCGGGGCGGCCCAATCTGGTGGTGACGCGGGCGGCTGAATATGACGCTCCGGGCGCGGAGGTTTTTGGAACCGTTGAGGCTGCCGTGGTGCGGGCGGAGGCGCTGGTGCGCGAGCTTGGCGTTGATGAGACGATGGTTCTCGGAGGCGCGCAGATTTACGAGGCGCTTATGGCGCGCGCGAGCCGGATTTATCTCACCGAAGTTCACGCCTCGCCGGAAGGGGATACGCGGTTCGAGTTTGACCGCAGCGCGTGGCACGAGATTTCGCGCGAACGGCATGAGGCGGGGGAGGCGGACAGCGCGGCTTATTCGTTTGTGGTGCTGGAACGGGTTTGATTTTCGGCCTCATCCTGAGGAGCGAAACTCCGTTTCGCTCCTCAGGATGAGGGTTGGATGTGGGGAGAGACGCAATGACCACCGATGAGATGAAACTTCCGGCTTCGCTGCATTACGTCACCTTTCCATCTTTGCATGAGGCGCCGCTCGCGATTGCGGGGCGGTTGCGCATTCCGGCGGGGGCGGTGGGGAAGCGGCCTGCGGTGTTGATTTTGCACGGGTCGGCAGGGCCTTCGGCGCGGGAGGGCGGATATGCCGATGTGCTCAATGCGGCGGGTTTTGTGACGCTGGAACCGGATCAATGGGCGGCGCGCGGGCTGAAAGGCGGTGCGGCTGGCAGGCCGAAGACGATGGTGGAGACGGTGCCCGATGTTTATGGGGCGCGGGCGTTTCTGGCGGCGCATCCGGCGGTCGATGAGGCGCGCATCGGCGTGATGGGATTTTCGTTTGGAGGCGTCGCCTCGATGCTGGCGGCGACGCGCAAACATAATGATGAATTTTTGCCGGGCGGGCACTTCAAGGCGCTGATGCCGTTTTATCCCGCTGCCTGGACTTATAATCATGTGCCGGGTTTTGAGTTCGGCGATCTTGTGGATGCGCCTGTGATGCTGGTGACGGGCGCGCTTGATCAATATGACAATGATCCCGATGTGACGCAGAAACTCGTTGCCGGTTTGAGTGAGGCTGACCGCGCGAAGATAACGCTGAAGGTGATGGCGGACGCGCATCATTGCTTCGACATGCCGGGCGTGGATGTGACGGTGAGCGACCCTTATGCCAATCAGGGCAAGGGCGGGAGCGTTGTGATGCGATGCAATCCGGCGGCGATGGCGGAGGCGCATGAGTTGGCGGTGAGGTTCTTTTCCGGGATGTGACGGGGGGAAGTCGAATGCGTCGTTGCGAGGCCTGAAGGGCTACGGCAATTCAGTGCCGCAGAGTATGTCGCTTCTGGATTGCTTCGCTGTGCTCGCAATGACGAGAGGGGAAGCGTGTCGCCGGAGCGGTTTGGTGATAGAGTGCGATCAGTGATTTTTTCTGAAAGGTTGATGTGATGGACGTGCGCGCTGCTGTGGCTTTTGAAAAAGGAAAGCCGCTGGAGATCGAGACGGTGCAGCTTGAGGGGCCGAAGGACGGCGAGGTGCTGATCGAGATCAAGGCAACGGGAATTTGTCACACGGATGCCTTCACGCTGTCGGGCGATGACCCGGAGGGCATGTTTCCGGCGATCCTCGGGCATGAAGGCGCGGGCGTCGTCGTGGAAGTGGGCAAGGGCGTGAAGTCGCTCGCTGTCGGCGATCATGTGATCCCGCTCTACACGCCGGAATGCCGCGAGTGCAAAAGCTGCACGAGCCACAAGACGAATCTTTGCACGTCGATCCGTTCGACGCAGGGTCAAGGCTTGATGCCGGATGGCACAAGCCGCTTTTCCTATAAGGGCAAGCCGGTGCTGCATTACATGGGTTGCTCGACCTTTGCGAATTACACGGTGCTGCCGGAAATAGCGCTGGCGAAAATTCGCAAGGACGCGCCCTTCGATAAGGTTTGCTA
>CAZLLB010000150.1:0-8368 GCA_964560165.1 uncultured Parvibaculum sp. | reverse complement strand
ATTTCGACGGCGGTGCAATTCCGGTTGCCGGTCAAGATTTTCATCCTGAACAACGAATACATGGGCATGGTGCGCCAGTGGCAGGAATTGCTGCATGGCGGGCGCTACTCGCAGTCCTATTCGGAATCGCTGCCCGATTTCGTGAAGCTTGCGGAAGCCTATGGCGCGGTTGGTCTGCGCGCCGAGAAAGTCGGTGAGCTTGACGGCAAGATCAAGGAGATGATCGCGACCGATGGTCCGGTGATTTTCGATTGCCGCGTCGATCAGCTTGAGAACTGCTTCCCGATGATCCCGTCGGGCGCGGCGCATAATGATATGATCCTGGCAGATGACGCCGAGGCGAAGACCGTCTCGGAAGAGGGTAAAATGCTGGTTTGACCTTTGTTTTTGCCGCCATCCCGGCATAAAGCTCGAGATGGCGGCATTAATGGGCGCAAACTCGGGCCATTAGCCAAAAAAGCCTTCCCACCTTCCTCTAATCCCAATACAGAGACGCGCATGAGCACCGAGACCAGCATTGAGCGGCATACGATCGCCGTCCTCGTGGATAACGAGGCGGGGGTTCTCGCGCGTGTTATCGGGCTGTTTTCGGGCCGGGGCTACAATATAGAGAGCCTGACCGTGGCCGAGGTGGATAGCGCGGGGCATACGTCCCGCATCACCATCGTGACGCGCGGGACGCCGGCTGTGATCGAGCAGATCAAGGCGCAGCTTGAGCGGTTGGTGCCAGTGCATAAGGTGGTAGATCTTTCCCGCGACGCACCCGGCATTGAACGCGAAATGGCCATGGTGAAGGTCGCGGGCACCGGCGAGAAGCGCGTGGAGGCGCTGCGTCTGGCCGATGCGTTCCGCGCGCGCGTCGTCGATACGACGCTTGCCTCGTTCGTTTTCGAGGTGACGGGCGCGCCGGAAAAAATCGACGCTTTTGTCGGATTGATGAGGCCGCTTGGCCTCGTGGATGTGTCGCGGACCGGGGTCGTCGCCATAGCGCGCGGCTCGGAAGCGATGTAACGAACACCTGATAGATCACGAAAAGGACTACGCCCATGCGCGTTTATTATGACCGCGACGCAGATGTGAACCTCATCAAAGGCAAGAAAGTTGCCATTGTCGGCTATGGTAGCCAGGGCCACGCCCATGCGCTCAATCTGCGCGACAGCGGCGCGAAGGAAGTTGCCGTGGCGCTGCGCGCCGGTTCCGCGACCGCCAAGAAGGCCGAAGGCGAGGGCCTGAAGGTTCTCACCGTGGCCGATGCGGCCAAATGGGCCGATGTGGTGATGATGCTGACGCCGGACGAGCTTCAGGGTGACATCTATCGCGATCATCTTCATGCCAACATGAAGCCGGGCGCGGCGCTTCTTTTCGCGCACGGCCTCAACATCCATTTCAACCTGATCGAGCCGCGCGCCGACATCGACGTGCTGATGGTTGCGCCCAAGGGCCCCGGCCATACGGTGCGCTCGGAATACAAGCGCGGCGGCGGCGTGCCTTGCCTCATCGCCGTCCATCAGGATGCGAGCGGCAATGCGCATGACGTGGGCCTGTCCTATGCGTCGGCCATCGGCGGTGGCCGCGCGGGCATCATCGAGACGACGTTCCGCGAAGAATGCGAGACGGACCTTTTCGGCGAGCAGGTCGTGCTCTGCGGCGGTCTGGTCGAACTCATCCGCGCCGGTTTCGAGACGCTGACGGAAGCGGGCTATGCACCGGAGATGGCTTACTTCGAGTGCCTGCATGAAGTGAAGCTGATCGTCGATCTGATCTATGAAGGCGGCATCGCCAACATGAACTACTCGATCTCGAACACGGCGGAATACGGCGAATATGTCACCGGCCCGCGCATCGTGACGTCTGAGACGAAGGCGGAAATGAAGCGCGTTCTGAGCGACATTCAGACCGGCAAGTTCACGCGCGACTGGATGCTGGAGAACAAGGTCAACCAGACGAGCTTCAAGGCGACGCGCGCTGCCGCTGCTGCTCATCCGATCGAGGAAGTCGGTGCGAAGCTTCGCGCCATGATGCCCTGGATTGCCGCGAACAAGCTCGTGGACAAGGCCAAGAACTAACGCCGTCGCGGCTTAGCCTTACACTTTATCGAAGGGCCTTCCGCGATTGTCGCGGAGGGCCCTTTGTCTTTTGCCTATGGCCCTCACCCTGAGGAGCGGACCAGAGGTCCGCGTCTCGAAGGATGGCGGCGCGCTCGGGCGTCGTCCTTCGAGACGCAGCTTCGCGACTCCTCAGGATGAGGGTTTTATAGAGGAGAGAAACATGCCTCCTGCTCCTATTCGTCACGGCGCCGCCATTGCCTTTCTGCACACGACGGCGGTGCATATCGAGACTTTCAATGCGCTGGGGCGTGAGCTTGCGCCGGAACTGACGCTTGCGCATGCGGTGCGCGAAGATCTGCTGAGCGCGGCGGAGAAGGCGGGATTGGTGACGCCGGCGCTTGATTTGAAAACGCAGGAGGCATTGTTCTTGCTGGCCGATGACGGTGCGCGTGTCGTCGTTTGCACCTGCTCGACGCTGGGTGCGAGCGCGGAAGCGGCGGCAGAAGAGATCGACGTGCCGATCCTGCGCATCGACCGGGCGATGGCCGATCTGGCGGTGACGATGGGGCGGCGCATCGGCGTTTGCGCCTGCATTCCGGCGACGGTGCCGAATACGCAGACGTTGATCCGCTCATCGGCGGCGCGGGCGGGACGCGACGTAGAGGTGTCGGCTTTCGTTTTCGATGACGTGTGGACGCTGTTTCGCGAGGGGCGGCTTGCCGATTATTACGAAGGCATCGCGGCGCGGCTGACAGAGGCGGCGCGCGATGTCGATGTGCTGGTGCTGGCGCAAGCTTCGATGGCGCCAGCGGCGGCACTGTGCGGCGGGCTTCATGTGCCTGTGCTATCGAGCCCGCGCATCGGCTTTGAGGCGGCGGTGAAGCTCGCGCGGCAAGATGCACATTGACAGAGATTGAGAGCCATTATCAAATACGCCCGGCTTCAAACAGGTGGGATCGGCGCGTAATGACACGGATTTTTCTGGCGGCGGGCGTTGCGGCGGTTCTCGCTTTGGGCGCAGGCAGCGCGGTGGCGGCGGATGACACTCCGACTTTTGAACTGACGATCAAGGATCACAAGTTTGAACCGGCAACGCTTGAGGTGCCTGCGCAAAAGGACATCAAGCTGATCGTCAAGAATCTCGACCCGACGGCGGAAGAATTCGAGTCGCGTGATTTCCGCGCCGAGAAGATCATCGCCGGTGGCGGCCAGGGGACTTTTTATCTCGAGCCGATGGATCCGGGTTCCTACACCTTCTTCGGCGAGTTCAATCCGGCGACGGCGCAGGGCGTTCTCGTCGTCAAATAGGCCTATTTCGTTTCAGCGTAGAAATAGCTGTGAAGGCCGGTGCGGTCGAAGGGCCGCCACTGGCCTTCGGCTTGCGCGAGCCTGTCGGCGATGACCCAGAGCACCAGCGCATTGACGCCCATGCCGATGTGGCTGGCTTGAACCTCGATATTGTCCGTCTGCGGTGTTTCGAGTTCGAGGCAGGCTTCCCACGGCACGACGCCGTCGCTTTTTGAATAGATGGCGGTGCAGGGCACGGGTGGCGCGGGGCGCAGCCGCGCGGCGAGCACCGCATCCGGTTCGCCTTCGACGCGATAGCCCGCGCCGAAGGGGCTGCCGAGCGTGATGACCTGACGGACGAGTGAGGGATGTTCGCGCGCAAGCTCGCGCGCGTAGATGCCGCCGAGCGACCAGCCGACAATGCTGACGCGGCGCTGATAGCGCCCTGACAATTCCTCGAAGCGGTCGCGGATGCCCTGGCGAATTTCAGTGCTTGGCCCCCAGTTGCGGCCGAGCTTCCAGGGGTGGACCTGATAGCCCAGCGCTTTGAGATAGCGCCGCAGCACGAAGGTCGAGCTGTCCGATGCGTAGAGGCCCGGCAGGACCAGAACGGGGTGGCCGTCGCCGCGCGGCGCATTCATCAAAATCGGGAAGGCCGGAAGGATGGAGCCGAGTTCGGCAAAGACCTTCAGCTCGCCCATGCGCGAGAGAAGGCTGCGTTGATCATCGAGCCGGGGTCTTGTCGCGGCCATGTCTGCGTTCCGTCGCTCAGTTGTGCCGGTGGTCATGGTCGGGGGCGGAATGGCTGGCGTCAAGGCAATCGCCGGGCTCGATCTGCACGGTCGCGTGGCCGATGCCGAACTGGGCGCCAAGGCGAGCCTTGATGGCGGCGAGCGCGGCTTCGGCGTCGGCAAGCGGCGCGAGGCGCGCATGGAGCGTCACCACCGAGCGGCTGGAGCCGAGCGACCAGGCATGGACATGATGCACATCGGCGACGCCTTCGACATTGGCGACGAGATCGGCGGCGATGGTGTCGGGCTCGAGGCCCGCGGGTGTGCCTTCCATGAGGATGTGGGCGCTCTCGCGCGTCACGCTCCAGGCGCTGCGCAGGATGAGCAGCGCGACGAAGACGGAGAGCAGCGGATCGATGGGCATCCAGCCGGTCATGAGAATGACGATGGCGGCGGCGATGGCGGCAACGGAGCCGAGCAGATCGCCCAGCACATGCACCGCCGCGCCGCGCATGTTGAGGCTGTCGCCTGCGCCATGCAGCAGAAGGAAGGAGACGATGTTGACGAGAAGGCCACCCGCCGCGACGACGAGCATGGGCGTTGCAAGCACGGTGGCGGGCTCGAAGAAACGCATTGCGGCTTCGAAGATCACCCACCAGGCAAGCGCGATCATCGCTGCGCCGTTGAGGAAGGCGGCGAGAATTTCGGCGCGGTGATAGCCGTAGGAGCGCGCCCCATCGGCAGGGCGGCGGGCGAAACGCACGGCGAGCCATGCGAGCGCCAGCGCGCCGGTATCTGTGAGCATGTGGCCCGCATCGGCGATCAATGCCAGCGAGCCGGAGAGATAGCCGCCCACAGCTTCGACGATCATGAAGCCGCCGGTGAGCCACATGGCGATCATCACGCGGCGTTCGCTGGTTGGGGCGTGGGCGTGATCGTGACTATGCGTGGCGGACATCAGGCGTCTTCCTCGTGAGCATCTTCGTTCACATGCGCGACCATATCGGCGATGACGTGGCGCACATGGGCGTCGTGGATGCGATAGAAAATCTGTTTGCCGCGCCGGTCCCGGCTGAGGAGGCGAGCGGCGCGTAGCAGGCGCAGGTGATGGCTCACCAGAGAGGGCGAGAGGCCGAGCTTTGCTGCGATATGTCCGACCGATTGCGGGCCATCCAGTGTTTCTATGACGATGCGCAGGCGGCTCGGATCGCCGAGCAGTCGGAACATCTCGGCAAGCTCGATGGCCTTGTCGTCGGAAAGGGCCGTTATTGTTTCGGCATGGAGCGGGATCGGAGAGGGCATGGCAACTTACATATGAATAGATGTTCATATGTTATATATGTGGATGGGGATTGCAAGAGGGGCTTACGGGCTGCGCGCGACAATGCGAGCCGCGTCGGCTATGAAACCCGCGTTATCAATTCGGGGGATTCTCATGCTCATCGGCACACCGCTTACGGCCAAAGCCATACGGGTCATGCTTCTGGGGTCGGGTGAACTCGGCAAGGAAATTGCCATCGAGCTTCAGCGCTATGGGGCGGAGGTGATCGCGGTTGATCGCTATGCGGATGCGCCGGCGCATCAGGTGGCCCATCGCGCCCATGTGATCCAGATGACGGATGGTGCGGCGCTGCGGGCGCTGGTGGAGAAAGAACGCCCGCATCTGATCGTGCCGGAGATCGAGGCTATTGCGACCGACGAGTTGGCGAAGATCGAAGCCGAGGGCATCGCCACGGTGATCCCGACGGCCCGGGCGGTGCAGCTGACCATGAACCGCGAGGGCATTCGCGCGCTGGCCGCTGAAGAGTTGGGCGTGCCGACATCGCCTTATGCTTTTGCGGCAAGTGTGGAAGAGCTTGCCGCGGGCGCGGCCAAGATCGGCTTTCCATGTTTTGTGAAGCCCGTCATGTCGTCGTCGGGCAAGGGGCAGAGCTATCTTGAGAGCGAGGCCGATGTTCAGGCGGCATGGGATTATGCGATGGCGGGCGGGCGCGTTGAGCGGCGGCTGGTGATCGTCGAGGGCGCGGTCGATTTCGATTATGAGATCACGCTGTTGACGGTGCGGGCGCAGGGGCGCGGCGGCGACATTGAAACGCATTTCTGTGCGCCTATCGGGCATTTGCAGGCAAAGGGCGACTATATCGAAAGCTGGCAGCCGCAGCCGATGAGCGAGCTAGCGCTGGAGCGCTCGCGCGAGATTGCCAAGAAGGTGACGGATGCGCTGGGCGGGCGCGGGATTTTCGGCGTTGAGCTTTTCGTCAAAGGCGACGAGGTGTGGTTTTCGGAAGTGAGCCCGCGTCCGCACGACACGGGGCTGGTGACGCTGGCGAGCCAGCGCTTGAGCGAGTTCGCGCTTCATGCCCGCGCAATCCTCGGCCTGCCGGTTTCAACCGAGATGGTGTCGCCGGGCGCGTCGGCGGTGATCTATGGCGGGCTTGAGGAGCGTGGCATTGCCTTTGAGGGGCTGGATGAGGCGCTGGCCGTGCCGGGATCGGAGGTGCGGCTCTTCGGCAAGCCGGAATCCTTCATGCGGCGGCGGATGGGTGTGGCGCTGGCGCGAGGGGCGGATATTGCGGAAGCGCGGGCGCGGGCGAAAGAGGCCGCGAGCAAGGTGAGGCCGGTGAAGGGTGAGGGCTAAAGAGCTAGGCTCTTCCTATGCAAATTCGCAGCGTATTTTTCTTCATGCTGCATTTATTCCATATCGAAAGCCCGATACTGTCATCTAAGCAAGAGCGCTTTGCGCCAAAGCAGGTTAGATGATGATGAATTGGGATGATCTCCGCTTTTTTCTGGCTGTGGCTGGGGCCGGTAGCCTTTCGGGGGCCGGGCAGCAGCTTGGCGTCAATACGACGACCGTGCTGCGCCGGGTGGCCTCGCTGGAAGAGGATCTGGGCGCACGGCTCTTTGAACGCGAGCGGACCGGCTATCGGCTGACGGCGGCAGGCGAGAAGCTTGTCGAGGCGCTGGAGCCTGTAGATCGGCGGCTTTCGGCGCTTCCGCGTGATTTCGCGGCGGCGGGCGAGGGGAATGAAGGCACGGTTTGCCTCGCGGCCAGCGATATTCTGGCCTCCCACGTCATTGCGCCGGGCCTGATGGGTTTTCGCGAGGCGCATCCGGGCCTGGAACTTGAGCTTTTGACCGATCCGCGCGTCGGCGGATTGGGTGCAGCGCCCCGCATCGGCAATCCGCTGAAGGATGTGGATGTGGCGCTTCGCGTCGCGCGGCCCACACAAGGCGACATGCTGATGCGCAAGCTGGGAGAGATGGCCTATGGCCTCTACGCCGCGCCAGCCTATCTCGACGCGCGCGGCCAGCCTGAGCAGATGTCCGACCTTGCGAGCCATGACATGATCGGATTCCCACGCGCCGAGATGCCACTTGGTCCAGTTTGGTGGATGTCACGGGCGGAAAAATCCTCTCGCGTCGCGTTTCGCTCATCGAGCGTTGCGGCCCGGACGGAGGCGGCCAGGCTCGGCTTCGGCCTGACGGCGCTGCCTTGTATTCTGGGCGACCAGCAGAGCGAGCTTCGCCGCGTCTTCGGGCCGGATATGCTCGGCTCGCTGGAACTCTGGCTGATGACGCGCAACGATCTCGCCCAGCTTTCGCATGTGCGCGCGGTTATGGAGTTCCTTGTCGAGGCAGTGAAGCGGCATCGCACACGGCTTGAAGGGCGTAGCCGCGAGATTACGGAACTGCCAGCCAAACCCTTGAAAAGCCGCTGAAATCCAGTCTTTCCCGTTGCGCCCGCAAAGAGTTTCAGCGTACAAGTTTTGGGCTGACGCATCTGGGGTTCGAAGCGCAATCGCTCTCGCGGTTCGATTCGCGAGAGGGGCGGCGGACGAGCGGATGCGGTTCAGGAGTGAGGGTCTTCATTGGGCGGGGTCTTTAGGGCCCCGAACATTTTGACCGGCGGTATCAGCACATAACCAACAAGCGGGTAGGAACGATGGCCTTGGTGGTCGGTGCGGAGGGAGAGGGCGATGTGCATTTCTCCCGCACGGCCCGGCGCGAGACGCGGTTTTTGATCTTGTTCGTATACGGATCGTTTGCAAAACTGCTTCGGCGCGCTGATTTTCGGGGGCTGCGCAATTCATCCGATAGAGAAAATCCGGCACGCCTGAAAACCGCCACATTGGGGCGTGAAAAGCGGCTCGTTAACACTTTAGCCACCATAAGCAACCACACTCTCACCCGTCGATAGGGCGCGTAAAGATGATCGCAGTTCATCGACCCAAAGTTGAAGGATCTTAAAAGCATGCTTTCCGGACTGCTCGGCATGTTTTCGGCCGATATGGCGATCGA
>CAZLLB010000149.1:0-8370 GCA_964560165.1 uncultured Parvibaculum sp. | reverse complement strand
GCGCGGTCATCGAGCTTGCCGTCGATTCCATTTCTGTCGCCGCGGCGGAGAGCGATTGCACGAGAGAGCCGACCTTTGCCTCGAAGGAAGACGCAAGCTCGTTCATCATGCGTTTCTTCTCGATGGTGGCCTGGCGTTCGGCCTCTTCATGCTCGGTCTTGACGCGCTCCATCTCGATTGCATTGTCCTTGAACACCTGAACGGCGCCAGCCATCGAGCCGATTTCATCCTTGCGCTCGCGCGCCGGGATTTCGCTGTGATGATCGCCGCTCGCCAGACGCTTCATCGCATCGGTCATGGCGCGAATGGGCTTGGCCACCGCATTGCCGACGAAATAAGCGATACCCGCCGCGCCGAGAAACGTCAGAAGGCCGGTCAGAAGGCCCGCGAGTATCAGGCTCTTATTGGCTTCAAAGAGCGTCGCTTCGGGCACGGTCACAATAACCGACCAGGGCGTCGTCATGCCGTTGAGGATCACCGGCGCGGTGGCGCGTACAACGGCGATGCCCTGCCGATTGACGGTGCTGGGGAAGATCTTTTCCTGGCCCGTAATGGCTGCATCCATGACCGGCTGGCCGAGATTATCGATGGCCTTCTTGCCGAGTAAATCAGTATCGGGATTGGCGATATAAAATCCGTCATGCGAGACGACGGAGACATAGCCCGTGCCCAGAGGCTTGGATTTGCCGACGATCTGTCCAACCGCGCCAAGCTCCAGATCGACGCCGCCGACACCGGCAAACTTACCTTTGACCATGATCGGAAAGCTCATCGTCGTCATCAGCAATTGCTGGCCATTGACCTCATAGAGATAAGGCTCAATGGCGACAGGGTGGCCGCTGGCTTTTGCGAGCTGGTAATAATTGCCCACGCCCGGCTTGTCGTAATCGGCAAGCGCCACGCGGTCGATTGCTTTGCCGTCGCCGCGCACGAAATAGGGAACATAGCGCCCCGTGGCGTCGTGGCCTGCCGCACCGGCGAAAGCCGCGTCGTTATTGTCAAAGGCATTTGGCTCGAAGCCGATCCATGTGCCGAGCAATGAAGGATGATCGACAAGCATCTGGCGCAGGAAAGCATCAAAACCGGTGCGGGTCGCCGAGCCGGATTCGACCGCCGAGCGGGCCGCGATCATGATCGTCTGGGCGGCGGAGACTTCGGGATTGAGCAGATTGGCCACGGTCGCGGCCTGTTCGCGCGCCTGAACGCGCATGATTTCCAGCGCCTTCTCATGCGCGTAGCTGGACCCCAGCATGGTCAGCGTGGTGCCGCAAACAGCGACTGCGACGGTCGCGACCAGCGCGATGATCAAGCCCAGTCTGAGAGAAATCGACTTCATTTTCTGCCCTGCTTCAAAAAGACGCCGCGCCTGACAGCGCGGCGGGTGGGATATTGGTTCTGCGGACATTCGGGCAATCGCTCTAATCAATCGTAAGGCCAGAGGGCCGCAGATCTTCAGATCCTGTTAAGCAGACCCGGTTACGCCAAACCCGAAGCGGGCGGCGGGCACGGACAGATGGGTCGCCGGACCATATTTCGGCCCGTTTTCTCGTTTTAAAGTCGCGCCGGTCTTTCCGGCCCTGTTTGTTGGCCGCCGGTGCGGCTGCTAGTTTGACCCCTTACGATTCGTGCAAGGCTGACATGGCATCCCGAAGAGACAGGCGCGGCGGCGGCCGAGGTTCGGACGGAAGCGCCGGCAATGATTGGATGACGCGCCGTCTTGCCGGTCTTGGCCCCGTGCGCGTCGGCGTCGATGCGAACCGGCCGGGAAAGCCCGATGCGCCGCGCAAGGCCGACAAGCCACATTCGCGGTTTGCACGTTTCGGCGGTGGCACGAAGAAACCACCGAAAAAATCGAAAAAGAAACTGGCCGACAAGGGCATCGTGCTGCGCGCCGATGCCGCCACCCGCTCCGTGCCGCCGCTTTCATCTCTGGCCGATGGAGATGATCTGCGTGCTTCCACGCGAGGCGAGCCGGGTTCGAAAAGCGCGCCGAGATTTCAGGGCAAGCAGCCAAACAGAAACGGCCTGCGCTCCGAACCGCGACGGGGCGGCGGCTCTTCGGGCCGTCCGCCGCGCGGGCCGCGCAAGCCACGGGGCCGCGGCCTGCTGCGCGCTGTCGCCTATTGGATGACGGTTGCCTGTCTCTGGTTCGCCATCGGTATCGGCGGATTGCTTTTCTATTATGCGATGTCGCTGCCCGACACGTCCGGCCTCTGGGATGTCACCCATGCGCCGTCCCTGTCGATCCTCGCCGCCGATGGCGAAACGCTGAGCCATCGCGGCGATCTTCTCGGCGGCATGGTGACGACGGCGGACATGCCCGCTTATGTGTCGCAGGCCGTGGTGGCGACCGAGGATCAGCGCTATTACTGGCATTTCGGCGTCGATCCCATCGGGCTTGCCCGCGCCGCCTGGCAGAACTATCGCGCTGGCTACATCGTGCAGGGCGGCTCGACCATCACGCAGCAATTGGCCAAGAACGTCTTCCTGAAACCAGACCGGACCTTCAGTCGCAAAATTAAGGAGATGCTGCTGGCGATCTGGCTGGAGGCGCGCTACTCCAAAGAGCAGATCCTGACGCTCTATCTCAACCGCGTTTATTTCGGCGGTGGCGCTTATGGCATCGAGGGCGCGTCGGAGCGTTTCTTCAAGAAAACCGCGCACGACCTCACGCTCTCTGAAGCCGCGATGCTGGCGGGCCTGCTGAAGGCGCCCTCGCATTATTCGCCGACCAATGATCTTGCCCGCGCGCGCGAACGCGCCTCCATCGTGCTCGATAACATGGTGCGCGTCGGCTATATTTCCGACGCCCAGGAGCGTTATGCGCTGGCACATCCAGCCTCGCTCGAAGGCTATTCGGCATCAGGCTCAATCAATTATTTCGTCGATTGGGTTGCCGATGTTTTGCCGGGCTATACCGGCGAGCCCAATACCGATCTCATCGTCCGCACCACCATCGACCCGGCGATGCAACGCGCGGCTGAAGAAATCATCGCCAAGGCACTGGCCGCGCAAGGCGCCGAACTTGGCGTGACGCAAGCCGCCATCGTCGCCATGACGCCGGATGGTTCGGTGCGCGCGATGATCGGCGGGCGCTCCTACGCGCAGAGCCAGTTCAACCGCGCCGTGCAGGCGCTTCGCCAGCCCGGTTCAGCCTTCAAGCCTTTCGTCTATCTCACCGCCATGGAGCGCGGCCTGACGCCCGAGACGGTACGCGTCGATCAGAAGGTGACCTATGGCACCTGGTCGCCGTCGAACTACGCAAATAAATTTGAAGGGCCGATGAGCCTGCGCCGTGCGCTGGAGCGTTCGGTGAATACGGTCGCCGTGCAGGTCGCGCAGGAAGTCGGCATCCGCAATGTGATCCGCACCGCGCAGAGGCTGGGCATTCAGGAAAACCTGCCCGCGAACCTGTCGCTGGCGCTCGGCTCCTGCGATGTCAATCTGCTGGAACTCACTGCCGCCTATGCCGCCTTCGCCAATGGTGGCTTCGGCGTCATAGCTCATGGCATCGAAGAAGTGCACGACCGCAACGGCAGCCAGATTTATCTGCGCCAGGGCTCGGGCATGGGGCGGGTGATGAGCGAGCAGGCGCTTGGCGAAATGAACTACATGCTGAAGGGTGTGATGACCGAGGGCACGGGCCGCAAGGCCGCGCTGGCCGATCGCCAGACGGCGGGCAAGACCGGCACCAGCCAGGATTTCCGCGACGCCTGGTTCGTCGGCTACTCCGCCGATCTCGTCGTCGGCGTCTGGGTGGGCAACGACAATCGCACACCGATGAAGAAGGTGACGGGCGGCGGTCTGCCGGCAACGATCTGGCATGACTTCATGGCACGGACACAGGCAAACCAGCCGGTCGCAGATCTGCCGGGCCGCTATCCCTATTACGCTTCCACCCCGACGGAAACGCCGGTCGCTGCCGTCGCGCCGCAAGAGCAGGCAGAGCCTGTGCCTGAGCCAAAACGCGAATGGGAGGAGCCCGGTTTCTTCGAGCGTCTCTTCGGCGCGGCGTCGCATACCGACCGGCCTTCAACCTTGCAGCCGGGCCATCCCTCGTCCTATCGCTGAAGGCTGCGTCGCTTGAGGCCGAACACCATCGTGAAGGATAGCGCCCCCATGATTGCGGTGGTCGCGATCATCGGCATGGCGGTCGCCTCGCCGCCCAGCATGTGCCCGACATAAATTCCAACAACGGCTGAAAAAGCCGATTGCAGAAACCCCATCAGCGCCGACGCGGTTCCCGCGATTTCGGGAAAGGGTGTCAGCGCACCGGCCATGGATTGCGGCATCGTCACGCCGACCCCGTATGTGTAGAGCATCATCGGCAGGATGATCGCCGCGACCGGCGGAAACGAGGTTTGCGACAGAAGCATCATCGCTACACCGCCCAGCATGGCCATGGTGCTTCCAAGCTTCAGCATTCGTTCGATGCCATGCTGGAGCGTGAAGCGCGCGCCGGTCAGCGTGCCTGCTATATAGCCGAAGATCATCGCCCCGAAGGACAGCCCATAGGCGACGGGCGAGAGGCCGTAGATGTTTTGCAGCACGAAGGACGAGCCGGACACGAAGGCGAAGACGCCGCCAAAGCAGAAACTCGCGACCAGCAGATAGCGCAGGAAGGCGGCGTTGCGCAGCAGCCGCGCATAATGGCCGAGAATGGCGCGGACATTGGCGCTTTGGCGCTGCGCGGGATGAAGCGTTTCCTCCAGCCCGAAGAAACTGACAAGGCCAAGCAACGCCCCGCCCACCGCCATGGTGAGAAAGTTTGCCTGCCAGCCGAAAGCCCCCTCGACAAGACCACCGACGACCGGCGCGATGGCGGGCACGACGCCCATGATCGAGGCCATGCGGGCAAGCATCTGGCCTGCATGTTCGGCCGCATAGAGATCGCGGACGATGGCGCGGGCGAGCACCACGGAAGCGCCGCTGCCCAGCGCCTGAAAGAACCGCGCGAAAGTCAGCTCACCGATGGACCCGGCAAAAAGACAGCCAAGGCTCGCCGCCACATAAACGATATAGCCGACCAGCAGCAAAGGCCGCCGCCCATAGCGATCCGATAGCGGCCCATAGACAAGCTGCGCGCCCGCCGCGCCGATGAGGAAGACGCTGAGCGTCATCTGCACCGCGCCCGTATCCGCACCGAAAGCGTGCTGGATCGCAGGCAGCGATGGCAGATACATGTCGGTGGAAAGCGGGCCGAGAGCGGTCAGCGCACTGAGAAAAACGGTAAAGCTGACCGTGCCTGTTTTAAGCCTCATGGCTCCATATCGACGCCGCCGAAGGGATCGGCGCCGTAACGGTGAAGCCCCGGCCCGTGAACTTCGAGCCAGGTCTTGGCGCTCTCATAGGTCGGAATGGCTTCTTCCACCAACGCCCAGAAGCGCGCCCCGTGATTCATGTGCCGCAGATGCGCGACCTCGTGCGCGGCCACGTAATCGAGCACATGCGGCGGGGCCATGATGAGCCGCCACGAAAAAGACAGTCCCCGCGTATGCGAACACGAACCCCAGCGGCTGGTCTGGTCGCGCAGGGTGATGCGTGAGGGACGCACGCCGAAGGCTTCGGCATGGAAGAGCGCGCGCTCGTTCAGTTCCTCACGGGCCTGAGCGCGCAGCCAGTCGGTGATGCGGCGTTGCAGGAAAGACGCATGGCCCTTCACGCAAATCTCCGGCAAGCCGCCCGTCTCGGCGGCACGGACGCGCCAGACCGGACCGCGCGTCTCCGCTTCGGCGCGTCGCGCGCCGACATGGCGGATGATGTGTTCGCGCCCCTTGAAGGGAATATGCGCGCCGCTCTTGAAGGGAACGGGCGGCGGCACGTGCTCGAGGCGCTCGGCGATCCAGGCGCGCTGCTCGCGGGCAAAAAGCAGGGCCTTGGCCATGCCGCGCCGCGAGGGCGATGTCACCTGCACCGAACCGGCGGCCAGATCGACGCGGACGATGATGCGCCGCGCACGCGGATTGTGGAACGCCGTGATCGGCACGGTGCGTCCATCTATGTCGAGATAATCGATATGCAGCGAGGCCGGCTTGACGCTTTTGGGCATGGATGGCGAACTCTCTTCACCGATCGAATATGCGAAACGGCGCCCGCTTGAAACGGCCGCCGAGATGATTGGTCCCGTCGATCCTGTTTTTCATAAGGACGGCGCGCCGGAGGGTCCGGGACGAATCATAGTGAGCATGACACGAATTCAATTCGCCTACGCGGTCGATGAAGAGGCGCGGAAGAGAATTTATTTGCTGTGGCCGTGGCGCACCGCCAGCGACCCAAAAGCCTTGGCCTCAAGCGTGGCGGGCAATGAAGGCGCGGACACGCGGCGCGATCTCGTCGCGCCAGCGCGAGCCGTTGAAGACGCCGTAATGGCCGACGCCGGGCTGCTCCCAATGCTCATGCTTCGACGCGGCAAGGCCGCTGGCGAGCTTGTGCGCCGCCTTGGTCTGGCCGACGCCGGAGATGTCGTCCTTCTCGCCTTCGATCGTCATCAACGCGGTGTGCTTGATCGCCGCCGGATTGACGAGCCGTCCGCGATGCGTCAACTCGCCCTTGGGCAGCGCATGGCGCACGAACACCAGATCGACCGTCTGGAGATAGAACTCTGCCGTCATATCCATGACCGACAGATATTCGTCATAGAACTCGCGGTGCTTTTCCGCGCTCTCGCCGTCGCCCTCGACAAGCTGGTCGAAAAAGGACCAATGAGCATCGACATGCTTTTCGATGTTCATCGCCATGAAGCCGGAAAGCTGGACGAAACCGGGATAGACCCGCCGCATCGCGCCCTTGTGCGGAAAGGGCACGGTGGTGATCACGTGGCGCTCATACCATTCCGTGCCGCGCTCTGTGGCGAGACGGTTGACCTCGGTGGGGCTTTCGCGCGTGTCGATCGGGCCACCCATCAGGGTCATGCTGCGCGGCGCGAGCGGATCGTCATCCTCGTTCATCAGCGAGGCGGCGACGAAAACGGGAACCGAAGGCTGGCAGACCGCCAGCACATGCAGGTCCGGCCCGAGCGCGCGGAACATCTCGATCAGATAATCCACATAGTCTTCAAGATCGAAGCTGCCTTTGGAGAGCGGCACTTTGCGCGCGTCCGCCCAGTCGGTGATATAGACCTCGTTATGGGGCAGCATCGCCTCGACAGTGCCGCGCAGCAGCGTCGCGTAATGGCCCGATAGCGGCGAGACGATCAGCAGCTTGGGCTGCGCCTTGACGCCCTTGAGGGCGGCGGGCTCGCGCTCGAAATGAATGACGCGCCCGAAGGGTTTTTCCCAGACGATGCGCTCGACTACCGGGACCGGCCGCCCCTCGACCATGGTTTCATCAAGGCCGAATTTCGGTTTGCCGTAGCGTCGCGTCACGCTTTCAAAAACGTCAAAGGCCGCCGCCATGGTCTTGGCGCTAAAGGTCTGCGCAAAGGGATTGAGTGGATGGCGCAAGGCCCAGATGCTGAGTTCCGCTGCGCCGCGCAAGGGTGCGAGGGCGGCGTGGTTCCATTCATAAAACTGGTAAAGCGACATGTGCGAACCTTGACCTTCAGGGCTTTGTTGCGTTGCAACATATATGGGGCGGCGGGACCTGTCGCCAATAATCGAAATGAAAATTCTCGCAAACAGCGTTAAAGGCGCAACAATAGCCGGGCTGGCCAACGAAAAGGGGCCGGAAAGCATAAGCTTCCGGCCCCGGATTTCTGCGCTTTCGAGGGCTATCTGCCGCCGAAAACGGTCTTTTGCTCGGTGGCGCTGTATCGCCGGGCGACACGGTTCGTGGCGCTGATCACCGCCTTGAACGAAGCGGTGATGATGTTGGGGTCGATGCCGACGCCATAAACATCGCCGGGATTACCCGTTTCGCCGACTTCGACGAAGGCAACCGCTTTGGCGTCCGCGCCGCTGCCCAGCGAATGTTCGCCGTAATGGCGCACCTGTATCGCCACGCCGAGCGCCTGCATCAGCGCGTCGATGGGACCGTTGCCGAGGCCCGTACTCTCCTCCTCGACGCCAAAGCGCCGCATACGGAGCTTCACACCCTGCTTGCCACCTTCATCAAAGAGCGTGTGGCTGACATAGGCGAGCGGCGAGGCGGGCGTGAGATACTCGTCCTCGAAAATGTGCCAGATATCGGCCGCCGTCACTTCCTTGCCGGTATCATCCGTCACCTTCTGAACGGCGGAGGAAAACTCCACCTGAAGCCGACGCGGCAGAACGAGCCCGTATTCAGCTTCCAGAAGGTAGGAGATACCGCCTTTGCCCGACTGGCTGTTGACGCGGATGATGGACTCGTAAGTGCGCCCGAGATCCGCCGGATCGACCGGCAGATAAGGCACCTCCCAGATGTCGCCATCCTTGCGCGCGGCAAGCCCCTTCT
>CAZLLB010000148.1:0-8444 GCA_964560165.1 uncultured Parvibaculum sp. | reverse complement strand
GCGCGGTCATCGAGCTTGCCGTCGATTCCATTTCTGTCGCCGCGGCGGAGAGCGACTGCACCAATGTACCGACTTGTGTTTCGAAACTGTTCGTCAGCGCTTCGAGGCGGGCTGCGCGCTGATGCTTGGCCTCGTTCTCTTCGGCTTGCGCCGCCGCAAGCTCATCGCTCCTTATTATATTGTCCTTGAACACCCGAACGGCGCTGGCCATTGAGCCGATTTCATCCTTGCGTTCCACGCAGGGTACATCGGTCGTGAGGTCGTGATCAGCAAGCCGCTTCATCGCAACGGTCATCGCGTGAATGGGCGTCGAGACCGAGAAGATGATCGCGAAACCGACCAGCGCGCATATCAGCGCCGCGAAGCCGAGGGCTGCATAGATCCAGATGCGAGCCGAAATATAGGTCGCCTCGCCATGATCAGCGGCGGCCTTGGCGTATTCGGCGTTGAGCGCGATGTCGGTCGTGATGTCTTCGACAACTGTGTTGAAGATTTTGCGGGCCTCGCCGCTGAAAAGCTGGCCAGCCGCGTTCATATTTCCGGCAGCCATCTGCTTGCTTATTTTATCGCTTTCAACGAGATATTTCTGCCATCCAGTCGCAATGCGGTCCGCAACGGCTTTTTCTTCGGGAAGTTCGACGGTCGGATCATAGATCGCGTGAGCGGCAACGATGCCGGCAAGTGCCGCTTGCAATTTTTCCGTCTGCTCGGGAATTTGCGCCGGGTCCATGATCATCACCGATTGATGGATGCGCGCGCGCGCTGACCAGAAGGCGATTTCGCCAAGCGCCTTGGTGGCGGGAAGGTAGTTGTCGCGAACGGCTGCTGCCTGTTCGTGAACGGCGCCGATGCGCTGCGTAGAAAACAATCCAAGTGCAACAGAGGTAAAAAGGAGAAGCGTGAAGGCCGAGATGACCTTCGCCTTGATGGAGAGATTGCTCAGAGAGGATAGAAGCGAAGACATGATTGGCCTCATACGAGGAAAATCCACGGGATGCGGATTTAATGTCTTCATCAATAGCAATATGGAATTTCGGGCTCTTTAAGGTTTGCCGCTATGTTTATCAACGTTTTGATTACCAGCGAAAAACGGCGGCGGTGCGGGCGATTTTAGTCAGCGTGGTGCTGCTGCGCGCGCCAACCGATCGTTGATCGCCTCGCCAAGGCCCATGCGCGGAACAGGCGCGACCGCGATGACGCGCCCTTCTGACATCGCATCCAGTGCACGCAGCATGGCGAAAAGATTGGCGGCGGCCTCGGTGAGATTTCCCGATGGCGAGAGATTCATGTCGGCCTTTTCCGTGTCTGCGCCAAAGGCCAGCCATAGCTCTCCGTCTTGAGGGCTTGCGGCATTGAGGCGCAATCCGCTACGCGGCGCATAGTGGCTGGCGAGTTGACCTGGCGATGAGCGCCCCGCTTCGCCCGATGCGGCATTTGCCGCTTCAAGCTTTCGTGCGAGGACGATTTCGATGGCCTCGCGCGCCACGGCACCTGGCCGCAGCAGTGTCGGCACACCACCTTCGGGGAAACCGATCACCGTCGATTCAAGTCCAAGCGGGCAGGGGCCGCCGTCGAGAATGAGCGCCAGTGCTTCCGCGTGCCCGAGCGATTCCATTACGTGTCCGGCGCGTGTCGGGCTCACTTCGCCCGACGCATTGGCTGAGGGTGCAGCGATCGGCCGTCCCGTTGCGCGTAGAAGCGATTGCGCCAGCGGATGCACAGGCACACGCAACGCCACCGTATCGAGCCCCGCGCTGACCAGCAGCGACACCGCTGTCGTTTCACGGCGCGGCAGAACCAGCGTGATGCCGCCGGGCCAGAAAGCACTCGCCAGCGCTTCGGCATCCGCCGTGAAGCGCGCGTGTCGCCGCGCCTCCTCAACATTCTGCACATGCACGATCAGCGGATTGAATGTGGGACGTCCCTTGGCTTCGAAAATTTGCGCGACGGCCCGGTCGTTCGTGGCGTCAGCGCCGAGCCCGTAAACTGTCTCGGTCGGAAAGGCGACGAGCCGTCCGGCCCGCAGCAAATCACCCGCGCGCCGGATCGCCGCGTCGTCGGCATTCAAAATGTCAGACGCCACGCGCTTTGCCCTTCGCATTACGCTCATTGCGAGCCATCAGCGCACGCACGCGCATTTGCGGCAGCACACGGGCAAGGAAAGCCAGAACATTGTTGAGCTTGCCGTTGATGATAACGGGCTTGCCCACCATCACCGCGTCATAAGCCTCCCGCGCCACGACGTCGCCTTCCATCCATAGCGCTTTGGGAAACTTGCTGACCTCGGCGCGATTGCCCGCAACGTCGTGAAATTCAGAATAGGTAAAGCCGGGGCAGAGCGCCGTCACATGTACGTTCTTGCCTTGATATTCGAGCGAAAGGCTCTCCGACATTTTGATGACAAAGCTCTTGCTCGCCGCATAAAGCGTGCCGCCCGCTGCGCCCGGCAGATGGCCAGCCAGCGAAGCGACATTAACGATGCGTCCATAGCCGCGCGCCGCCATGCCCGGCCCGAACAAATGGCAAAGCTCCGCCACCGCTGTGACCATCACCTGAATGAGCGCGGCTTGATCGGTCCAGCGCGTATCGCGGAAGAAACCCGGCACTGTATAGCCCGCATTGTTGATGAGCACGTCGATCGGAATATGCCGCGCCGCCATTTCATCGAAAATATGCCTTGGCGCGGCGGGGTCGGCGAGATCAGCCACCATCACATGCGCCGTTACGCCGTAAACCCGTTGCACTTCTTGCGCCAGCGTCCTGAGGCGCTCTTCACGCCGTGCGATCAACACCACATCGAAGCCATGCGCGGCGAAAATCAGCGCCAACTCACGCCCTATTCCTGCGGATGCACCGGTTATGAGTGCCGTGCGTCCTTTCCCTTCCTTGCGGATGGTCTCCAATCTCAACTCCTCGGGTTCAATGCCTTGCGAGAATAGAGTAAAATCGTAAAAACGTCAGACCTCTCCTGAAAGCATCACATGACCTATCGTGCTCCCGTCCGCGACATGGCCTTTCTGCTCAACGAAGTAGCGGGCCTCGGCGCGCTCACCGGCAAGGGCGATTTTGCCGAACTGACGCCCGACCTGGTCGAGGCTGTGCTCGAGGAGGGCGCTAAACTCGCGGGCGACGTTCTGGCACCCTTGAACAAGACAGGTGATAGCGAAGGTGTCCGCCTTGAAGCCGATGGCGTCAAGACCGCCAAGGGTTTTGCCGCGGCTTATCGTCAATGGGTCGCAGGCGGCTGGGGTTCCATCGCCGCCGCGCCCGAATATGGCGGGCAAGGCTTGCCGCTGGCACTCGCCACCGCCACGCAGGAAATGTGGAACGCCGCCAATATGGCTTTTGGCCTTTGCCCGATTCTAAGCCAGGGCACGGTAGAAGCGTTGTCTGTGCATGGAACCGAGGAGCAGAAGCGCCTTTATCTGCCTAAACTCGTCTCCGGCGAGTGGACGGGTACGATGAACCTCACCGAGCCGCAGGCAGGCTCCGATCTGAATGCGCTGAAAGCCAAAGCCGTCCCGCAGGGCGATGGCACTTACAGGATCAGCGGCACGAAAATCTTTATCACCTATGGCGATCACGATATGGCGGACAATATCGTCCACCTCGTCCTCGCTCGCCTGCCCGATGCACCTGCCGGCACCAAGGGTATCTCGCTCTTTCTCGTACCGAAATTCCTCGTCAACCAGGATGGCTCACTCGGCGCGCGCAACGATGCGAAATGCACGGGGCTTGAAGACAAAATAGGCATCCATGCAAGCCCCACCTGCGTCATGACTTTCGGTGACGAGGGTGGTGCCATCGGCACACTGATAGGTCAGGAGAACCGTGGCCTTGCCTGCATGTTCACGATGATGAACAACGCGCGCCTTCTCGTCGGCACGCAGGGCGTCGCCATTGCCGAGCGCGCCTTTCAACAAGCGCTCGCCTATGCGCAGGAGCGCAAGCAGGGCCGCCCGACCGGCTCGACGCTTGCTCCCGGCGAGATGGCACCCATCGTCGCCCATCCCGATGTGCGCCGTATGCTTCTCACCATGAAGTCTATGACGCAGGCGGCCCGCGCCATCTGCTATGCGAACGCCGTCGCCATCGACACCGCACATCACGGCCATGATGAGGCGACGCGCGCCGCCGGTCAGGCTCGCGCCGATCTGCTAACGCCGATCGCCAAGAGCTTCTCCACAGACATCGGCTGCGAAGTCGCCTCGATCGGCGTGCAGGTTCACGGCGGCATGGGTTTCATTGAGGAGACGGGAGCAGGGCAGTTCTATAAAGACGCCCGCATCCTGCCGATTTATGAAGGCACCAACGGTATTCAGGCAATCGACCTGGTGACGCGCAAGCTGCCGCTTGGGCAAGGCACCATCGCCCGCGCTTTCATCGCCGAGATGAAAGAGACCGCCGCGCGGGCTCATGCATCCAACAACGCGGACATGATTGTCGTCGCCACCTCGCTCGAGGCAGGCATCGCCGCGTTGAATGCCGCAACGGATTACATGCTGGCAAATCTGAGAGCCAAACCTGACGATTGCCTTGCGGGCGCGTCGCCATATCTGCGCCTTTTTGGAACGGTCGCGGGCGGTCATTTCCTCGCCCGCGCCGCGCTTGCAACGCCCGAAGGCGAAGACTCGTTTCTCGTTTCCCGTGTTTCGCTCGCCCGTTTTTATGCCCAGCAGGTGCTACCCGCGAGCCCTGGCCTGCTGATGCCCGCGACGTCCGGCGCATCGGCTCTTTATGCCCTTGATGCGGATGCTCTGGCGGGGTGATGCCTTCCCTAGCGTCGCCCTGACCGAAAACGGCATTGTTTGACCTGACGCCATGACGCGCCTATCACCGATGGGTCGCCCGTTATTCGAGCCGCGACCGTTGATAGAGTATGCGCATGTCCGACGTTTCCCTTGCTCAGCCCATTGAAAGTCCTCTGCGGTATCCGCTGAGCCGCATACCCGCGCCAGCCGAATTGATGGAAGCCGCGCCCGGCATCTATTGGGTGCGCATGCCGCTTCCCTTCCAGCTCGACCACATCAACCTCTGGCTGATCGAGGAGGAAGACGGCTGGACGCTGGTTGATACAGGCGTCGCTACCGAGGAAGTCAAAGCGCTCTGGAACGAGATCTTTGCAAGCGGTCTCAAGGGCAAGCCGATTACGCGCGTCATCGTCACTCATCTCCATCCCGATCATGTCGGCCTCGCGGGCTGGATCACGCGCAAGTTCAGCACCGAACTCTATATGTCGCGCACCGATTTTCTGATGTGCCGCTCGCTCGTCCTCGATACGGGCCGCGAAGCACCGAAGGAGGCGCTGGATTTTTATCGCGCCGCTGGCATGGGTCGCCGCGGCCTCGAAAGCTATGCCAAGCGTTTCGGCGGTTTCGGCAGCCATGTCTCGCGCCTGCCGGATGTCTTTCGTCGCCTGAAGGAAAATGATGAGTTGAAAATCGGCGGTCGCAATTGGCGCGTCGTCGTCGGCTCGGGCCATGCGCCAGAGCATGTCTGCCTTTTCAGCGAAGAGGCAAAAATTCTGATTTCCGGTGATCAGGTTCTGCCGCGCATTTCGTCAAATGTCAGTGTCCATCCGACTGAAGCGCATGACAATCCGCTGCAAGACTGGATCGACAGTTGCCATCGCATCCGCGCCAACCTTCCCGATGATGTGCTGGTGCTGCCCGCACATAATGAGCCTTTCTACGGTCTCCATGCCCGGCTCACGCAACTGATCGAAGGCCATGAAGATGGCTTGTCGAAGCTCCATGCCCTGCTGGCCGAACCCAAACGCGCCATCGACGTCTTTCCGGCCCTTTTCAAACGTGAGATCGGCCCTGAAGTCTTCTTCATGGCCACCGGCGAAAGCCTCGCCCACCTGAATTGCCTGCTGGGCCGCAAGGCCGCCGTAGTCGAACGCAACGAAAAGGGCGTCGATTGGTATCGGCAGGCTTGAACGCACCGACCTCGAAGCCTGGCAAGATGAGTGCTACATTCGCTCATCCCGTCTCCCGCTTCGGTCCCGTTCATGGAAACCTTGCTCGTCACCCATTCGGCCTGCCTCGAACATGAGGTGCCGCCCGGCCATCCTGAGTGCCCGGATCGGCTCCGCGCGGTTCTTGGCGCGCTTGAAGCCGAGGAGTTCGCGCTGCTGATGCGCGTTGAGGCGCCGCGCGCGAGTGTCGAGCAGCTTGAGCGCGTCCATCCGGCAGTTCATGTTGAGAAAATCCTGAACAGCGTGCCCGAAACCGGCTTTCGCCGCATCGACGCCGATACGGCCATGTCGCCAGGCTCGGTTGAGGCGGCTTTGCGTGCGGCGGGTGCTGTGGTCTATGCCGTCGATGAAGTTATGGCGGGCCGCGCACGTAACGCCTTCTGCGCTATCCGTCCGCCGGGCCATCATGCCGAGCCAGATCAGGCGATGGGCTTTTGTCTCTTCAATAATGTCGCCATCGGCGCACTTCATGCGCGCGATGCGCATGGGCTTAGTCGCGTTGCCGTCATCGACTTCGACGTTCATCACGGCAATGGTACGCAAGCCTGCTTTGAAACCGACCCCAATCTCTTCTATGCCTCGACCCATCAATGGCCGCTTTATCCGGGGACAGGCCGTGCGGGCGAGCGCGGCGTCGGCAATATTCTCAATGCTTGCCTTTCGCCCGGAGCGGGTTCTGCGGAATTTCGTGAAGTTTTCGCCGATGTGGTCCTTCCCGCCCTGACGCAATTTGCGCCCGATTTCATCTTCATTTCGGCGGGTTTTGATGCCCATTATGCCGATCCGCTCGCCAACCTGCGGCTTTCGGAAGATGATTATGGCTGGGCGACGACGGAACTGGTGCAACTCGCCAACGAGCTTTGCGACGGACGCGTTGTCTCGACGCTTGAGGGCGGTTATGACTTGGCCGCGCTTGCAGCCAGCGCGCGGGCGCATGTCCGGGCGCTCCAGCTTGCCGCCTGATCTAACGGAGAAAACCGATGGCCTCGCCAACCGCTGCCGATATTGAAAAGCTGAGCTTCGAGGATGCGCTGGCGCAGCTTGAAAAGATCGTCAGCCAGCTCGAATCTGGCGAAGCGCCGCTCGAAAAGTCGATCGAGCTTTATGAGCGCGGCACAGCGTTGAAAGCTCATTGTGAAGCCCGCCTCAAGGCCGCCGAAGCCAAGGTCGAGAAAATCACCCTTTCGGCCAATGGCGAGCCCTCCGGCACCGCGCCTCTCGACGTCGAATAAGCATTCACATGACCGCAACCGCAGCTTCCTTCGAGACGGCGATGGAGCGTTCTCAAGGCGCCGTCGAGGCGCTGCTCGACGGGTTGTTGCCGCGCGCCGATGGGCCTGAGGCGCGCGTCTTCGAGGCGATGCGCTACGCAGCCCTTGCGGGAGGCAAGCGTTTCCGCCCTTTCCTTGTTTGCGAAAGCGCTCGCCTCTTCGGTGTCCATAGTGGCTCGGCGCTGCGTGTAGCTGCCGCTGTCGAATGTGTTCACACTTACTCACTGGTCCATGACGATCTGCCTTGTATGGACGACGACGATCTTCGTCGCGGCCAGCCCACGGTCCATCGCAAATTCGATGAGGCGACAGCGGTGCTGGCGGGCGATGCGCTGCTGACCATTGCCTTTGAAATCCTCACCGATGACGAGACCCATGAACTGGGTGAAATCCGCGTCGAACTGGTGCGCCGCCTCGCTGAAGCGGCGGGAGCGCGCGGCATGGTGGGAGGGCAGATGATAGACCTCGCCAGCGAAGGCCAAGCCCTCGATATGGGTGCGATCACACGGCTCCAGCGCCTGAAGACGGGCGCGCTGATAGCTTATTCTTGCGAGGCGGGTGCGGTGCTTGGCCGCGCCCCTGAGGAGCATCATCATGCACTTCACGCCTATGCCCATGATATGGGACTTGCCTACCAGATAGCCGACGATTTGCTTGATGTGGAAGGCGACGTGCATGTTGTAGGCAAGGCTACGGGCAAGGATGCGGAGGCCGGGAAGGCCACCTTTGTCTCCATTCTGGGGGTGGAGCGAGCCCGCGACCAGGCCCGCATTTTGTCGGAACAGGCGATCCAACACCTTGATTTATTTGATGAAAAAGCAGACCTTTTGCGCGAGGCGGCGCGTTTCGTTATAAACCGCCGCAACTGAGCCGCCGGGTTGTCCGGTGAGGACCGGCCGCGGCCGAGGTATGATTTGAGCAAGAAACCGCATACGCCCCTGCTTGACCGCATTGCGAGCACAGCCGACATTCGCGCTCTTCCCGAGAGCGATCTTCGTCAGCTTGCGGATGAGCTGCGCGTTGAAACCATCGACGCCGTCTCGGTGACGGGCGGCCATCTTGGCGCCGGGCTCGGTGTTGTCGAGCTTACCGTGGCGCTGCATTACGTCTTCAATACGCCCGATGATCGGCTCATCTGGGACGTAGGCCACCAGGCCTATCCGCACAAGATTCTCACGGGTCGCCGCGATCGT
>CAZLLB010000147.1:0-8474 GCA_964560165.1 uncultured Parvibaculum sp. | reverse complement strand
CGCGCGGCCTTGTTCGTGAAGGTCACGACGAGGATCTGACTGGGCCAGGCGCGGCGCGTGGCGAGGAGATGCGCAAGCCGCGTCGTCAGCACCCGTGTCTTGCCGGTGCCCGCGCCCGCCAACACGAGCACCGGGCCGTCCAACGCCTCGACAGCCTCGCGCTGCGCCTCGTTCAGCCCGTCGAGATAGGGTGCGCGCATACCCGCGATCGCCGCCGCACTGGTTGTGCGCGCGGTGTTCTGTTCGGGGATTGCTCCAAGGTCAAACGGGTCGTTCAAGGCAGGCTCTCAGGTCGGAGGCTCGATTCCGGCAGTATAGCATGGGGAGTTGGTTTGAACCGGCGCGGCATTGTCGCCGCAAAGCCATTGGTGGCTTGGTTTCTCGCTCGTCTGCGATAAATAAGGAACACGGCCTAGCCCTGCAAGGCTGGGCGAGCCGGGCGTTCGCGCGCGGCTCCTCCGGGCTCATCTACAAGGATGGTCCTTGTCGCTCTCAATCAAAAAATTTATTTCGCGACTTTCCGCTTGATGCCGATGACCCGGCCCGCCTGCTCGGGACGCGGCAAGTTTTTGTGCGCTTCCATCATCGCAGAGATTTGAGTTTGCGCTGCATCGGGAAAGGGCGAGACGCGGCGCGTTTTCATATCGACATGCACGCACATCTGCTCCGAGGTGGCTGCGAGGTAGCCTTCTTCGGCATGGTACATGTGGCCGAAGATGTGGATGCGTTTGGCATCCCAGTCGAGCAATTGATAGGTGATGCGAACCGGCTCGCCTTCCTTCAATTCGTTGAGATAACAGACATGAACTTCGGCGGTGAAGGACGAGCCTTCGCCCAATTGCGTGTAGTCCCAGCCGATGCCGAATTCGGTGAAAGCCTTGTCCAGCGACTCATCGAAAAGCACATGATAGTAAGCCATATTCATATGCCCGTTGAGATCAACCCATGCAGGCTCGACTTTGCGCAGCGGGCATTCGATTGGTTTTCCGGTCGTCATTGTCGGCGCTCTCCCAATGGCTTTGCTTTGCGGGCATGGTAGTTTAGCGGGCGCGGAGATCAAGGAGGGCAGTCATGAGCAAGACAGATGCGCGGCCAAACGGGCGAGATGCAGCCATTGCCGAGTTGATGACCTTGCTCGGCGAGCGGTTGAACTTGTCGCTGCCGATCCGCGAGGCGCATGGCCGCGATGAATCATGGCATCCCGTTGTGGCACCCGACGCCGTGGCTTTCGCAACATCGACGGAAGATGTCGCGGCAATAGTCCGCATCTGTGCTCGACACCGTTTTCCGATCATTCCCTTTGGTACGGGGACGTCGCTTGAGGGGCATATTTCGGCACCCCATGGTGGGCTTTCGCTCGATCTGTCCCGGATGAATCGCGTCATTGCAGTCAATGCCGCCGACCTCGACGTTCATCTCGAAGCCGGTGTTACACGCAAAGCACTCAATATTCATTTGCGCGACATGGGTCTTTTCTTTCCCATTGATCCCGGCGCTGATGCAAGCCTTGGCGGGATGGCTGCGACGCGTGCGTCGGGTACCAACGCCGTGCGCTACGGGACCATGCGCGAAAATGTGTTGAACCTCACCGCCGTCATGGCTGACGGCCGTATTGTGCGTACTGCGAGACGAGCGCGAAAATCCTCGGCGGGCTATGACCTGACGCGGCTTCTTGTCGGGTCCGAAGGTACGCTCGGTGTTATCACCGAGCTGTCGCTGAAGCTCTATGGTATTCCCGAAGCGATTTCATCGGGCGTGGTTTCGTTTCCGAATTTCGAGAGCGCCATTGATGCAGTTATCGCGACGATCCAATCGGGCTTGCCCATGGCGCGGATCGAATTTCTGGACGAGGTGCAGGTCGCGGCCTGTAATCGCTATTCGAAACTGACCCTGCCCGAGATGCCGCTGCTGCTTGTTGAATTTCACGGCAGCGAAGCCTCCGTCGAGGAGCAGGCGCAGCGTTTCGGCGCGATCGCGTCTGAATATGGCGGCGGCGATTTTGAATGGGCGACGAAGCCCGAAGATCGGACCCGCCTCTGGGAAGCGCGACACAATGCGCTTTATGCGGCCCTGGCACTTCAGCCGGGGAAGAAGGGGCTCATCACGGATGTTTGTGTGCCGATCTCGCGGCTAGCCGAAGCGATCAAAGGAACGAAAGCCGATCTGGCGCAGTCATCACTCGTCGCGCCGATGGTCGGTCATGTTGGCGATGGGAATTTTCATCTGATCATGCTCATCGACCCTGACAAGCCTGAAGAGCTTGCGGAAGCCCGTCGCATTCATGACCGCATGATCGTCCGTGCACTCTCACTGGATGGCACATGCACCGGTGAACACGGAATCGGAGAGGGGAAGATGGCGTTTCTAGAAGCGGAGCACGGCGAGGGCATAGCTGTCATGCGAGCGATCAAGCAGGCGCTGGACCCACTCGATATCCTCAATCCCGGAAAGATGTTCTCCGTCTAGCTGTTGACCGCGACGTTGACCGCCAATGCCAGAAGCACGGTGTTGTAAAAGAATGAAACGATGCTGTGTAGCAACGTTACTCTGCGCAAGCCCGTACTGCTAACCTGCACGTCAGACACTTGCGCAGTCATGCCGATGACGAAGGAATAGTATAGAAAATCCCAGGAGTTCGGCTCCTTCGTTTCCGGAAATTCCAGGCCACCCATATCATTTCGCTTCGATCCCGTTCTTTTGGGAAAGTAATAGAGATGGGCGTAATGCGAAGCCATGACGGTGTGAAACGTCAACCATCCAAGCGGCACGCTGAAGAGAGAAAAGACTATCAGCATCACTTTCAGCCCATGGCTGTGAAGCACCATGAAAATCGCGCCGAGGCTTAGCGAAACGGCGGTCAGCGTAATGAGGGTGATGACAAGAATACCTTCGTCCTCGAAATCAGATCTCCTGCGCATGCGTTCAGGTGTCTGGCCGGCCATGAAAATGCCAGTGATAATCAGATAGACGACGAAGAAGCTGTCACCGGCAATGATGAAACGAAGGGGTACATCAGCGATACTGTAAATGCTGAACCACACCGCAATGCCGATCATCGCGGAAATGTAGAAACGCGCGTGATGTTTGGTGTGTTGCCCGAGCGATATCAGGATAGACCCCCGTAGGTTGATCGAGATCAATCTAGCGCGGAATTTTTTCAAACGCCGCCATCTTATTTTTCGACTTTATTCGGCTTGAGGCGTTTCACCAGCGAGATCACCGAAAGCACAAACTCAGGAGAGTTGTTCATGGATAAGGATCGCATCGAAGGCGCCGCCAAACAGGCCAAGGGCGCGGTGAAGGATGCTGCGGGAAAAATTCTCGGCGACAAGAAACTTCAGGCCGAAGGCAAGCTCGACAAAGCCGAAGGTAAAATTCAGAACGCCGTTGGATCGGCTAAGGACGCGGCGCGCTAAGCTGCATCTGTTTTAGCGAGGGAGCCGGGTTGTTGCGCAGGCAGCAGCCCGGCTTTTTGTTTGGCCCGCAAGCTGGGTGGCGTAGCATCAAAGATACCGTTGCCTGGGAGCACGGCGCTAAGCCGCTCATTCTCCGTATAGCTCTAATTTGTATCCTCTTCGCGGTGATGTGCCGATCGGGGATGGCGCTATTTTGGCGCGGCGTCGGGTTCGTCTTTGGCGGAGGCTGGCGCTTTTTCGAGGCGCTGCCCGTCGTGTTTACGCGCCTGGTTTTGGCTGATGAGGCGCGATGCCTTCTTTTCGGCTCCGGTTCGTCCGAAGCGCACACGGTTGGCAGCGGCTTGCTCTTCTTTTTGCTTGCGGTCCCGATTTTTCTTCTCGTCGCGCGATATTTTCCGGAATCTCGCTAAATTCAGTATATTTCCGCCGTCCGAAACCATAATTTGCCCTCAAATGGTCGGCAGCTTGCCGCAGGATGCTTGCTTGATGCGCCGGAAGCCATTTTAGGCAAAAGGCGGAGGTTTGGAGACAGGTTTTTTGAATACGGTTCTTTCCTATCTGGCTGGTCTGGTCGCGGTCCTTTTGATTGCAGCTCTTGCGGCGCCGACTTTCGTGGACTGGAACCGTTTTCGTGGCGAATTTGAAGCGCAGGGGCAGCGGATCACGGGCCGCGAAGTGAAGATCGGCGGCGATATCCGTTTCGTTGTTTTGCCTGCGCCGCATCTGACGCTCAATGACGTGTCGCTCGCCAATGTCGAGGGTGGAGAGAACGCCGACTTCGTGCGGATTGGGCAGATAGATGCGGAGGTCGCGCTGGCACCGCTCTTCAGTGGCGAGATCAGCGTCACCAGCGTCAAGATCACACGACCGCAAATGCATTTGGAAGTCGCGTCGGACGGGCGCAACAACTGGCGTAATCTGCTGGCGACATCACCGATACATGAGGACGGGTTGTTCGGGCTCTCGTCAGTCAGTCTTCAGAAAGCGAGTTTTGAGGAAGGGACGATCACCTTCGTCGATCACCGCGCCGGGCGAAACTGGCGCATTGAGCATGTGAACGGCGATGTCATGGCGACCTCGCTGCTTGGCCCGATCCGTGCTGAGCTTTCCTTGCAGGTGAATGATATTCCTTTTGCCGTTCGGCTCGCGCTCGGCAATTTTTCAAACAGGAAAGCGTTTCCGATTACGGCAGAAGTGCAGAGCCTTAAGGCGCCAGCCAAGCTGCTCTTCTCCGGAATCTCCACCGGCTTTTCCTCGAACGCGCGCGTAGACGGCACAGCGAGCCTTGAGCTTGGTAGCACCAAAGTGGCCGAGGGCGAGAAGGCGCGGGCACCGTTGCGCATCGAGGCGGGTGTCGTCTCGAGCGGTGCTACAGCGACATTCCGGAATCTTATCGTTGCGATGGCGGGCACAACGCTGAAGGGCGAGGCGCGCGCTTCGTGGCGCGGACGTCCTGAGGCGTCGGTTCATCTCGCTGGTGAAGCGCTGACGCTCGATCCGCTGATTGATCGCATCGACGATCTCGCCTCAAGCGGCAAGGTGCCGTTTTCAGGTTTCGCGAGCTTGCCTGTGCCCGGCTGGATCGATGCGACGGCAGATGTGAAGGTCGCGGGGCTATTGCTGCGCGATGTGCTCGTCAAGGATGCCGCGCTCGATCTCTCGCTCAGAAATGGCGCGCTGACGATCAAACGCGCGCGCGGCGATATTGCGGGGGGAACGAATTTCGAATTGAGCGGCGCGTTGTTGCCGGGTGAGACGCCACGTTTCGATGGAAAGCTCGCGGCGTCGAGCGGCAATCTCGCGGCACTGGCGCGCTGGCTGGAGACCTTGCGAGCAGAGCCGGTGGCGCATGACACCAACCCGGCAAAGCCCGCCGTGGCGGTGGCGAACAGGGAGGCGAATTTGCCTTTCACTGTGTCGTCGCGCATCAACCTGACGCCGGACCGCCTCGAGCTGATTGACCTTGCTGCCGCCTACGCGAATTCGCCTGAGCCTGCGGATCTACAAGGCAATCTCTCCTTCACGCCGCAAGGCGAGCACGTATTGTTGACGGCGAGCCTTGCCGCGAAGACGTTCAGCCTCGATCCGTTGCGCTCGCTCTGGCCCGCTGATGCAAAGCCGCTTTCGTTTTTTGACAAGTATGACGTTGATCTGGCGGCAACGGCAGATCGGCTCACGGTCAATGGGGCGACGGTTGTGGGCCTTGATATGTCGGCGGCGATGACGAAGGGTGTGCTCGAACTTCGGCGTTTCAATGCGGCGGATTTTGCCGGTGCGAAACTTGCGCTGGCCGGCACATTGTCTGGCGTGACCGACGGCAGGATCGACGCGCTGCAAGGTCAGATCAAGGGTAACCTCACCGCCGAAAAGACGGACGGGCTGCTTCAATTTCTCGATATCAAGACCGGCGGACTCGAGGGTACGGCGCAACTCGCGATCGAACTCGCTTCGGGGCAGGCTGTCGATAGTGACGCGAAGCTCGACACGCTCACCATCAAGGGAACTCTGGATGAGAGCCGCGTCGATGCGGTGCTGAAGCGCGGTCGCGCATCGGATGGGAGCATCAACCACGTCGATCTCATCGCCAACGCAACGAATGCCGATGGGCGCGCGTTACTGCGGCAATTGGGTTTCAACGCGGACGAGGCGTTGACCGGCGCAGGTGCGGCGTCATTGCAGGTGAGTGGTGCGAGCGCCAAGCCTTACGACACGACGTTGCGCGTCAATGTGGGCGACGGCACATTCACGGCAAAAGGTACGTTGAGCGATCCTCTGGACGCGCGTCGCTTTGCGGGTCGCGCCAGTATTTCGGCCTCGAACGTCAACACGGTTCTTGATGCACTCGGTGCACCGAAATATGCGACGGATTTTGCCGTGGCGCAGGCGGGCGGTCCGAGCTTCGTTCTTTCCGCCGATGTGAAGCAGGAGGCGGGCCTTCTCGCGCTCAACAATATTGAAGTGGTGACGGGCAATCTGCATGTCGCGGGCGATGCGACTTATGCTGATGCAACACAAGACAAATTGCCGACGCTGACCGGAAAACTCGAGATGAATGCGCTCAATCTGACGCCGATTTTCACGGTGGAGAACGCGCAAACCACATGGCCGACATCGGCGCTCGACTGGTCGGCGATGGGGTTGTTTGAAGGCAATATGGAGCTGAAGGTCGGTGTGCTGAGCATTGGCACGATGAGGCTTAACGAAGCGCAGATGCAGCTTGCTTTGGCAAACGGGGTTCTCTCGGCATCGCCTTTTACGGGGAAGTTTGCGGATGGAAAAGCGGCGCTGACTGCGCGCATCGAGGGCGGAAAAACGGGCCAGCCGGGCATCGGGATGACCTTTGCGGTGGAGGACGCGGACCTGGGCAAAGCGAGCGCGCAAGTAGCCGGGACAGCCTTTATGACGGGGCGGGGAAAGCTCGATATTCAGGCCGAAACGCAAGGCAGGAGTTGGCTGGCGCTAGCCTCTTCGGTCAACGCGACGGGCAAGTTGACGACAAGGGATGCCGCCTTCACACCTCTCGATGTGGCGGCGTTTCACGATGCGTTGCTTGCTGAAAAAGTTGTCGATAAGTTGTCTGTATTGCCGGACCAGACGCTTGCAATTGGCTCGACGCCTGTTGCCGGTCTTGATGGCGATTTCACCATGAAGGATGGCGTGGTGAAATTCGACCGCGACGCTTTATCCCTCAAAGCGGGGACTGCGAAACTCTCCGCCATGTTCGATCTGCCGCGTCTTGCCGCCGACAGCGAACTCGACATCAATTTTTCCGAGCCGAAAGATGCCCCCGGTTTCTCCAATGTCGCTGCGGGCCGGGTGGGGGATATTTCGCGGCGCATGAATACGGCGGCGGTTGAGCAATATGCCGCAAAACTTCTGATCGCCAAGAGCGCTGAGGATGCGGGGATTAGTTATATCCCCAAGGAGTTGCGCAATCTGATCGGCATTGGCGGGAGTAAGGCGAAGGGGCCTTCGGTTGCCGGGATTCCGCTGCCGATGCTGCGGCCCGTTCAGAAAGCATCAATTCAATAATCAGGGATGCGGATGGATCAGGCGCAGGTGATGGCCTTGTTTCTGAAATGCGTCAGGATATAGACGCGGACGGCGCCGGAGAGATTGCCCTCGCTGTCGCGGTCTTCGTCGATGCGGCGGACCAGTTCGTTTACCGAGACATCTTCTGAGCAGGCTATTTCTTTGAGCGCGTCCCAGAAGGGGCGCTCCAGCGAGATGCTGGTACGGTGGCCGGAGATGCTGACGGAGCGTTTGATCTCGGCGGGCATGGTGTTCTTTCGTAAAAGGCCCCTCACCCGGCCCTCTCCCGAAGGAGAGGGCCAGAAAGTACGAAAGAATTATTCGGGGGCGATCATTTTTTCCGGTCGGACGACGGCGTCGAATTCTTCATTGGTGACGTAGCCGCCGCCAACGGCTTCCTCGCGGAGTGTCGTGCCGTTCTTGTGAGCGGTCTTGGCGATCTTGGCGGCGTTGTCGTAGCCGATCTTGGGCGCAAGCGCGGTGACGAGCATCAGAGAGCGCTCAAGCGCCGCCTTGATATTGTCTTCGCGCGCCTCGATACCGATGACGCAGTGTTCCGTGAAGCTTGCGGCGGCGTCGGCCATCAGTCGGACCGACTGGAGGAAGTTATAAGCCATGACGGGATTATAGACGTTCAGCCCGAAATGGCCCTGGCTGCCCGCGAATGTCAGCGTGGCGTTATTGCCAAAAATCTGTACACAGACTTGTGTCATTGCCTCGCATTGGGTGGGGTTCACCTTGCCCGGCATGATGGAGGAACCGGGCTCGTTCTCGGGCAGTGAGAGTTCGCCGAGGCCGGAGCGCGGTCCCGAACCGAGGAAGCGGATATCGTTGGCGATCTTGAAGAGTGAGGCCGCGACCGTGTTGATCGCGCCATGGCTGAAGACCATCGCGTCATGCGCAGCGAGTGCTTCGAATTTGTTCGGCGCGGTGGTGAAGGGGAGCTTGGTGATCGAGGCGATGTGCTCGGCGACTTTTTCGGCAAAGCCGACCGGCGCGTTGAGGCCTGTGCCGACGGCGGTGCCG
>CAZLLB010000146.1:0-8495 GCA_964560165.1 uncultured Parvibaculum sp. | reverse complement strand
GCGGCATGGTCGTGCGCCGCCACGAGCTTGAATATTTCGCCGCCTCGCATGAGGGTGACCGCGTGCTCTGCGCCACATGGATCACCGGCAATGACGGACGGCTTCGGCTCCGCCGCCATTTCCAGATGGTCAACTCGGAAACCGGCGTGACGCTGCTGCGGGGCCTCAGCGATTTCGTTTGCATCAATATCGAAACGGGCAAGGCAACACGCATGCCGCCGGAATTTGCCAGCGCCTACAAACTCACCGCAACGGTTGACGACAACAACTAACGCTCAGCTTTGAAGAGCGGCGGCCTGCGCCGGGTCGAGATATTCCTCGAGCCGCGAAATACGACCATCCTTCACCTGCACAACAAGACAGGCAGGCATCGAAAAGGGCGCGCCGCTTTTCAGCTTGCCCGACAAGACGTGCTGCTGGAGAAACCCGCCCGGAATAGCAACGCGCCGCAGGATATTATATTTGCGATCGGACAGCACACCGGCGATCCAGCCCAGCACACGCAGATTTTCCGGAACCGTCTGATCGACATTATCGAAATTGTGCCAGATGCGCGCGTCCTCGGCGTAGCATCCCTTCACCGCCTCGATATCGCCGCGCTCGATCGCCCCGACGAAGCGCTCGGCAAGCGCCAGGACGCTGCTTTCCGTATCGGCCATTCTGTCCTCCCAGACGTTACTCACGGAACCAGCCGATATCCTCCGGCTTCGGTCACCAGTATTTCCGCATTCGACGGATCTTTCTCGATCTTCTGCCGCAGGCGATAGATATGCGTCTCGAGCGTATGCGTCGTAACGCCGGAATTGTAGCCCCACACTTCCGTCAGCAGCACATCGCGCCCCACGACATTGGGCCCGGCGCGGAAAAGGAACTTGAGAATATTCGTTTCCTTTTCCGTCAGCCTCACCTTCTTGTCGCCAGCATCGACGAGAATCTTGGCGCTGGGGCGGAAGGAATAAGGTCCAATGGCAAAGACCGCGTCCTCGCTCTGCGCATGGCTGCGCAATTGCGAGCGGATACGCGCCAGCAACACGCCGAAGCGAAACGGCTTCGTCACATAATCATTCGCTCCGGCATCAAGACCGAGAATCGTATCGGAATCGGTATCGGCACCGGTCAGCATGATGATCGGCACCTTGATGCCGTCCTTGCGCATCAACCGGCAGGCTTCACGCCCATCCATATCGGGCAAGCCGACATCAAGCAGCACCAGATCGACTTGCGCGCCACGCACATGATCAAGCCCCGCTGCGGCGGTCGAGAGCGCGGCGCATTCGAACTCCTCATGCAGTTCAAGCTGCTCGATCAACGATCCGCGCAATGCCTCGTCATCATCGACGATCAGAATTTTCTTGGCTGTCATGCTGTCCTGGTGCGGCCTTCAGAGTTCATAGCCGAAATGACGAATATGCTTCTCAAGCACTGGAAGCACCGGCGTCAGATGTTTTTCATACCGCCGCCAACGATCTGCCGAACTGGAATAGATCGGCTGCGTAACCTGCTCATAGGATGGTGTGCGGATCGTGCCCCGCGCCAGTGCATGAGCAGCAGGGTCGGCCTGCGCGTCATTCCACGATAAGCCGAGGAAATCGAGAACCGGCTCGACTTCAGCGCGAATGTCACGAATGAGATTTTCGTATCGCACCTCGACGACTTTAAGCGGCAGAAGACGGCGATACTGCTGCCAGAGCGTCATCACCCGATCATAAAGATGTGCGGCCTCCGGAAGCGTCAGGAAATTTGCCATCGAGGCATTGATCTCGAAGTTCTGCATGAAACATGACAAGACGCTGTCAGCCGGATGGCGAAGCGACAGAATGATTTTGGCCTCTGGAAAAACGGCCTGAATCAAACCCACCTGGATGATATTGAGCGGCAGCTTGTTGATCACAAGTTTCGATTTGAGATCGGCCCCATCCGCCTCAAGCGCCGCCCAGTAAAGCGCGCGCAATCTTTGCCGCTCTCCATCATCAATATGGGCAAGGCCCGCTGGATAGGCGACCACCCCGTCTCTGACGGCAATAAGCGTCGGCTGCTCTTCAAAGACCTGAACATCAGGATGCGCGTCGAGGATCTGGTCAAGCAGCGTTGTCCCGGAGCGCGGGAAACCGATAAGAAAAATCGGCGCGGCCCGGTGGCCGGGCTCAACCGCCGCAACACCCGTTGACCACGAGCCCACCCATTCCGGCGTGAATGTGGAGATCAATTCTTCCAGCTGATCGAGGTAGCCCTGCTTATCCACGCGTTTGTGCGTGATACCTTTAGCCGATGCGGCATTCTGTTTGACGAAATGCGCAAAGGCCGCGTCGATCTCGCCCAGATCATTACAAATGATCCCCAGATCGCTCTCCACACCGCCTGCGATTTCGGGATCGAGCTTCGAGGTGTCTATGGCATCCAGAACAGCGCGTATTTCGCGCAACGCGTCTTTGTTCTTGGCTGCTTTGCGGCGACGGATTTTCGCCCAGATACGGGTGGCGATAACGTTCTGTGGGTCAAGCGCGCGCGCCTGTTCGGCAAATTCAAGGGCCGTATCGAGTTCGGTCAATCTTTCGTGGAATTCGGCCAGCAGCACAAAGATCGTGGACGGAGGATTGGCCACATGCTCACGCGCGCTCTGGCAATAAGCGACGGCATCGCGATAAAGACCCGCCACCATCGCGGCCTCCGCCGCATGCACATAAGCCACGGGGTTGGTGGGCGCGAGAGCGATGGCTCTTTGAAAATCCTTCAGCGCCTCCGTCGTTCTCCTGTAATCCTTCAACAGCATGCCGCGATTGATAAAGGCGTCCAGAAAATCCGGGCGCGCTGAAATGGCCGCACCATAATTTGCGAGCGCCTCCTCGCCTTTGCCCTGGTCTCGTTGACTGTTGGCCAGATTGACCAGCAGGTTGGGATGAGCAGGCGCATGCCTCAGCGCCCCCAGAATGAGTTTTTCCGCTGTCGCCGGATCGCCCTTGCCATGCGCCACCAGCGCCAGCAGATGCAGCGCGTCGGGATTTTGCGGCGCAAACTGAAGGACGTGCTTGGCGGCGGCGGCGGCGTAATCGAGCCGCCCGGCTGCCAGATGAGCGCCCCCCATCTGCAAAGCCTGAATAATATCCGCCCGCGACGGCAACGAAGCTTGGTTCGCGCCCGGCGGCATCCTGACGGTGGGCGAGCCGAAAGCCGCACCCGGTATGCTGACCGTTCCCTGACCTCTCGGGAAAGATGGCGTCGCATGACGCGTCGGGTTTGATTTTGGCGGGCGCTTGCTCATACGTCTGGAAACCTTCAGAAGGGGCGGCGGGCGGAGTTTGCCACAGCGAGGGCCTGCAACCAATTGGAAGCTCTGCCGGGACTGCCCTGCCGCCCCCCGGCAATTTCTGCCCGGAGGGCGCGCCGTTGAGCCGCGATAAGGCGCAGGAATCCAAGGTTCCGATCTGGCCCGCCCCTTGCTCTTACATCGGCATGACCGACTTTGCCGCCAGTGCCCATCCTGCCGTTTCCGGCAAACATAATATGGCTTCCGACGCCTTCGAGGCGCTGCGGACGGCGCGCCTCAATGGCAAACCGGCAGAAGGTCAGAGTTTGAGTTTCGCCGATCTGATCGACACCTTGAACCCGCTCCAGCACATCCCGCTTGTCGCCGACGCCTATCGCGATCTGACGGGCGACACAATCAGCCCGGCGGCGCGCGTTGCAGGCGGCGTGCTTTATGGTGGCGCGGTCGGCCTGGTTCTCTCCGTTGCGGACGCAGCCGTTGAGGCCGTCTCGGGCAAGGATGTCGGTGGACATCTCATGGCGGGTCTTTTCGGGAACGACAAAAGTGAAGCACCGACGCCAACCAATATAGCCGCCGCATCGCCACCCGCTCAGACAGACACAACCGGCTCCATCGCCCCGGTGGCAATCCAGACGGCGCAAGCCAAGACGGCGACGACCGCCGAGCTCGAACAGGCGAACACCACATCGCCGCACAAAGCCACGGCAGTCCCGCCTCAAGGCTTGCCGCAAATGAGCCCCGACACGTTCAACGCCTTGCTCGGCTCCTTCACCGATCCCAAGGCGGTCAAGGCCGCGAACCCGGCGATGGCCACGAAAGTCGCCGAAGCCCAGACGGCGGCAAAATCCGTTGCGGCCACAACCGCCAGGCCCGCCGCCTCCCCTGCCTCGCCCGATCTCCTGGGCGCGATGCAAGCAAACCTCGATCGGCTCGACGCTCTGAAGCTCGCCAATCCCGATCTGCCGGTCACTGCCTTTGCGGGAGGCGATACAGGCGGTTTCTGATCGCTCTTGCCGCCACGCGCCCGCTCTCTAGATTTGCAGCATGAGCCAGACATTGAACATTGAAGTCACCGCACCGCGAGATGCAACACTTGGCCGTCTGCATATCGGCGGCGACACTTTCACCTGCGCGCTGGGCCGCACCGGCATTGTCATGCAAAAACGCGAAGGCGATGGCGGCACACCCATCGGCACATTCGCCTTGCGTGAACTGCGCTATCGCCCGGACAGGCTTGCAGCGCCAGAAAGCCCGCTTGCAACCATCGCCACGTCGCCCGATGATGGCTGGTGTGATGCACCCGACGATCCAGCCTATAACCGCTTCGTCAAACGACCCTACGGCGCCAGCACCGAAACGCTCTGGCGCGACGATCACCTCTACGACATTGCCGTAATGCTCGGCTACAACGACGCGCCCATCATTGCGGGCGCTGGCAGCGCGATCTTTTTTCATCTGGCAAAAGACGTGGGCGGCGTTCTGCAACCGACCGAAGGCTGCGTCGCCCTGCGGCTGGAAGATATGCGCGCCGTGCTGAAACGCATCGAGCCGGATACGCGAATGACGATCAGCCTCGCACCGTAGAAACTCGCCTCAGTCTTCCCCGTCATTGCGAGTGAAGCGAAGCAATCCAGAAGCCGCACATCCCGAAAGAACCGGATTGCTTTGGGCTTTCAACCCTCGCAATGACGACCGACACCCCAATGTCGCTGCGTCCTAAGCGACACGAACTCGCGAACCGAATAGAGCACTTCCGACACGCACATGTGTAGCGCCGCAACGGATCGCGGTTTCGAAATCCGCGCTCATACCCATCGAAAGCGCGCCGAGTCCGTTGCGCCGCGCAATCTCCGCCAGCAGCATGAAGTGTTCAGCAGGCTCATCCTCCGCTGGCGGTATGCACATCAATCCTTCGACCGGCAGCGAGAGATCTTCGCGACACTGCGCGATGAACTGATCGGCGTCCTTCGGTGCGACGCCCGCCTTTTGTGGTTCCTCGCCCGTATTCACCTGAATGAAGAGCCGCGGCAGAGTTGCGCCGCCATCGCGCTCTTTCGCCAATGCTTGCGCCAGACGGGGCCGGTCAAGCGTATGGATCACATCGAAAAGCGCCAAAGCCTGTTTCAGCTTGTTGGTCTGCAAAGGCCCGATCAAATGAAGCTCGATGCCCGGCGTCTCCGCCTTCAGCGCGGGCCATTTCTGCGTTGCTTCTTGCACGCGGTTCTCGCCGAAGAGGCGCTGCCCGGCAGCGATCAGCGGCACGATGTCTTCGACACCGAATGTTTTCGACACGGCGACGAGACTGACGCTATCAAGACGGTCAGCCTGTACAGCGCTCGCCGCCATACGGCGACGAATGTCGTCGAGCCTCGTGGCGGCGTCCTTCATCTGCTTGGTCTCAAGCTCGGACATAACTATGCTGACACTCGCAGATGGAAAAATGAATACGCATGAAATGAAGCTAGTCGCAGGCGAGGAAAGTGACAAGCCACACGCCAGACAGGCTTTGCCGCTGCTTCTGGCGCTGACCGATCCCGTCCGGGCACCCGATCCTTTCGAGGGCCTCGCAAGCCTGCCCGCCGGAGCGGGGCTCATCTGGCGCGCCTATGAGACGGTGCCGCGCCGCACCGATGTTCTGGCACTCGCGCGCGCGGCCCGAGCGCAAGGATGCGTTCTGCTGATCGCGGGACAACCAGCGCTCGCCGGATCGGCGGATGGCCTGCATCTGGCCGAGCACATGCTGAATAGTCCCCATACGGATCGTTCATTCGCTTCCGCGCGACGACCAAAGCCGGATCATATCGTGACGGCAGCGGCGCATAGCGAACGCGCTATCATTGCCGCCGCAAGGGCCGGAGCCGATGCGGTGCTGATCTCTCCCGTGTTTGCAACACGGAGCCATCCCCATGCAGCAACGCTCGGTGTCACGCGGTTTGCGCGCCTTGCACAACTCGCGACATCACTTGGCCTCGGTGCCTATGCGCTGGGCGGCGTAACCAGCGACGAGAAACATCGCAGGCTTGCGGGAAGCAACGCGACAGGCATTGCGGGAATCGAGTTCTTTGCCGGGACCGATCAGAGATAGTCTTTGGGAATATAATCGAAGCGCTGCATCTGCTCGCCATGATCTGCAATGATGCGCCGCACCTGTTCAGGCGTCAGCTTCTCGCGCCACTGCTCGGCCTTGCCCTCGCGGAAGAAGGCGCTCGAAGCCTTGGGCCGCTCCTTGAATCCGGTTTTTTGTTCCTGAGCCTTCAGAACCTTGAAGGAAGAAAAACGGATGGCGCGATCCAAACGCTCAGGTGAGGGTTTGAGCCCGAGAAAGTTGGTCACGCGCTTGAAGCTCGCGCGGGGCTTCGCGAGCATGTCTTCATATCGCAAGACAAGGAGTTGCGGGTTGGGCGTTTGAGTCCAACTCCGGACATTGGTGGACCAGGAGCCATAGTGCTCGGGCACATGTTCGGCAGCCAAAATTGTGCCCGCCATTTCGTCAGCCATTGTCGTGATCGCTTCATCCAGAGGCACAGCGAAATGCGGCACCATGGAGAGAGCGACATCCAGCGGATTGCGGATGATGTAAATCGCACCCGCCGTTACGTCCATATTGTGCAACGGCGTGCCGTCATGTTCGCCAAGGAACTGATGCGTCTTAACGAAAACCGAATCCGGGAAGCTAGCCGTGAAATCACGCTGGACAAACGGGCGATATTTCGCAATTTCCTCATCGGTCAACTCCATGATCGGCGTTGACGTGTATTTCCGGTACCAGCCCGAATACGAGCCGCCGAGGCAGAACTCATCAAGTCGGTTGAGATCCACTGGCTGGCTGCCATTGGCAAACAGATTGTGCAGGAAAGTCCGCATCCAGGTATTGCCGGATTTCGGATAGGAAGCGAGCCAGATCAAAGCACCCATGAATAACCTTCCACGTCGAGTTTCATGTGCGTTTTAACAAACCAGGCAAGGCCCCGCATAAAAAAACACGGCACAAAAAAAGAGAGCGGGCCTGAGCCCGCTCTCTCGATAGATTGGAGCGCTTCTATTAGAAAGCAATTGCCAACACGATACCGGCCGACTGTGCGTCGTAGCTGCCGACGGGCGTATCCACCTTCGACTTCTGAAGGTCGAGACCGATATCCACACCGGAGCCGAGGTTGTAGCCACCGCCAACCTGCCAGCTGTCGGAGCTGGGGTTGATGCCGACGGCACCGAAATCGGCGTCGGAGTTGAGGTAAGCAACGCCAACCGTCCACGGACCGGTCGCATACTTCAGGCCAGCCGTCCAAACGCGCTGGTCCGCGTCAGCCGCACCGGGCATGACAGTGAACGACTCGACCATGTCCTTCGACTTGTAATAGGCGCCGCCCAGCGTGAAGCCGGCGTAGCCGATATTGGCACCGAAGCCATATTCCTGCGGATCGGAGTTCGGGAACGCCGCGCCCGCATCAGCCGTCGTGTAGAAGCCGTCGAGGCCGAGATCGACGCCACCAAAGGTGCCGGCATAGTTCAGGGCCGCTTCGAAGGCGTTCGTCACGCCAACGTCGGGGAGAACCACGAGGCCGTTAGCCGTCACATTGTGCGTGCTGGCTTCAGGCGTGAACGACAGGCCGAGCTGGAAGCCGGCAAGACGCGGCGTGAAGTAGCTGACCTTGTTCGCGTTGGTCGCGAGCAGCGAGAATGTCGACTGACGGAGCATGGAGTAGGACAGACCACCGAGACCGGTGCTGCCGCCAAGAACCGCGTTGTTCAGGATGTTCGGCGAATCGACGCCGTTGCCCGGAACGAACCAAGGCGACGTGTAGTGCATCTTGTAGGCGGCGCCGTCGGTGCCACCGATTTCGAAGCGACCGAATCCGCCTTCGAGATAAGCGAAGAGCTGACGGAACGTCGCGCTGCCATCCTGGTTGGCGTTGTTATTCGCAAAGTCGGAGCCAAGCATCAGCTTCGCATCCACACCGGCAACGAGGCCGTTGTCCAGCGTGCCTTCAGCCTTGATGTCGATGTTACGCGCAACGACGGCTACCTTCGTGTCCTGGAAGGACACCGGGCCGATATCGTCGGAGTCAACAACGTAGAAGCCCGTGACGACGTTGCCGCCAACCGTAACCTTCAGCGGGTCGCTCGCGAGCGCCGGGCCGGCAAGAAGGCCGACGGCGACAAGTGCGGTCGTGCCAAGGAGTGTCTTTTTCATATGTTCCTCGCAGTGTCAGCGTTAGCTGTTCAATTTTAC
>CAZLLB010000145.1:0-8501 GCA_964560165.1 uncultured Parvibaculum sp. | reverse complement strand
TCGGTAGAGAGAATGCGTTCTGATCAAATCGCCGGAGGCCAGCACCTGATCCAGGTCGTAGCTGCCCGCAATGTGGCCGATGATCAGAACGCCGGCAAACATGCACAGGCCGCCCGTGCCCGTGATGACCAGCGCCATCCGCGCGCCGTCGCGAGCGCTGGCATTGTGGTGCCAATAGCCGATCAGGAGAAAGGAGACGAGGGTGGTCAATTCCCAAAAAAACACGAGCTGGATCAGATTGCCCGCCAGCACGATGCCCAACATCGCGCCCATGAAGGCCAGCAGGAACGAGTAAAAACGCGCCGCTGGATCGGAAGGGGACATGTAGTAGCGCGCATAAAGCACGACCAGCAGCCCGATACCGGTGATCAGCAATGACATGAGCCAGGCAAAGCCGTCCATGCGGAGGACGAAGTTCAGCCCGAATTGCGGCATCCAGCTCATCTCATGGCGAATGATTTCGCCATTGTCCACCGCCGGGTAAAGCAGGACGACGAGTGCAAAACCCGTGAGCGCGATCAACGCGCATAGCCCTGCCTCGACGTTGCGGGCGTTGGTTGGAACCAGCGCGGCGGCAAGACTGCCGACGAAAGGAAGCAAGAGCAGGGCGATGAGGGCAGCTTGATGCGACATCCCCGGGATTGTTTCCATTTTGATGAGGGCAGATTGACCGACCCGCTGAGTGAACCCGGCGGAATGTTAAGTCAGGGATTGTCTGGGCGCCAGTGTACGTGCACATCCGCCACGCATTTCCGACGAAGATATTGAGCCTTTTTTTCGTTGCTCATCGCTTTGGCGGTTACCTCTGGAGAATAAGACGGCCGAGTGATGGATCGCATTGAATATGCGCTGGCAAATGGGTCGTATCGGACGTGTCAGGGCCAGCTTCCGGGCGCGCTGTGGGCCAGCCAAACGAATCTGTAGTCTTCAAAAGCGTCCAGGTTTGAAGAGCGGCGTGATACAGAATCAGCGCGTCCCCAGAAATGTTGGTGCGGGAATTTTAGACCGATGAAGAAAGGCCCGAAGACCCGCGCGGCCTATCGTCGATGAGGTACTCAAGCAAGCGTCGCCGGTCGGCCGGGAAGGCTTGTCGCTGGCTCTCCACGGGCGGGGAGCCTCAATCCTCCGAGAGCGAGCTTTTGTCTAACCGGTGGCGAAAACCCCGAGATGTGTTAATATATCTGCATTCGATGGCTCACCGGGGGGCTTGCCGTCACCATGAGAGGCGACGAAACCAAAGATCGTATCAAGTTGGCCGCGAGGCGACTTTTTGCAGAGCGTGGCATTGACGGTGTTTCCATTCGTGAGATCGTTGCGGCTGCGGGGCAACGCAATGTCGGCTCGCTGCATTATTATTTCCGCACAAAAGAGGCACTGGTTCGCGAGTTGATCGTCGATGGGGCGCAGCTCATCAATGATCAGCGCAATATTCTGCTCGATGAGTTGGACCGGCAAGGTGGGCCGCAAAGCCTGCGAGACATTATCGATATTCTCGTTATGCCCGCCGTTGGGGAGGGGGTGCAGGAAGAAGAGGAGACGTATTTTCGTTTCCTCATCATGCTGCAACTCAATCATCGTGAGCTCCTTGCCAGCACAGCCAGCAAGCAATGGAACAGCGGCTATGATCGCTGTGTCGCCCATATCAAACGCCTGCTTGCTCATGTGCCGCTTCCGCTTCTCAAGCAGCGGATGTTTTTCGTGACGGTCTATCTGAGTGTCATGCTTGCCGCGCGGGAGACGAGGGATAGCGAGACGGAGGGGCGACACCCCTTCTGGACGCGGGACTACACCATGGCCAATCTCGCCGATACGGCACAGGCGCTGCTTGAATGTGGAGTCTCGGCGCAGACGGCGGCTGTCCTCGCGCCCGTATCTGCGTCGGCCAAACGAAAGCGGCCCCGGACGGTTCTGTCCGGAGCCGCAGCTTCGCGCCAGCGTTTGCCGCGAAGTCAGAAGGCGTAGCTGACGTCGAAGGTCATGAAATCGCGGTCATCCATCAAATTCTGGAAGCTGTTGCCGCGCGTCAGCGTGTACTGAACGCCAGCGCTCCAGGCTTTCTGATAATTGCCGCGTAGGCCCACCGACAAGGTTTTGCGGTTGTCGAGGAAACCGGGTCCGATCGGGCCGGCCGAGCTGTTGAAATCCTGCCCGAACTGAATTCCTGGCGTCAGTGTCCATGGTGTGCCGAAGGCGTTGTTGTATTGCACATTCGCGATCAGCCTGTAGCCATGCGAGAAGCTGTCGGGGTGCATCAATGGCTGAAGCGGGTTCGATAGTCCGGCGCCTTGGAAGGCGACGTTTGGAATTTGCGTTTCGGAGCGCGACACCGCGAGCGCGTTCAAATCCGTTTGGGAAACGTCGGGCAGATATTGAAAGCCCCAATTGGCGATCAGAATAATAAGATCGGCATTGAGCGCCCGCGTTACCGTTTCCGAGGTTGAGAGCGTCGAGATGGTCGAGATCTGACCGGAGATAGAGTCCGTTTTAACATAGCCCGCGCCGTAGCCGCCGGGTGTTGTGTCATACGGAATTGTCGATCCCGTAAGCCCCGGCCCGGCGGCGCCATTATCGATCCAGCGTCCCAGTAGCGTTTCTCCGGCCGAGAGGGCGAAGGGTAGATTGGGTTGGTAAACCACTTCACCGGAAAAGGCTGTTCCATTCAGCAGCCAGTCCAGCGTCGTTGCAAAGCTGGCGCCGTAAAGTTTGATATCTTCAGGATAGGCGAGGCGATAGTTCTGGCCCGTGCCGCCCAGCGTCGTCGGCAAGGCATTTTGATATTCGATATAGGGCAGGTTCGACGCATAGTTGACGAAATAGAGACCAAGCTCCGTACCCTGATTGAGCCAGTCGGCGTAGTAACCAAGTTTCGCGCCATACTGGCCGATGTTGCTCGGTTCGTCGCCTTTGTCGATGAGGAGTTGGCCAGGGGCGCCGGGGCCTTCGACGGTCAGGTTCAGATAGGCACCGCCCGGACCCGCGACATCGGCCTGCGAGAAAAACGTGCCGACGGGATCAAGTTGCGTTTTGCGCCAGCGCAGCCCCATCCAGGCTTCGACGTTGAAGTTGGCCGGAAGTCCCAGAGACGCATAGAGCATTTCTTGCGGTAGCAGTGCTTCCTTTATTTCTGCTCCTGGCGTTCGGATGGCGCTGAGATCGACGGAGAGAAACTGGTTGATGCCACCGGCGATCGCGAGGCTTTCACCCCAGTTCACCACCTGTTTGCCGGCGCGCAGATTGAGAGGCAGATCGCCGACATTGAAGTTTCCGTAAACGAAGGCGTCGAGAAGGCTGAAGTCGCGCCCGGCCGCATTGCTGGCGTCGTCGCCGCGGACGGAATCGTCAAGCGGGCGGCGTCCAAAGCGCGTCACCTGATCACCAGCACGCGTCGCGCCAATATAATCGTAGAAAGCCTTCAGGCGGACAAAGGCGCCATAGTTTTGATACTTGGCTTCAACGTCGGTGACGATCTTCGCCGTTGCCGCATATGGGTCCCATTTTTCGAAGTTGATGTCGCCATCGTCGGTATTGATGTTCGCGCTTGTGTCGATCGAACTGGCGCAGCCGCCATTGGCGACGCTGACATGCGAGCAATCCTGCCCATGGGTACGAATGCCGACGCCAAACGACACCGTGGTATCGAGAGAGACTTTCATCTCGCCGAATTTGTAGTCCTCGGCCAGAGCGCCATCAGCGAGGCTCGCGAACATCAGGCTCGCCACGCCGAACAAAAGCGTTCGCCGGATGGAAATTGTCATATTGGTTCTCCCCAACGTGCCCACGAGTGGGCGGTTTGCAAAAGCCGATGTCCCTTTTGGCAACAGCCGGGTATTGCCCGCCGCTATGCGCGCGCGAGCCTCGGCTTGAATTTCGTCTGGGGTGCTTTGCGATGAGAAACGCCGATCGCGTGCAGGGTTTTGGACCGTGCACCAATCTCGACGTCCTCGGCGCTTCCCCTCCCTGGTATGCGGGCTGGTTTGGAGCTCGCCCGCTATTCTTCTCTCAATTGAAGCATTTGTTTTATTTATTCAATTGATCTAATTCGCGTTCGTCAAGCGTCTATGGCGTGCGAACGGGGTTCCAGCGCTTTTGACAAAAAGGAAAGTAGGGAGAGGAATTGCAACGTGGCGAGCGGAACGCTACGTCAGAGCGTCGTGCTCACTATTCGATAGGCGCAACGCCGTGCTCCAGAAAGAATATGATCGACGCGTTCGATTGTGCATCCGGAGCCGAGGGCATCGCGAAATGTGGCAAGTTCGGAGCGGCAGAAGTTTTGACAAGCGGTTGCGGCGGCACAAATGGGGCAGTGATTTTCGATGAGAAGAAAGCTGCCATCATCATGGACTTCGTATTCGGCCATATAGCCTTCGGCGCTTCGTATCGCGGCAAGGCGTTCCACGCGTTCGCCAAGCGTCGTCGCGCCCACCAGTTCGGCACGATAGGTTTGCGTCGTTTCGCTTTCGCGGCGGGCAATCAGTCGATCAAGTCCGGCGTCGCCGAATTCGCTACGCATGGCTTGCAGAAGATCGATCGTCATTTGTGCGTGGCTGTCGGGGAAGCGTCCGTGCCCCGCTTGTGTCAAAGCCCATAGGCGGCGGGGGCGGCCAATGCCCGCTTTCAATGTTTCGAAGCTGACAAGGCCGGAAGCGGCGAGGTTTTCAAGGTGCTGGCGACCGGCCTGACGCGTGATTGCGAGCCTGTCGGCCAGATCACTGGTCGAAGCGGGCCCGCGCGTTTTGAGCAGAAAAAGAATGTGGTCGGCGGTCGTTCTCACGGCGTTTCTGAACCTTTTCGCAATAAGGCGATTGTCAAAAGGGCGAGACGGGTTTATCACCCGATTGGTTTGTAAACAAGATTATTGTCAAATGAATGAAACAAAGACACCCGGCTGGGGCGCATTGGTGGTCGAGGGACGCCTGGCCCGCTTCGCGCTGCTGTGCCTCGGCATATGGCTCAACGCCGCCGATTCATTGATGACGGCAACGATCATGCCGAGCGTCGCCGCCGATATTGGCGGGTACGCCTATTTCGGCTGGACCATTGCCGGGTTCATTCTTGGAGCGATCCTTGCGGGTGCGAGCGCCGGTCAGATTTCGATGCGCCTCGGGCTTCGGCTCAGCATGGTGCTTGCGGCAGCGGCCTATACGCTGGGCTGCATCGTCAGCGCAGTGGCACCCGAAATCGCGACGTTTCTCATTGGTCGCTTGCTGCAAGGTATTGGAGCAGGCTGGATCGTCGGGCTTTGTTATGTGGCCATCGGCACGATGTTTCCGCAGAGCCTATGGGCGCGGGTGCTGGCATCGGTATCTGGTATCTGGGGGGCTGCGACATTGCTCAGTCCACTGATCGGTGGCCTTTTTGCCGAAGCCGGACTTTGGCGCGCCGCCTTCTGGCTTTTCGCCGCGCAGGGGATCGGCTTCGGTTTCGCGGCTTTCGTTATGTTGAGCCCGGCAAAGCCGCAAGGCGCTTCCGGTGCCATGCCGGTGAGGCAACTTACTATCCTGACAGGTGGCATCCTGTGCATCGCAGCCGCAGGGTTGGTGCCCGATATTTTGCGCGCGGTGCTGCTCAGCGTTTCGGGGCTTATTCTTCTAGGCCTTTTCGTGCGCATTGATGGCCGCGCCCGTTCGCCATTATTGCCGCGATCAACCGCCGATCTGATGAGCGCCGCCGGTTCGGGTTATATGATGATCTTCGCGCTGGCGGCGTCCGCTATCGGCTTCTCGGTTTACGGCTCTGCCATCATGCAGGCGCTCTTTGGCACCTCGCCACTTGTTGCGGGCTACATACTCGGGGTCGAGTCCATGGCGTGGACGCTTTGTGCGCTGGCGGTAGCAGGGCTTGCAAACAAGTGGCACGGGCTTTTCATCAAGCTCGGCGCGCTGGCCGTTGTTATCGGCGTTGCTTTGCTGGCTTTCACCATGCGCTCGGGTCCACTTTTGGCGATCGCGACCGCGTCGCTTTTCCTTGGCGGCGGCTTTGGGCTTGCCTGGGCTTTCATTGCCCGTCGCATCATCGCTTCCGTTGGCGATAGCGAGCGTGCGCTGGCGTCTTCCGCCGTGCCCACGGTGCAGATGATCGGGTATGCGGCGGGGTCGGCAGGGGCGGGCGTCATCGCCAACTTTTTGGGCTTTGCCGATGGCATTACGGCCATGACAGCGACGCGCGCGAGCTTCTGGCTCTTTGCTTCGTTCGTTCCGGTCGCGCTGATCGGCCTTGCTGCGGCGTGGAGACTTGCTGCCTGCGAACCTGATCAGATGAGCTTGCGCGCCGAGAGTTCAGTCTTGATGTAGGAATAATAGATCGGCGCAGCGATGATGCCGGGAATGCCGAACCAGGCTTCCATCACCAGCATGGCTACCAGCAGCTCCCAGGCGCGCGAGCGAATTTGCGAGCCGATAATGCGCGCATTGACGAAATATTCGAGCTTGTGAATCAGCACCAGAAAAACCAGCGAGCCGACGGCGGCGTAAGGCGACATGCCGAGGCTGACAACGACGATCACCGTATTTGATATGAGATTGCCGATCACGGGCAGCAATCCGGCGATGAAGGTGACGGCGATCATGGTTTTGACCAGTGGCAGATGAATGCCGAGTGCTGGAAGGATGATCGCGAGATAGAGACCCGTCAGCGCCGTATTGAGTGCGGAAATGCGCACCTGAGCGAAGACGACCCGGCGGAAAGAGGTGCCGAGAAGTTGTGCCCTGGCGAGAAGCGCTTCGCTTAATGGCGGCCGGGCTTCTGGTTTTTCCGTGGCGGGGGCCAGTGCCGCCAAACCGCCGATGACCGCACCGACAACGATATGGAAGAGCACACGGCCGAAATTTTCACCGAGGCTTTGCAGCGCACCTGCATTTTCGCGCAGCCATTGTGACGCTTGCTTTTGCCACTCATCGGCGCTGGCCGGAATGTATTCATAGGCCCAGACGGGGAGAAAGCTCTTGGCGGTCTGCACCACGTCGGCCATTTTTCGCAGCAGAACGACAACGTTGTCGGAACTGTCAGTCAGCAGCGAGGTGAGGCCGGCCACGGCGGCGGCCAGCAGCAGTGCGAAGACGAGTGAAAGCAGAGCGAGCGCCACCGCTTTTCCGGCCCGGTGCGAGAGGCCGCGCGAGCGCAGCATCTGCGCGACGATATGGACGAGTTCATAAACCAGAATGCCGGCGAGAAAGGCTGAGAGCAGCCCCAACTGCAAAACGGCAAACAGCGCCAGGGCCATCAAAGCAAGCGACGCGAATTCGTATCGGCGGGTTTCGGCGAGGGGGAAGCCGGTCGGCACGGTCATCGCGTAGTCTCCAGAAGCGGTGCGGCGCCACCCTAGCACGGCGAGGCTGCGAGGCGAGAGGGTGGAAACAGGGAGGGGTGAACATTGCCGCTTCGGGCGCGATCCGCTAGAAGGGGCCGCAACCAATTCATCGATATTCGAGAGTGAGCGGCGCATGGCCTCCTATCAATATGTCTATGTCATGGACCGGCTGTCCAAGACCTATCCGGGCGGTAAGCAGGTACTGAAGGACATCCGACTGTCCTTCTTGCCGGGCGTCAAAATTGGCGTGGTCGGCCTTAACGGCGCGGGCAAATCGACGCTGCTGAAGATCATGGCCGGCATCGACAAGGATCACACGGGCGAGGCCTGGGCTGCAGAAAGCGCCAAGATCGGCTATCTCGCGCAGGAGCCGGAACTCGATCCGACAAAGGACGTGCTCGGCAACGTGATGGAAGGTGCCAAGGAAAAGAAGGCGCTTGTCGATCGCTACAATGAACTCGCCATGAATTATTCGGACGAGACCGCCGAAGAAATGGCGAAGCTGCAAGACATCATCGACGCGCAGAACCTCTGGGACCTCGACAGCCAGGTCGAAATGGCGATGGACGCGTTGCGTTGCCCCGATGGAGCGGCGGATGTATCGAAACTGTCGGGCGGCGAGAGACGCCGCGTTGCGCTTTGCCAGCTACTGCTGGCAGCGCCCGATCTGTTGCTGCTCGATGAGCCGACCAACCATCTCGACGCGGAATCTGTCGCCTGGCTTCAAAGCTACCTGAAGGCTTATGGCGGCACAGTCGTTCTCGTCACCCATGACCGCTATTTTCTGGACAATGTGACGGGCTGGATTCTCGAACTCGATCGCGGCTCGGGCATACCCTATGAGGGCAACTATTCCTCATGGCTCGAACAGAAGTCGAAACGTCTCGAGCAGGAAGGGCGGCAGGAAGAAGCCGTGCAGCGTACGCTTGCCCGCGAACTCGAATGGATCAGGCAGAGCCCCAAGGCGCGTCAGGCGAAAAGCAAAGCGCGCGTCAACGCTTATGACGAATTGTTGGCTGAGGCTGGAAAGCAGCAGGACGGCAAGGCGCAGATCATCATTCCGGCAGGTCCGCGCCTTGGCGGCACCGTTGTTGAGGCCGAGGGGCTTTCCAAGGCCTTTGGCGACCGGCTGCTGATCGAAGATCTTTCGTTCAAGCTTCCGCCGGGCGGCATTGTCGGCATCATCGGGCCGAAC
>CAZLLB010000144.1:0-8503 GCA_964560165.1 uncultured Parvibaculum sp. | reverse complement strand
CGCGCCGCTTGCCCGGTAAACGTCGATGCGAAGGTCTTTCTCCTCGATCACGATGTCCACCTCCTCAGGCTCGGGCAACACTGCAACCGTCGCCGCCGATGTGTGAATACGCCCATCGCCTTCCGTCACCGGCACACGCTGCACGCGATGCACACCGGACTCGAACTTCAGCTTCGCAAAGACGCCGCGGCCCGAAATCTCGGCAATGATCTCCTTGTAGCCGCCTACCTCACCTTCCGACGCGCTGATCAGCCCCACCGTCCAGCCTTGCTTCGACGCATAGCGCTCATACATGCGAAAAAGATCGCCGGCAAAGAGCGCCGCCTCGTCGCCTCCCGTCCCGGCACGCACTTCCAGAATGACGTTACGCTCGTCGGCAGCATCCTTGGGCAGCAGCATCAACTGCACCTGATGCTCAAGCGCGGGCAGTTCAGCATCAAGCCGCTCTATTTCCTCGCGCGCGACTTCCGCCATTTCCTTGTCGGCAAGCATCGCCTGCGCTTCCTCGCGCGCCTCACGTGACGCTCGCAGCTTCTGCACTGCCTCCGCGACAGGGGACAACTCTGCAAATTCCTTCGACAGCGCGACGAAACGCTCGCGCGGCACGTTGGAATTCATCTCCGATTGAACGGCCTCGAAACGCTCGAGAACCTTATGCAGCCGGTCTTGGGAAATCATCGGAATCCACGAGCAAACGGAGAGCGAAAAAGCGATCAGGCACCAGACAAGGATGCGTCGCTAATCTCCCGCAAGAGCGTGCGGCATCGCCTCTTCGGCGGCTTTCTCTTCAAGCGCACGGGCAGCTTCGATCTCTTTCGCCTTGGCTTCGACGAGTTCGACCAGATGATCGACGATGTTCTCGTTCTTGATCTTGTGGTCGGTAAGCCCGGCGAGATAGACCATGCCGGACCCCGCACCACCGCCGGTGAAACCAATATCGGTCTGCTCCGCCTCGCCCGGCCCGTTGACGACGCAGCCGATCACCGAAAGCGTCATCGGTGTCGGAATATGTGCCAGACGCTCTTCGAGCTTCTTCACCGTCTCGATGACGTTGAAACCCTGACGCGCGCAGGACGGGCAGGAAATGATGGTGACGCCGCGATGGCGCAGCCCCAGCGACTTCAGAATGTCGAAGCCGACCTTCACCTCTTCCACCGGGTCAGCGGAGAGTGAAACGCGGATCGTGTCGCCGATACCGCTCCAGAGCAACATGCCAAGACCGATCGACGACTTGATCGTGCCGGTCATCAACCCGCCCGCTTCGGTCACGCCGATATGCAGCGGACAGTCGATGGCGTCTGCAAGCTGCTGATAGGCGGCAACGGTCAGGAAGGGGTCGGAGGCTTTGACGCTGATCTTGAACTCGTGAAAGTCGTGGTCTTGCAGAATGCGCGCATGGTCGAGCGCGCTCTCCACCATCGCCTCGGGGCAAGGCTCGCCATATTTTTCAAGCAGGTCGCGCTCAAGCGAACCGGCATTGACGCCGATACGCATCGAAACGCCGTGATCCTTCGCCGCCTGCACGACCTCTTTCACCCGCGCCGCCGAGCCGATATTGCCGGGATTGATGCGCAAACACGCAGCACCCGCTTCGGCGGCCTCGATGGCGCGGCGGTAATGGAAATGAATATCGGCAACGATCGGAATCTTGGTCGAGCGCACGATTTCATGCAGGGCCTTGGTCGAATCCTCATCGGGACAGGACACGCGAACAATGTCACAGCCCGCCTCTTCGATGAGCCTGATCTGCTCAATCGTCGCCTTGGCGTCCGATGTCAGCGTGTTCGTCATCGTCTGAACAGAAATCGGCGCATCGCCACCCACCGGCACTGATCCCACCTGGATCTTCCGGCTTGGCCTGCGGGCGATATCACGCCAGGGGCGAATGCTGCTCATTGCGGTTCCATGGTCTCAAACGATGGCGACCTTTATAGAAGCCATTCATAGCAGAATTTAAACACAAGCGAAGGGTAAGAAAGACTAGGTTTCATGCGGCTTTTTAGCCGCTCACGGGTAAATTCGCCCCGCCCCACGCAGAAGCGGGCTCCCACGAGTTCCTGCGGAAACTGGCAAAGCTGCTGAAACTTAGCTGATTTAGAGCCTACTGAACCGCGCCCGGCGTCACGACTTGCGGTGCGGCCACCGTCGCCGCAGCCGCTTCATCGGTCGGAACGGGCAAAGGATGGGGCATGGCGGCGATCAGATCCGCAGGGTCGATCGACTTGCCGGTCAGAACGAGGGTCGGCGGCCCCGCAAGACCAAGCGAGGCGTTATCGACCAGAAGCTCAAAGGCGCTGGCGTCACGGGCGACCAGAATGACCCCCGCCTGGTTCGGCGCGCGATAGGTATCGCCCGCCGCGAGAATACGCTCGATCAGAACATGGCCCTGCGCATCTTCGACACGAATCCAGGCGTCGTTCTTGCGCGCCCGGATGACCACACGGCCATCGACGTTCTCAGCGCCAAAAGCCTGTCCCTGCGCAATCGGCGGCAAAGCGGGTGCCACGGCTGGCGCTTCAGGCGCGGCGACGCTCAGCATGTCGCTGGCTTGTGGCGCCGCCAGCGCGGCGATTTCGGTGCCCTGGCCCGCAGGCTCGGCAGGGGTCTGAACCGGCGGCGGCACGGCATAGACGCTGGCCGGATCGGCTGGCGCTCCCGCGCCCAATACCTGCGCGGCGGTCGCATTGCTGTTGGGGCGCGTGGCGGCGGAAGCCGGATCACCGCTCAGCCCAACCGGGCGCTCATCGGGCGCATCGACGCTGGCCATCCGCGCCTCAATGCGCGCCGGAACCGGCGGAACGCGCTCGGCCATCATCCGGTCGGCGGAGCGGGTCAGCAGGTATCCACCATAAATACCGGCGACAACCACGAGCGCGATGATCAGAAAAGTGCCGCGCGGCAGGCGCGTTTGCTCGGAGAGCTTGGGAAAAACGAGGTCTTCCTTCGCTTTTTCCTCGCGATCGATCTCGAGTTTGTAGCGATCCACAATATGCGTGCTGTCGAGGCCGAGATATTCGGCATAGGACCGTACGAAACCCACGGCATAGGCGCGGCCCGGCAAATCGCCGTAGCGGCTCTCCTCCAGCGCCTCAAGCTGTTCGCGACGAATGCGCAGCGCCTGAGATATGGCGCGCAAATCCTCACCCCGGCGCTCGCGCGCAAGGCGAAGATCGGAGCCAGCCGTCTCGTTCGAGGCGGCGGGAAGTTCATTTGTAATATCACGGAGGTGTAACCGCCGGCGTGACTCTGACCTGTCCTCGGTCTCGAGCTTCGCTACATTCGTCATCGTCGTGGGATCTTCCCCGGGCTGAGCCGTCCCCATTGCTTCACCGCTTGGCGTAACCAAGACACCGACCGCCACCGAATGACTGGCACCGAGCGATCGCTTGAACGACCGCCAACGAGCCGGCGAAGAATCGAACTTGTGGATAAGTCCGATCCCCATTTGGCAGCCTTCGCGCCCTGCTTTGAGCGATCCGGCTTAAGTCGATGTTTACGCCTATAAATTCTGCCAGATCCGCATACCCCTGCGATGCGGTCCTGTAATTAGAATAAACCAAAAGTGTTGAACAATCGCAACTATAGATTGATCCGTACGTGCCAGAATCGACCAATCCGCCGCCGCGCTCCGCAGGGCCCGCACTGGCCCACTCGTTAGACGATGACGGAATGATCCTCGGCGAAGGTGCGCAGCTGCTCACGCACGCTCTGATCGGAGAGCCCGTAAAGCCCCTCCATATAGGCCTCCAGCGTCTGCACGGGGAGCGAGCGAACCATCATTTTGACAGGCCCAATCGCCGCCGGAGACATGGAGATGCGGCGGAAACCGACGCCGACCAGCGCCATCGCTTCGAGCGGCTTGCCCGACATCTCCCCGCATAGCGTCACAGGCACATCATGTGCGCGGCATTTGACGATGATGAAGCGCAGGAAACTCAACACGGCAGGGCTGAGAAGATCATAACGGTTGGCGACACGCGGATTGCCGCGATCCGACGCAAATAAGAATTGCATCAGATCATTGCTCCCCACACTGACGAAATCGACAAAGGGCAACAGCGTGTCGAGCTGCCAGACGAGCGAGGGCACTTCAAGCATGGTGCCGATTTCAAGTTGCGCAGGCTTCGGCTTGCCGAATTTTTCAAGCCGCGCCAATTCCTTATCGACCAGCCCCCGTGCTTTCTTGAACTCGGCGACTTCCGCAACCATCGGAAACATGATGCGCAAGGAGCGACCTGCCGCAGCCGTCAGCAGAGCGCGCAACTGGTGGCGCAGCAATGCGGGACGATCAAGGCCGATGCGGATGGCGCGCCAACCCAGCGCCGGATTTTCTTCCTTGAGCGCCGAAATATCCATATAGGGCAACATTTTATCGCCGCCGATATCGAGCGTACGAAAAACCGTCGGCTTGTCGCCCGCCGCATCAAGCACGGCAGAATAAAGCTCGACCTGATCCGTCAGGCTCGGCAGTTTCGCTGCCACCATGAACTGCAACTCGGTACGAAAAAGCCCGATGCCTTCAGCGCCCGATTCATGCACATGCTGCAAATCAACCTGAAGCCCGGCATTGACGTAGAGCGCTACTTTTTCACCATCGAGCGAAACCGAAGGCTCGTGGCGAATGGCCCTGTATTGCTCCTGCTTGCGCGCCCGAAAACGCGCCTTCTCCGAATAGGCGTCGATAATGTCCTGCGACGGGCGGATATAAACCTCGCCCGCATCGCCATCGACGATGATCGCGTCGCCCGTGTCGATGTGATCGAGGACAGCGTCCGAGCGCCCGACAGTGGCAATGCCGAGCGCGCGCGCCACGATCGAGACATGCGCGTTCTGTGCGCCTTCTTCGAGCACCAATCCGCGCAGCCGCTCCTTGTCGTAGTCGAGAAGCTCGGCCGGGCCCATGTTGCGGGCGATCAGGATCGCGTCATTGGGCAGATTGCCGCTCGCCGACGACAATTTGACGCCGGTAAGCTGACGTAACAAACGGTTCGCCAGATCGTCAAAATCATGCAGACGGTCGCGCAGATACGGATCGGCGGCGCGTTGCAGCCTTGCCCGCGTATCGTTCTGAACGCGCTCGACCGCAGCCTCGGCGGTCAGACCGGTATGCACTGCCTCCGTCATCCGCTGAAGCCAGCCGCGATCATTGGCGAACATGCGATAGGCCTGCAGCACCTCGCGATGATCGCCCGCATGGCTCAGATCTTCGGTCTCGAGCATGTCGTCGATCGAACCGCGCAACTCATAGACCGATTGTTCAAGGCGGTTCAGTTCGACATCGACGTCTTCAGCGATCAGCCGGGTCACATGAACGCGCGGCTCATGCAGCACCGCATGACCAAGCGCGATGCCCTCGGCAAAGGACAATGCGGTGATGTGAACAGGGCGGCGTGTCGTCTGCGTGGGGCCGTCAAGTTCCGACAGATTGATGAGGTCGCCTGACGCCACAACCTCGGCCAGCACCATCGCGACCGTTTCCAGCGCCTCGACTTCTTCCTCAGTGTAATTGCGCTTGGTGCGGTTCTGTACCGACAGCACACCGACGACGCGACCCGAGCGCAACACGGGCACGCCCATCAGCGACTTATAGACCTCTTCGCCGGTTTCAGGACGGTAGGCAAATCCCGGATGCGATTGTGCATCGGCCAGATTGAGCGGCCGCGCATGAGCGGCAATGTCGCCGATCAGACCTTCCCCGACACGGAGCCGCGTCTTGTGAACGGCTGTGTGCTTCAGGCCTTCTGTTGCGAAAAGTTCAAGCTCCTGCGTCGGCCGCATCAGATAGACCGAGCACACTTCGGCGACCATATTGGAGGCAATCAGAACGACGATCTTGTCGAGCCGCTTTTGCGCCGCCTCCGGTTCCGCCATGACCTCGCGCAAGCGGCGAAGCAGGACGCGCGGGCCACCGACGGCGCCCGCCATCAGCTCAAATCCCTCTCGACGACGCAAAGCAGCAGGCCTCGCTTACGGCGAGACACCTGCATCGCGGAGTAAGAGGTCAGCCCAATGATCACACGATCTCCACTATTCGCCGTCGAGCCCATAAGCCGTGTGCAAGGCGCGCACCGCCAGCTCAGTATATTCCGATGCGATCAACACGCTCACCTTGATCTCACTCGTCGTGATAGCGAGGATGTTGATGCCTTTTTCGGCAAGCGTCTGGAACATCGTCTTGGCAACGCCCGAATGGCTGCGCATGCCGATGCCGATGACCGAGATCTTGATCACGTTCGTATCGGTCTTGATCTCCTTGAATACGAGATCGGACTGCGCCTTGCGGATCACATCTTCAGCGCGGGCAAGCTCGGCCTGCGGCACGGTAAACGTGATGTCGGTGCTCTTCCCGTCATCGGAAAGGTTCTGGATAATCATATCGACGTTGATCGAAGCATCCGCCAGCGGCCCGAAGACACGCGCGGCGACGCCGGGCTTGTCCTCGACCCTGACGAGCGTGACCTTAGCCTCGTCTTTCGAATAAGCGATGCCGCTAACGATCTGCTGTTCCACGATTTCGTCCTCGTCGCAAACAAGGGTGCCGGGATAGATGCTTGTTGACCCGTCTTTCGCCAGGCAGCTCGGCGCGGCATCGGGCGCGTCGAAGCTCGAGCGAACCTGAAGGCGCACTCGATGAACCATGGCCAGTTCGACTGAACGGGTCTGGAGCACCTTGGCGCCAAGCGACGCCATTTCCAGCATTTCCTCGTAACTGATCCTATCAAGCTTTCGGGCCTTCGCAACGATGCGCGGGTCCGTCGTATAGACGCCATCGACGTCCGTATAAATGTCGCAAAGATCGGCCTTCACGGCGGCGGCAATGGCGACCGCGCTCGTATCAGAACCGCCACGTCCGAGCGTCGTGATTCTGTTGTCGGGTGCCAACCCCTGAAATCCGGCGATCACAGCAACCTCGCCGCGCTCGAAACGCTCGATGAGTTCGCTGCCGTCGATATCGACGATCCGGGCCGCACCATGGGCATTATCCGTGCGGATCGGAATTTGCCAGCCGAGCCAGGAGCGTGCCGAAACGCCAAGGCGCTGCAACTCGATGGCGAGAAGGCCAGACGTCACCTGCTCGCCCGAGGCGACGATCGAATCATATTCGCGCGCGTCATGCAGCGGCGCGATCTCGCGCGCCCAGCCGACGAGTTCGTTGGTCTTGCCCGACATGGCCGAGACGACGACGGCAACCTGATGGCCCGCATCTGTCTCGCGTTTGACGTGGCGCGCGACATTGCGGATCCGCTCTACGTTGGCCACCGAAGTGCCGCCGAACTTCATGACCAGTCTGGCCATAGGGAAATTTCCTGTTTGAAGCCTTCGCGAAGGCCTTCTTCATTAACGCACACGGCACACGGGCAACCCGGCCCGGCTGGACCAGGAGCCTTTGGACGCCCTATATCATATGCCGCGATACATACTCGGATGGCACCGGCCCCGCAACCGGTGGGCCGGGATTCGCGCCGATCCGTGTTGACGCATGCGTAAAGGGATGCGATTCGAGCATGAGCACCGCCCCAAGACCGGGCTTCAGCCCCACAATCGACACGGTTGACCCCCAGGAGGTCGCCCGTTTCTCTGCCATGGCGGCGGAATGGTGGGATCCGGCGGGGAAGTTCCGCCCGCTGCATAAATTCAACCCGACCCGGCTCTCCTTCGTCAAAGAGCGCGTGGCTGCCCGTTATGACCGTGACCCCAAGGCCATGCGCCCCTTCAAGGGCTTGCGCTTTCTCGATATAGGCTGCGGCGGCGGCCTGCTCACCGAGCCCATGTGCCGCCTCGGAGCCACAATGGTCGGTGCCGATGCGTCGGAAAAGAATATCGCCACAGCGAAGGTCCACGCCGCCGAACAGGGCCTGGCGATCGACTACCGCGCAACCACGGCGGAAGCTCTGGCCGAAGCCGGCGAGCGCTTCGACGTCATCCTCAACATGGAAGTCATCGAACACGTCGCCGACCGTCAGGCCTTCCTCACATGCTGCGCCGAAATGCTGAAACCGGGCGGCATCATGTTTGTCGCGACCCTCAATCGCACCTTGAAGGCACTGGGTCTGGCCGTCATCGGCGCGGAATATATCCTGCGCTGGCTTCCCGTCGGCACGCATGACTGGTCGAAATTCGTTACCCCCGCCGAAATGAAGGCGGGCCTTGCGGTAGCAGGGTTAAACGTCACGGAGACAACTGGCGTCGCCTATAATCCACTACTCGACACCTGGTCCTTGAGTCGCGACACCGGCGTCAACTACATGGCGCTGGCGGCAAAACCCGAAGCGGATTGAGCAGCATGACTGGCGAACCCGTAGATCTCGCCATCAAGCGCACGCCGCGCCAGAAACGGGCCGTCGAAACCTATGAGCGCATTCTTGACGTCACGACGCGACTGCTGAGCGAGATCGGCGTCGAACGCATCTCAACGAACCTCATCGCGGCGGAAGCGGGCGTCAAGGTGCCGACGCTCTATCGCTATTTCCCGAACAAATATGCCGTGCTGATGGCGCTGGGC
>CAZLLB010000143.1:0-8573 GCA_964560165.1 uncultured Parvibaculum sp. | reverse complement strand
TGTCGATCAGCGCCGCTTCGGTCTGGCGCTCGATGTCGAGGCCGTGGCGCTGCAACTCAATATAGAGTCGGTCGCCGAAGATCGCCTTCAGCCGCTCGGTGAGCGTTTCGGCGGCGGGGCGCTGGCCTGAGGCCAGCAGACGATTGACGACACCAGCGGGACCACCCGTCAGACAGATAAGGCCGTCCGACAATTCGGCGACGAGATCGAGAGGGATGTGAGGAAAGTCGCCCGCTTCAGGACCGAGGAAAGCGCGGCTCGAGAGCTTCATCAGGTTCTCGTAGCCTGCCTCATCCTTGGCCAGCAGCGCCAATGTGCCCGAAAGCTCACGTCGCGCGCCCCTGCCCGGCTCGCCGGTTTCTTCCAGCATGAGGGGCAACGTGACACCGATGATCGGCTGAATGCCTGCGCCTGCAAGAATTTCGGAGAACTCAAGCGCACCGAAGAGATTGCCCGTGTCGGTGATGGCGACAGCGGGCATATGATCGGCCTTGCAGAGCTTGGGCACATCCTTGACGCGGATGGCCCCTTCCAGCAGCGAATAGGCCGAATGGAGACGGAGATGGATGAAGCGGGGGAACGAGTCGGGCATACGCGACATTGTCCGACCCCGCGCCTCCGATGTCACCTGCCGCAGTCACACGCGGCGGGCAAAGCTGTGGACAAGCCTGCTTAGCCAATCATGGCGGCTCGGGCGATCTGCGCCCAGGTGCCTGCCACCCAGAGGAAAGCGCCGATGGAGGCCAGAGCCGCCACGTCCTTGAGCCAGAAGCGCGCCTGCGACTGTGTCGCCGTCTGAATGAGTCTGGTCATTTGAAGCCCCGTTTATAGGTTCACGAAATGTTCCTATCGGGAATGTTCTTCCTATGTTCTCATTCTGTCAAGCGGGTTTTCTACCAGCCGTAAGTGAGGGATGCGACGGCGAAGGTCGTGTCGGATATCTGCCACGGCGTGAGGCCCTCGGGCTTGGGCGGCACCTTGATGCCTGCCGGCCATCCTTCGCGGACTTCAAAGACGCGGAGATCGGCGGTGCCTTTGGCGTCCGCAGTAAAGCTGAGCGAGACGCCTTCGGGCGGTGGCGCGGCATAGAAGAATTGCGAGAAGGTGCCGGGCTCGGTGGTGAGCGGCGCGGGGCGACCATCGAGGGCGAGATCGCTGATGGGGGTGCTTGCCTTCATAACGAACCGTAATTCGCGCGCCTTGCCCGCGGGGGCGATGTGGAGCGTGACGCGGGTGCCGCCCTCGACACTCGTCTTCGTGGCGGCGAGCGTGGGGCGAGCGACGGCTGCATGCTGCGCTGGCGCTGTCCAGACGGGTTGCCGGTAACCCGCGAATAGCTCTCCACGTGCAGGAGTGCCGCCATCGGCGGTGAGGGTTGCCTCCGACCAGGCGTCGAGCTTTGTCAGCGTCGAAACGCGGCTGAACTCCGCTTCGCCGGGACCGGCGACGTAGAATGCTTGCGTCAGATGCGGGTGATCGGCATCGGCAGGAGCGAAGGCCGCCCAGCCGATGGAGCCGAGGCTGACCGCAAAGAGGACGCTGGCCGCAGCTCCTGCGCGCGGCCAACTCGCGGCTGCAAAGAGGCCCGGAAAAAGCGCGAGGACAGCAATGAGCACGAGGCCCGCGAGGATGGCGGGCAGCGATGCCCCGACGCCGAGAAAAGTCATCGTGCCGCCTTGCACGACAAAGGCGGCGGCAAGCGCGCCCAGAATGCCGGTGATTGCGAGGGCGCGCGGAGCGGCGAAGTCGCCGCCGGAACCGAAGAGGACAAGCGCGGCGGCAACCGCGGCGAGCAGCACTGGCCAGACGATGAAAAAAGCCGTGACCGGCGCAATGATCTGCACCGCGAGGGCGACGACGAGCAGAAGCGCGAAGCCGCCGATCCAGACGCCCCACGGCATTGCCCGGCGCGCAAGAGCGGGCCATGAGGCTGCGATGACGGCGACGGCAAGGCCGGTGCCCAGTAAATCGAAACCGGCGAAGAGATTGCACGCAATGCCCACAGCCAGAGCGACGATCATGGCTGCTTTCCAGCTTCGCACGCGATTGAGGCAGGCGAAGATGAAGAGCGCAGTTGCCAGCGCGACGCCGACGCAACCGGCGAAGAAAAAATCGTAACGTGCGAGGAGCGCGTATTTCGCCTGCACGTCAAACATGCCGCCCGCGACCTGCCCGGCGAGGCGCAAGGCCAGCGCTTCTGTCAGGAGGAGGAAAACGAAAATGCCTGCGCCATGCGCCATATCGCGGAAACCCGCAAGGCGAAGCGCCCTCGCCTTTATGGCGCTCAATACGACAAGGCCCGCCGCTATGACGAGCAAGACCCAGCCAACCCAGATCGGATAGGAGATGAAGCCGAGGCCGAAGATGTCGGAATAAACGGTGTCGGGCTGGTGGGCTTTGAGGTCGTCGGCATTGGCGAGCGTCTTCGTCAGCGCCAGCACCTGATCGCCCATATGCTGAAGGCTGCCGCGATCGAGATGAGCAGGCGTCGCATAGGCGGTGTGATAGGCAAGCTCATCACCGATGAAGGCAAAGTTCATGCCGGGAATGCCGCGCTCTATGACGTTGGTCAGATCCGTGCCATTCGGCATGCGGTGATAGACGAAAGACATCAGCGAATTGGCGGAAGGCCGCGCGACAGCCTTGCCGAAGGCGGAGACAAGTCCGCCTGCCTCCTCGCTCGTCTCGAACATGAAGGTGCGTCCGCCGCCGCCACGCGCTTCGAGATTGAGAACGAGGCCGACGCGGGAGGCTTCAGGCGAGGCGGTGAAGAAATCGCGCGAGCCGAGAAGGCCCGCTTCCTCGCCCTCGGTGAAGAGGACAATCACGTCACGCTTCAACGGGCCTGCCGCCTTGAGGTTGCGGATGATTTCGAGTGTAGCAGCGACGCCTGCCGTGTCGTCGGCGGCACCCGGTGAATTGGGCACGGTGTCGTAGTGGCTCATCAGCAGGATGGCGGGAAGCTCCGGCGACGTGCCTTTGAGGACGCCACCAACATTGCGGACGCGGCCCGTGACCAGCGTATTGGGCAAACGGCGCGGCAGGAATATCGGCTGGCCTTCAGCGTGATCCGTGACGGTGAGGCCGAGGTCTGCGAGCCGCGTTTCGAGATAGGCGCGAACACGGAGTATGTCGTCGGAGCCGATGGGATGGGCGCGCGCGGCGATGGTCTCGACGTCACTCATCGCGCGCATGGCGGAGAAAACTGTTTGCGGCGCATCCGCGCTAATGGGCGACGGGGTGCGCATGGCAAAGGCGGTGGCAAAAAACGCAAAGACGAGAGAGAGGAAAAAGATTGCAGACCTCATTGTGCTCTTCCTATCGTTTTTTCCCGGTGGATTTTGAACACAGAGCAAGCAGGGCTTCACCTGCCTTGCTGAGACGGCGCTCGCGATGGCGTAGCGCTATGAACGGGCGGTGCGGCATCTCTATGTCGAGCTTGCGCAAGGTGCCAAGCTGAAAGCCCGGCGTGGCAACCAACTCGGACATGCCAGCGATGCCTACGCCCGCTTCGACCGCTGCGCGGACGGCTTCGTTTGATGGAAGCTCAAGCGCAATTTCGCGGGCGTGGATAGGAAGTTTCAGCGATGAAAGCGCCGCTTCCAGTTCCGATCTGGTTCCAGAGCCGGGCTCGCGGACGACCCATTGGGCGGCGGCAAGCTCGGCAATGCCGATGCGACGGCGCTTTGCGAGAGGGTGAGACACGCCAACAACGAGCACGAGATGATCGCGGCCGACCTCAACCGATGACAGGGCGGGCACGCGCACCGCGCCTTCAGCAAAGCCTATATCCGCGCTGCCATCGACCACGGCGCGGGCCACGGTTTCGGTGTTGCCCGCCGCGAGATGCACCTGGATTTTCGGATAGGCCTGGCGGAAGCGCACGAGGCGCGAAGGCAGCCAATAGCTCGCAATGGTCTGGCTGGCGTGGACATTCAACGTGCCGCGCGTCAGCGTGCCGAGATCGCCAAGAACCATTTCGGCGGCATGGGCGCGGGCGAGCACAGCGCGGGCTTCATCAAGAAAAACACGGCCAGCGGCGCTCAGCTCGATGCGACGGCCAACGCGATCAAAGAGCCGCGCGTCGTGGCGCGCCTCGAGAGCGGCGATGGCGGCGCTGACCGCAGACTGGGTGAGGCCGAGCGCGGCTGCGGCCCGCGTTACATGCTCGCGTTCGGCGACGGCGACGAATATGCGCAATTGGTCGAGGGTCACGACGCGCCTTCCCGAGGATTGGTCCTGCGCGCAGCATTACATGGCGAGCATCGCCATCGCCAGACCGAAGCCGGTGATGAATATCCATGCTGACGCGCCGAGCGCCAACGGGCGGAGGCCCTTGGCCTTCAGTTTACGAATGTCTGTTTCGAGGCCCATAGCGCCAAGGGCCATGGCCAGCATGAACGTCGTGACATCGGCGGCCTGGGCGTGCCATTCGCCGGATAAGGGAAACATGCTGTTGAAACCGACCATCAACAGGAAGCCGAGAGCAAACCAGGGCATGGCGCTTTTGTGGCGCGCCGCGCCCTTCCCGGCCCGGCGTTCCCAGAAGAAGGCGAGCAGCAGCACGACGGGCGCCAGCATCAAGACGCGCGTCAGCTTGACGATGGTGCCGAAATGCCCGGCGGATTGTCCTTCCTGAAAAGCGGCGGCGACAACTTGCGCGATCTCGTGAATGGAGGCGCCGGTCCAAAGACCATAGGTCTGAGGGGTGAGATGAAGGATGTCATTGAGGAGCGGAAAGAGGATCATGGAGAGGGAGCCGAAGACCGTGACGGTGGCAACGGCATAAGCGACATCCTCATCGCCACCCTTGACGACGGCATTGGCTGCAACGACCGCCGAGGCACCGCAAATCGACGTGCCCGCCGCAATCAACGCGGTCAGCCGCTGCGCAACGCCAAGGCGACGGCCTGCCCAAAGCGTGAAGAAGAACGTCGCCGCCAAGGTGGCGGCGGTTGCGATCAGGCCCGCGATGCCGACGCCCGCGATCTGGCCGAGCGTCAGTTGCAAGCCGAGCAGAACAATGGCGGCACGGAGAATGCGGCGCAGGGAGAATGCGACGCCCGGCTTTGCCCATGCGGGCGTTCCAATGGTGTTGTGAAGGGCCATGCCCAGCAGGATGGAGAGGATGAGAGGGCTCGCGCCGCTGAAAAACGGCGGGTGATGAAGCCCGATGGAGGCCGCCGCAATCAACGCCGTCAGCAAAATGCCCGGCGCGGTGCGGGCCAGCCAGCTTTGCCGATGAACTTGCTCTTCCGGTCGCCGAAGGGCCACCTCACTCGCAGACATGCTGATCCTTTGCGATCAATGACTGCGGTGAAAGTGACGGCGGAACCCTTGCGGGTCCAACGCATTAGCTCTGTGGTTTCGTTCGATTGAATCGAACGATCAGAGGCTCTGATAGCCCGATGTGAGATCAGCGCCTTCGACGAGGCGGCCCTCATGCAACAGCACAACCCGGTCCATGTGGCCTGCGAGATCAAGATTGTGGGTTGCAACCAGCACCGCGACACCTTGCGTGCGGCAAATATCGAGAAGCTCGTTGAACACCATGCGCGAGGTTTTCGGATCGAGGTTGCCGGTCGGCTCGTCGGCCAGCAAAACGCGAGGACGATTGGCCAAAGCGCGGGCGATGGCAACGCGCTGCTGCTCGCCGCCGGAAAGCTCCGCTGGGCGATGCGTGGCGCGAGGGCCGAGCCCCATGCGCTCCAGCAGATATTGCGCGAATTTCTCTGCCGAGCGGCGCGGGACACCTGCGATCAATTGCGGCAGGACGACATTTTCGAGCGCCGAAAATTCGGGCAATAGATTGTGGAACTGATAGACGAAACCCAGTTCGCGGCGGCGAACGGCGGTGCGCAAACCGTCACGCAGCGCCACACAATCGCGGCCCGAGATCACGACCTCGCCCGCATCCGGTGCTTCGAGAAGACCGGCGATGTGAAGGAGCGAGGATTTGCCCGAACCGGAAGGGCCAACCAGCGCGACCATCTCGCCCGACCAGACGTCGATTGAGGCACCCTCGAAGATGCGCAGCTCTTCTTCGCCCTGACGATAGACGCGCGTGATGCTGCGCAGGCTCAGAACTGGGTTTTCGTCGTTCGGCCCATGCGCCATTATTCGTACCTCAGCGCTTCAACAGGATCGAGGGAAGCTGCGCGCCAGGCGGGATAAAGCGTGGCGGCGAAAGACAGGAAGAGCGCCATGCCGACGACGGAGGCAACTTCGGAGGCGTTGATCTCAGCGGGCATGTGGCTGAGGAAATAAATCTCAGGATTGAAAAGCTCGGTTCCAGACAAGTCGGAGAGGAACTGGCGCAGCCTTTCAATGTTCAGACAAAAGAGTGTGCCGAGCGCAAAGCCTGCCAATGTGCCCGCGACGCCGATGGAGGCACCGGAGATGAAGAAGACGCGCATGACTGAGCCTTTGGTCGCGCCCATGGTGCGCAATACGGCGATGTCACGGCCCTTGTCCTTCACCAGCATGATGAGGCCGGAGACGATATTGAGCGCGGCAACGATCAGGATGAGTGTCAGGATCAGGAACATCACGTTGCGCTCTACCTGAAGGGCACTGAAGAAGCTCTTGTTGGTTTCCTGCCAGGTGATGACGTTGCAGCAGGAGCCAGCCGCCTCAGAAATGCGCGGCACCAGCGACGCAACGGTGTCGGGGTTCTTGACCTTGATCTCGAGCGCGGTGACACCCTCGGCGGTGCGGAAATATTCCTGCGCTTCGTGGAGCGGCATGAAAATGAAGCTCGCATCATATTCCGACATGCCGATCTCGAAGATGGCGACAATCGGATAAGCCTTGACGCGCGGCGCGGTGCCGAAGGGTGTGATGGCGCCACGCGGGCTGAGCAGCGTGATGTTGTCGCCGACATTAAGGCCGAGATTGGCGGCGAGGCGCGAACCGATGGCGACGGAACCGCCAGTATCGAAACCATTGAGCGTGCCGAGTTTCAGATGATCAGGCCCGGAGACAATGGTGAGGCGCTTTAAGTCTTTCTCATATATGCCGCGCACCAGCGCGCCTTGTGCATTGCCGCGACTGGAGGCCATGACCTGCCCTTCGACGATGGGCGTTGCGCTGATAACGCCGGGAATTTTTTCTATGGTCGCGGCGACGCTGTCGAAATCCGTGACGTAGCTGGTGACGCTGCGCACAAAAAGGTGGCCGTTCAAGCCGAGGATGCGGTCGAGAAGTTCAGTGCGGAAGCCGTTCATGACCGACATGACGATGATAAGCGTCGCGACGCCGAGCATGATGCCGAGGAAGGAAAACCCGGCAATAACGGAAATGAAACCTTCGCGGCGGCGGGCGCGGAGATAGCGGATCGCGAGCAGCCACTCGAAGACACCAAAGGCGCGGCTCTTGCCCCGCCCTCTCGGTCCGGCGGTTTCGGCGTCGATAATGGCCTCTGTCATTCTTCGGTCCTTCGTCGCGCCGCTTTCGATGAGTTTAGCTGCTCAGATTCTTGAGAGCAGATTCTGGCGAAAGTTCGACACGCTCGCCAGTGGCGCGGTTTTTCAGTTCGACGACGCCTGTTTTCAGCCCACGCGGGCCGACGATAAGCTGCCAGGGCAGACCGATGAGATCCATGTTGGAAAACTTGGCGCCCGCGCGTTCGTCGGTGTCGTCGTAGAGAACCGTGACGCCCGCCTTCGCGAATTTGGAATAGAAGTCTTCGCAAGCCGCGTCGGTTTCCTTGTCGCCCGCCTTCAGATTGATGAGGCCAACCTTGAAGGGCGCAACGGCTTCCGGCCAGATGATGCCGCTGTCGTCGTGGCTCGCCTCGATGATGCCGCCGACGAGGCGCGAGACGCCGACGCCATAGGAGCCACCGTGGATCGGCTTGTCGGCGCCATCAGGGCCGGTGACGACGGCCTTCATCGCTTCAGAATATTTGGTGCCGAAATAGAAGACCTGACCGACTTCAATGCCGCGCGCGTTGAGGCGCTTGTCGGCGGGGACTTCTTTTTCGAAACGTGCGGCATCATGCACGTCTTCAGTGGCGGCGTAGAGATCGGTCCATTTGGCGATCAGAGGCGCAAGGTCGCTGTCATAGTCTATGTCTTCGCCGGGTGCGGGAAGGTCCAGCACGTCCTTGTTGATGAAGACGCCGCTTTCGCCCGTTTCGGCGAGGATGATGAATTCATGGCTCAAGTCGCCGCCGATGGGGCCGGTTTCGGCGCGCATCGGGATCGCCTTCAGGCCCATGCGCGCGAAGAGGCGCAGATAGGCGACGAACATGCGGTTGTAAGAGCGGCGCGCGCTTTCCTCGTCGATGTCGAAGGAATAGGCGTCCTTCATCAGAAACTCGCGGCCGCGCATGACGCCGAAACGCGGGCGCTGCTCGTCGCGGAATTTCCACTGGGTGTGATAGAGGTTCAGCGGCAGGCTGCGATAGGAGCGCACGTAGGAACGGAAGATCTCGGTGATCATTTCCTCGTTGGTCGGTCCGTAGAGCAACTCGCGCTCGTGGCGATCCTTGATGCGCAGCATTTCGGGGCCATAGGCGTCGTAGCGGCCGCTTTCGCGCCAGAGGTCGGCGAGCTGAAGCGTCGGCATCA
>CAZLLB010000142.1:0-8575 GCA_964560165.1 uncultured Parvibaculum sp. | reverse complement strand
GGCCCGCCTTGGCGAGATTCTTCGCCATGGGTCCGCCCATATTGCCGAGCCCGATGAAACCGATCGTCGCCATATCTCTCTCCCTCAGTCGAATGTCAGTTCGTCGGAACCAAGCGTCGCAAAATAAGCATCAACATCGCCTTGCGCGACGGCTTCAAGCGTCGCGGGCTTCCATTGAGGCTTTTGATCCTTGTCGATGATGATGGCACGCACGCCTTCATAGAAATCATGGCCGCGCATGAAGCGATTGGTAAGCCGGAATTCGAGCTTCATTGCCTCTTCAAAGGAAAGCTTCGCGCCCTCGCGGACCTGCCGATAGGCGACCAGAAGGCTCGTCGGTGATTTGGTGGCGAGCGTCGCCAATACCTTCACGGCCCATTCGCCGCCATCGGCTTTCAGCGAGGTAACAATTTCCGACACGGAACCTTTGGAAAAATGCGTGTCGATATGCGCGCGATTGGCGGCCATCGACGGCACGCCCGCATCCGCCGAGAACGTCTTGAGCATAGCATCGACGCCTTCGCCCGCTGCGAGCTTCGCCTTCAATCCCGCAAGTTTTTCGGCGGGTACAAACACATCAGCGATGCCTGCATGTATTGCGTCCGCCGCCTTCAGCCGCTCGCCTGTCAGCGCGAGAAACATGCCGACCTCGCCGGGGCAACGCGGCAGGAAATAGGTGCCACCAACATCAGGAAATAGACCAATGCCCGTTTCGGGCATGGCGAAGGTCAGTCGCTCCGTTGCCACGCGATGCGAACCGTTGACCGAAACGCCGACGCCGCCGCCCATGTCGATGCCGTCCATAAGCGCAACATATGGCTTGGGGTAATTCTTGATATAGGTGTTGAGGCGATATTCCTCGCGGTAGAAGTCGATGACCTCGCGGTCGCCAGCCCTGCCCCAATCATGCAGAGCACGAATATCGCCGCCCGCGCAAAAGGCCTTCTCGCCCGCGCCCTCGACGATCACGACTTTCACCGCTTCGTCCGCCGCCCATGCGGTCAATTGCGGATGGATCGCACGAACCATGCCGAGCGTCAGTGCATTGAGCGCCTTGGGGCGATTGAGCGTGATGATGCCGGCAACGCCCTCGCGGGAAAACAGGACTTCGGCTTCTTCGGACATACTCAGCTCTTCAACAATTCGCGCGCGATGATGACGCGCATGATCTCGTTCGTGCCTTCGAGGATCTGGTGGACACGCAAGTCACGTACATGCCTCTCCAGTGGGAAGTCGTTGAGATAACCGTAGCCACCGTGAATTTGCAGCGCCTCATTAGCGACGTTGAAGCTGACATCTGTGGCGAAGCGCTTCGCCATTGCGGCGTGCATCGTGGCGTCCGGCGTCTTTGCATCGACCTTGGTGGCAGCCTGAAGGAGCAGCAGCCGCGCCGCTTCAAGCTCTGTCGCCATGTCGGCGAGTTTGAACTGCAAAGCCTGAAACGAGGAGAGCGGCTTGCCGAATTGCTGGCGCTCGCCAAGATAGGCCTTGGCGCGGTCGAGCGCGGCGCGCGCCGTGCCGAGCGCGCAAGCGCCGATATTGAGGCGTCCACCATCAAGCCCCATCATCGCGATCTTGAAACCCTCGCCTTCCTTGCCGACGAGATTGGAAACCGGCACGCGGCAATCTTCAAAAATCACCTGGGCGGTTGGCTGCGAGTTCCAGCCCATCTTCTTTTCCGGCGCGCCGAAGGAAAGGCCGGGCGTGCCTTTTTCCACGACGACGCAGGAGACGCCCTTGGCGCCCGCTTCGCCCGTGCGGACCATGCAGACATAAATGTCGGATGTGCCGCCACCGGAGATGAAAGCCTTCGAACCGTTGATGACATAGTGATCGCCGTCACGCACGGCTTTGGTGCGCAGAGATGCGGCGTCGGATCCTGCGGAGGGCTCCGTCAGGCAATAGCTGGCGATCAATTCCATGCTCGTGAGGCGCGGCAGATATTTCCGGCGCAAGGTTTCATCGCCGAATGCGTCGATCATCCACGACGCCATATTGTGGATCGAGAGGAAGGCGGCTGTGGAGGTGCAACCCGCCGAGAGCGCCTCGAAGACCAGCGCCGCATCAAGCCGCGTCAATGCCGAACCGCCGACGTCTTCCCTCACATAGATACCAGCAAGGCCGAGTGCTGCGGCCTTGCGAAGCGTCTCCACCGGAAAGAAGGTGGTACGATCCCATTCGGCGGCATGAGGCGCAAGCTCCTCCGCGGCAAAAGCCCGCGCCATATCCTGAAAAGCCTGCTGATCTTCGCCGAGTTCGAACCGCATGAATGCCTCCCTCCGCGCTCATTTGCGCAATTAGCCCCTGATACTGGCCGCCTTTTGCCCTGTCAACGAACCCTCAAAAGGACCGGCGGTCCTTAAAAGGCCGTTGACGCTGCGGCACGTTGCGCGGGCTGGGCACAGGCGTTATGAGTCAGCGCTATGAAAAACAGTCACGCGCCTGCCTTTCCCGCCACCCGTCTGCGCCGTAATCGCAAGGCCGACTGGTCGCGCCGCCTCGTCTCCGAAAATACACTATCGGCGAGCGACCTTATCTGGCCGCTGTTCCTGATCGAAGGCAAGGGAAAGCGCGAAGCGATCCACTCCATGCCCGGCGTTGATCGCCTGAGCGTTGACGAAACGGTGCGTGCCGCTGAAGAGGCCGTCAGCCTTGGCATTCCGGTTATCGCGCTCTTCCCGCATACGCCGTTGGAAAAGCGCGACCCGACCGGCTCGCTCGCCACCGATCCGAATAATCTCGTCGCGCAGGCGACACGCGCGATCAAGAAAGAGTTCCCGCAGATCGGTGTGCTCTGCGATGCCGCGCTCGATCCCTTTACCAGCCACGGCCATGACGGCCTGATGGATGGCGAGCGAATTCTCAACGACGAGACGGTCGAAGTTCTGGTGCAGCAATCACTGATGCAGGTCGAAGCGGGCTGCGACATCATTGCGCCCTCCGACATGATGGATGGCCGCGTCGGGGCGATCCGCGCCGCGCTCGAAAAAGCCGGTCATGTCGATACTCAGATCATGTCCTATGCGGCGAAATTCGCCTCGGCTTTCTACGGCCCGTTTCGCGATGCCATTGGCTCGTCTGGCGCGCTGAAGGGCGACAAGCGCACCTATCAGATGGACCCGGCAAATGGCGACGAGGCACTGCGCGAAGTTGCGCTCGACATTGCCGAGGGGGCCGACATGGTGATGGTGAAACCGGGAATGCCCTATCTCGACGTGCTTCATCGCGTGAAAACGACATTCGGCCTGCCGACCTTCGCCTACCAGGTTAGCGGCGAATACTCGATGCTGGCCGGCGCAATTCAGAACGGCTGGCTCGACCACGACCGCGTGGTTCTGGAAAGCCTGATGGGCTTCAAACGCGCAGGCGCCGATGGCGTGCTGACCTATTTCGCGCCCGTGGCAGCGCGGCTGCTCCAGAAGCGCTAGACCGCAAGACCCGCAAGCGCCAGCGATGCCGTGCCGTGAAGCGTGGCAAGGCCGCCTGCTTCTTCGGTCAACTCCGCAATATGCGCGACCTCTTCCTTGCGCTGCACAGCCGCCGCCTTGTCGCCGAGCGGCCCGAACATCAACTGATAGCGCCCCGGAAAGTCGCCCGCAAAAGCAAGATAGGCCTCGCGCAAACGGCGCGCGCTCGATGCGATTTCGAGATCGGCAATCAACATCTCGTAGCCCTCAAGCGCCACAGCCCCTAGCAGTTCGTCGAGATTGGCAAAATGGCGGTAGGGAGCGGCCTCTGAAACACCTGCGCGCCGCGCCGCCTCGCGCAAGGTCAACGCATCGCGGCCCCGAATATCGATGAGCGTGGCCGCAGCATCGAGCAGCGCTCGCCTGAGATCACCGTGATGGTAGTGGGTCTTTTGGCCTCTCAAACGCGCGCGCATACGCTTGCCTGTTCTTATTTTGTCCGAACCACATATATGTTATCACCGTTAACATAAGTGACAACCGCGAAACAGGAACACTCCGTGAACGGATGTAACTATTCGCCGGATTCAATTCGAAAGGCATCCTGAGGGCCTGACACCTGCACGACCGTGTCAGTGAAAAACCCATTAAAGCCGCTTTGCATCCCGATGGAGTAAGCGCCGAGATGACCGAACTCAATCCAGTCGCCCTCGCCTATTCCCTCCGGCAGATCAAAGCGTACCTTGAAGACATCAAGGCTATCGCATGTCGGCCCGAAAATACGGAATGGCTTCAGAGGACCATCGACCGACCGACCGGTTCCGCGATGAGCGCCGCGAGCAATGGCGCGAACGGGCGGCTTCAGGTCGGCGAGGTGGATTTCGGAAAGCCCGCCATAAATGCCGTCATTGATATAGAGATCGTCGCCCTTGCGAAGCTGCACCTGCGCCAAGACCGAGCATCCGTCCGCGACCAGCGCGCGCCCCGGCTCGGCCAGCAGCGGAACATCAATGGCAAAATCCCGTTTGGCCAACCGGATGGCATCGAAAAAAGCTTCAAGTGGCGGGATGGGCTCACCGTAATCGGCGGGGAAGCCGCCGCCCACATCGATATATTCGATGGGGACACCGGCCCTGTTCGCTACATCCGCCGCAGCACCCATGGCGCTGCGATAGGCCTGTGGCTCGGTGCATTGACTGCCCACATGAAAGGCGATGGCCGTGCGTGAGCCGCGCGCGGCGGCTTCCTTCAACAAAGCCACTGCATCGTTGGCTGTTGCGCCAAACTTCGATGAAAGATTGTAGAGCGCCATATTTTTAGGCGTCGAAATGCGCACCTCGACAGTGATGTCGTGCCCGACGACCTCATGGAGTTTGTCGAGTTCGCTGATGTGATCGACCACATAGTGCTCGATGCCATAAACGTCGGACGCGGATTCCAGCGCACCACGCGATTTTACCGGGTGGTTGAAATAACAATGCGCATCGGAAAAAAGCTCCGAGATTTTTGCGATCTCGGGTAGCGAGGCTGTATCGAAATGCCTAATGCCAGCGGCATGAAGCGCGCGCAGCACATACGGATCAGGATTACATTTGACGGCGTAGAGAACAGTACCGGGAAAGCCTTCGATGAATGCCTTTGCGCGTGCCTTCAGGACGTCCGGAAAGATCACGAACACCGGATATGACGGATTGAGCCGTTCGACAATTTCGCCAACGGACTGAAACCGGAGTTCTTTCAATGCAACGTCTCCTTTAGTGCCCCGTCTTGTTCAAACGCGCGACGAGGCTTGATGTATCCCAACGATTGCCGCCCATCCCCTGCACTTCGGAATAGAACTGATCGACAAGCGCCGTAACCGGAAGATGCGCTCCGTTAGCCCGCGCTTCACCGAGGCAGATGCCCAGATCCTTGCGCATCCAATCGACGGCGAAGCCGTGATCGAATTCTCCTGCTATCATCGTCTTGTAACGGTTTTCCATCTGCCAGCTCTGCGCGGCACCTTTGGAAATCACATCAATGACGGCGGCGGGATCAAGCCCGGCCTTGGTCGCAAAATGGATGCCTTCCGACAAGCCTTCGACAAGACCCGCAATGCAAATCTGATTGACCATCTTGGTGAGTTGCCCGGAGCCAGCGGGGCCCATCAGGCGTACGGCTCGCGCATAAGCCTGAATGATGGGCTCGGCGCTCGCATAATGCTCCGCAGCGCCGCCTGCCATGACAGTGAGAATACCCTTCTCTGCCCCCGCCTGCCCGCCCGAAACCGGCGCATCGACAAAGCCGATGCCGAGCGCAAGAGCCGCCGCATCAAGCTCACGCGCAAGTGACGCGGAGGCCGTGGTGTGATCGACAAAAATCGCGCCCTTTTCCATGCCAGCGAAAGCGCCGCTGTCGCCAAGCGTCACGGCGCGCACATCATCGTCATTGCCGACACAGGCGAAAACGATGCGCGCACCTTTCGCTGCCTCGCGCGGCGTGGCCGCCGTTGCGCCGCCATGCTCGCCCATCCAGGCTTCCGCTCTCGCCGCCGTGCGATTGTAAACAGTGACCTCATGGCCTGCTTTGCACAGATGCCCGGCCATCGGATAGCCCATCACGCCCAAACCGAGAAATGCAACCTTGTCCGCCATAATCGCCTCTTCCGATTTTGAATATGCCGGAAGGTAGCAGGCCGGGGACAAAAACGCGCTACTTCACTTCACCGACACCAGCGAGCCGCCCCGATTTGCAGAGCTGCGAGGAATCATCGGTGCAAGGCGCATAGTAGAGATGAACCTCTGCGCCTTGCGTCGTGAGATCGTAGCAGTCCTTGGTGCCGTAGTTGATGATCGACGACTGGTGGCACCAGCGATTGCCCTCGATCCACCAACGACCTTTTCCGTCCTCGTTGCGCGTCGAGGAATACTGGCTGTGATAGGTCTGAAAATAATAATGCGTGACCGTCACGTCGCTCGTGCCGTCGGGGTTGAGCTTGATCACGGTGTTGATGGCGTTGTTGCTGCCTGAGATATCACCACGACCGAGAATGTTGAGATTGAAAGTGCGGCCCGACATTTGCGACTGAACCTGAGAGCCGAGCATCAATGTGCCCTTCTTGTTTTTGATCGTCTCAGGCGCATTTCCACCGCCGCCTTTTCCTTTGCCGTCTGCCATGCCACGAGCCATGCCCGCGAGTTCTTCCTCGAGAGTCATTTCAGTGGCGGGCGCTTGAGCGGGCTGTTGCTGCGTTGTCGTGGCTTGCGTGAGTTGCTGCGGCTGGGTGGGCTGTACTTCCTCAACCGGCTTGGGTTTAGGCTTCTTGGTGCGCGGCTTGATCTTGGCTTTCGGATTGGGCGCGGGCTCTACCTTCTCCTTGGCGATGGGCTGGGGCTTCACCTCGGCCTTGGGCTCTTCAACCGGCTTGGGCTGAGGCTTTTCGACACGAACCAGCGTCGCGTTGATCGTGCCCTGCGCCGCAAGCCTGTCATGACCGGCCCCCATGGCGATGCGATAGGCGGCAGCGTCTCCGCCTCCAGGACCGGGCGATCCCCATAAAGCAAGCCGATAAAGGACAAGCAGAGCCACCAGCCCGTGAAACAGAAGAGACAGAATGAACGAAACGTCCAATCCGGTTCTTGCTTCAGGCTTCCAGTCGCGTGTATCCGCAGTCAGAACGACCGACACCTGACGCGCTCCACTGAAAAACGTGAACTCACCTCAGCCGAAAGAGCATGACCGAGGCGAGTCTTTTTAGTAAATTCACGTTACGAAACCACTGGGGGAAGCGGGCGTCAAGTCGATCCGCTGCAATCGCCGTGATATGTGTGAACCGGCGCCGGGGGAATGAACGCGATGGTGATGACAAGACAAACGGATGAAGAGACAGAGCCAGTGGCTAAAGACGCCGCACGCCGCTCAGAGCCCGCCGCCCCAAAACCGCCGAAAAAGAAAACCGATGAGCGGTTTTCGCCGCAATATTTTCTTACCCTTCTCACCGAAGTCGGGACGCTGCTTGCGAGGGTTTATGATCGGCGCAGCCCACTGACGCGAAACCAGACGCGGCTGCTGGGCGCGCTGATGCAGCGCGATGGTCAGACACAGACGGAGCTCGCCAACGAGCTTGAAATTCACAAAGTGTCCATCGGCATTTATGTCAGCGAGCTTGAGGAGTTCAAGCTGGTGGAGCGCCGACTACACCCGACCGACCGCCGCGCCAAATGTATTTTTCTGACGCCCTTGTTTCATTCGACGAAATATATCGGCATGGAATATTACGCCACCATCCATCACGCAGCGACGCAAGAAATCGGCAATGACGATTATCTGACCATGCTCAACTGCATTGCCGTAATGCGCGCCAATCTTACGGCGCTGGACAGGCAGGACCGCGAAAACGAAGAGACGAGCTAAACGCTCAAAGGTTTCCTGTCGCGAGCCCCTGATAACCGCCGCGATGATAGAGAAGCGGCTGGCCGTCCTCGCTGTACTCGTAATGCGTAACCTGACCGAGCAGGATGATGTGGTCGCCTGCGTCATGCCGCGCATAGACGTTACATTCAAAATGCGCCATCGCGCCTTCCAGCGCCGGTAATCCATTTTCGCCAATATGCGTCGCCAGCCCCTCAAGGCTGTGATCGCCTTGCTTGGAGAGGCGTGAAGACAACTCGCGGTGATCGGCACGCAAAATATTGACCGTGAAGGTCTCGACCGCAGCGAAAATCGGCATGGTGTCCGACTTCTTGTCGAGACTCCACAGGATGAGCGGCGGATCGAGCGAAACCGAAGAGAAAGAATTAACCGTGATGCCGATGGGCGCATGGTCGGCCGCCTGCGCCGTTATCACCGCGACGCCGGTGGCAAAACAGCCCAGTGCATTACGGAATTTTCGTGTGTCTTCGGCCATGATCGGTCGATCCTGTTCAAGTCCGGGCTTTTTTACTGGCGGGGTCGTGCCCCTTCTTTGTCCGGTTACCAGCCGATTTAGGGCATGGAGGCGCGGCGGCGCAACCCGCCAGTGGCGCAAATCCATACATTTTCACGCAAATCGTTTTGGTTAAACCCGGCGTTAACAGGCGCCGACGACAATGCACCCCGGACAGGAAGTCTTGCGGGGATGGCTCGCTCCCGCAGGTGGTGGGACTCACTAGAAGAAAGTGGCGGACGCGATGCGGCTGATCGTGGGCATT
>CAZLLB010000141.1:486-8649 GCA_964560165.1 uncultured Parvibaculum sp. | reverse complement strand
ATTTTCAAAACGGACAGCCCGTCGAGGAAAGCGGCCACTGGTCGGGCGGCATGTTGACGAGCTACGAAAAACGCCTGAGTGGCGGGCACAAGATCATTATCGGTTTCGACAGCGAATACACAGACGGATACTTGCGCGAAATTCAGGAAGAGCCGACAGCGCCGAGAGGCTACGTGCAGGGCACCCACTATAATTACACCGTGAAGGCTCTGGTGCTGGCACCCTACCTGCACACGATCTGGCAGATTGCGCCGAAGACCCAACTGACCGCCGGCCTGCGCTACGAATATACGCGTTACGATTATGCAAACCTCGCTGGGCCGACCAGCGCCTTGGTTTACAATGACGACCGCTTCGCACGGCCAGACGATCGTACGGACAGTTTTTCCAATCCGACCCCGAAACTCGGCCTGACCCATATTTTCAGCGATGAAGTGACGGGCTTCATCAACCTCGCTCGCGCGGCGCGCGCACCGCAGACGACCGATCTCTATCGCTTGCAAAAAATGCCCGGCACGAATATCTCGATCAGCCCCGATCAGATCAAATCGGAAGTGCTGAACAGTATCGAGGTCGGCGCGCGCGGCCTGATCGGCAACGCCACCTATGAAGTCTCGACCTACTTCATGAAGAAGAAGAACTTCTACTTCCGCGATTCAGGCGGCGACAATATTTCCGACGGCAAAACGCAACATGTCGGGATAGAAGCCGAAATAGCCGCGCCGCTCATCTGGAATTTCGACATCGCAGCCTCCGCAACTTATGCAAGGCACACCTATGATTTCGACCACCATCCAGCGGGCGCATCAGAGCAGATTTACAAGGGTGACGATATCGACACCGCGCCGCGAACCATTGCCAATGTTCGTCTGGGTTATTCCTTCGCCGACGACAAGGCGCGAACCGAACTTGAATGGGTCCATATGGGCGCTTACTGGGAAGATGCAGGCAACACCCACCGCTATGGCGGCCACGATATCTTCAACCTGCGGGCCGAGTATAGCCTGACCGAAAACCTTTCATTCTTTGGCCGTGTCTCCAATATCTTCAACACACGCTATGCAGACCGCGCAGACTTTGCGTTTGGCAATGAGCGCTATTTCCCCGGCGAAGACCGGGGGGTCTATGCAGGTGCCACTGTGAAGTTCTGACGTGTCCCTCTAGACTGAACGCCCTGATCCGACCATGAAGGCAAACAGCATGGCCATGCAGATCCCGACCGTCGCAGCAGTAATGACCGCAAGCGCCGCCCTGCCTCTCGATCTTCATGAGGGAACACGGATCTAGCAGCCGCCCCGCCTGTCTCCAACCTTGCGAGGATCATTGCAAACTTTCGCCGACATCTGGCCCGCCGCCGCCGCCACGATCCAGTTCGCCGCCATGCTCGGTGCGGCTGGCCACGCGATGCTGACGAAGAGCGACGTGCGCGCCGCCGCCGGATGGGTGGGTTTTATTCTGTTGGTGCCATTTCTGGGCTGGCTGATCTATCTCCTCTTCGGCGTCAACCGCATACAACGGCGCGCCCGCGAGTTACGCGGCATCCGGCGCGGTGCGGCCCTGCCTCTGCCAAAACCGCATGCCGACGGCCAGCGCGGCGAACAACGGCGCGAATTGGAAAGCCTCGCTCGCTTTGGGCAGAAAGTACTGCCGGAGCGTTTCGAACCCGGCAACACCGTCGATGTGCTCGAGAATGGCGACGAGGCTTATCCCGCAATGATTGCGGCGATCGACAAGGCGGAACGCTCGTTGGCGCTTTCGACCTATATTTTCAACAATGACAAGGCGGGAAAGCTCATTCTCGAAGCCTTGTCTCGCGCCATGGCCCGCGGCGTCCGCATCCGCTTGCTGATCGACGGCGTCGGCTCGTGGTATTCACATCCCTCGATCATTCCAGAACTGGAAACGCGCGGCCTCAACTACGCGCGTTTCCTGCATTCGTTCATGCCGTGGCGGATGCCTTACCTCAACATGCGCAACCATCAGAAAATTCTGGTCGTCGATGGCACTGTCGGCTTCACCGGCGGTATGAATATCGCTGAAGGCAACCTCGTCGCGCAAAATCCACGTAAGCCGATCATCGATTACCACTTCCACGTCGAAGGCCCCGTCGTCGCGCAACTGATGCACACTTTTGCGCATGAGTGGACGTTCACGACCGGCGAAATCCTCGACGGGCCAGACTGGTTTCCCAAGCTCGCCCCCATCACCACCTCCACCGATGCCGATATTATCGCGCGCGGACTTCCCGGCGGCCCCGATCTGGGCATCAATCCGATCCGCTGGACGATGCTCGGCGCGGTGACGCAAGCCCGCAAGACGATCCGCATCGTTACGCCCTATTTCCTCCCTGACGCGACGCTGGCAACCGTGCTGTCGCTGGCTGCGATGCGCGGTGTAAAGGTCGATATCGTGCTGCCCAAAACCAACAACCTGCCCTTCGTCGATTGGGCGGCGACGCCCCAACTTGAATGGCTGATCGATGCGGGCTGCCGGGTCTGGAAGACGACAGGACATTTCGAGCATACGAAACTGATGACGGTTGACGGCGTCTGGTCGATGGTCGGCTCGTCAAACTGGGACGGGCGCAGCTTGCGGCTCAACTTCGAACTCAACCTCGAATGCTACGGCGTCGCTTTCGCCAACACGCTGAACCGCATCATCGACGCCAAGACTGCCGCGGCGAAGGCAATCACCGTGGATCAGATCACCGGCCGCTCGCTACCCGTCAAAATCCGCGATGCGGCAATCAGGCTCGCTTCGCCTTATCTCTAGCCGCCCGCTGCTTCTCTTTATGGTGAAACGGAGCCAAGCTGGGCTTCGAGCGTTGAGTGAGTGTGGATCAAAAACAGGACCGGGATACTCATGACCGAGAAAACCGCGAAAGCCGCCGATGACAAAGTCACGCAGGAACTGGACGCCCTTCGCGATGAAATCGAGCGCCTGACAAAGGCGCTGGCTGAGGCCAAGACGGTGATTGCCGAAGGTGTCGAGGAAGGCGCTGAGGGTCTGCGCGAAGCGGCAGGCGATTTTGCCGAAGACATGAGCGACCGCGCTCAGGAGGGCTGGAAGGAACTCCAGAAGCAGATCTCCGAAAACCCCGTGCCAAGCGCGCTGATCGCGCTGGGCCTCGGCTTCGTGCTCGCACGCCTGCTAACGCGGTAGGACAAAATCACGAAAGACACTGCCGCCAAATTGCGCCGCCTCGCCGAGGTTGAACTGATGCGCGCCGAAATCGAGGCGCGCAAGGCCGCTCGGCGCGTCCTGTGGACAGCCGTTGCTGTCCTGATCGGATTGCTCGCTTTGGTCATGCTCTCGCTCGCGCTCTTCCTTGCGCTGGCCGATGCCTACGGCAACCTGAATGCGGCACTGATCGTCGGCGGCGCGCTCGCCGTGCTGGCCGGCGCAGCTCTTGTCTATGCGATGCAGGCACCCGGCCGCACGGCGCAACTCGAATCTGAAATCCTCGCCCGATCGATAGAGGATGCACGTGAAAACCTGCGCGAGGATTTTGAGGAGCTGGAAGATCGCTTCGAGCAGGTAACGGAGGGCCTCGCACGCTTTCTGAAGGGCAACGAAGAAGCGAAAGGCCTCGGCACCGCAAATGGCAACATGGCGGCGATCACGATGATCCTGAGCGCTATAGCGGCGTTAAGCCCCACCCTGCGGCGCTATATTCAACCTCTGCTGAAAATCATTTCGTAAAGACGATCCGATGAAAAGATTAGCTGTATTCTCCGTCGCGCTGGCTCTCTCAGCCTGCGCGCAGACAACAAACCCACAACCGCACATCACCGAGCAGCGCCCTGTGCCGCTCATCAAGACGCCGATCGACGATGGAGGAACGGGCCTTGTAGGCCCCGGTGGCGGAGCGCTTCTGGGCTCACTCGTCGGCGCGGGCAACGGAGCGAAAGCATCCGTTCTCACGGGCCTGGCTATTGGCTATGCCCTCGGCGGTTCTAACGGGCCAACCCTGTCAGGCTTTCCCGCCTCCGAACAGCGCCGCGCCATGGGGAAAGTCATGGAGGTGCCGGTTGGCACCACCATCCGCTGGCGCACCGCCGCCGAGCAGGCAAGCGGCGAGATCACACCCCTTCGTGAATATCGCGACAAGCAGGGGCACCGCTGCCGCGACTTCACGGAAACGCGCATCGTGCGCGCTTCCCATGGCGAGGTTAATGGGACTGCATGTTTGCCGGAGTGATGAGACGGATCATCGTCAGTCCATCGCCTCAACGATCAGCACACCATCGCTTTCACCAGTAACACGAACGCTCGTGCCGACCGGCAAATCGGGACCGGAGGCAAGCCACAGCGTATCTCCGATCTTGAGTTTGCCGCGCCCATTCACGATCGCCTGTTCAAGCGCGAAGCTGCGACCGATATAGGTTCGCGCCCTCTGATTAAGCAGCGGACGGTCGCTGGTGAGTGGGCGGCGGCCAAGCCAGCCCCGCGATGCCATGACGGCGACGAGGGCCAATACCGCAAAAAGTGCGATCTGTACCGTCAGCGGTGGATCGAAGACGAGAAGAACCCCGCCGACCACAGCTGCCGCCGCCGCTAGCCAGATGAAGAAAATCCCCGGCACCAGCAATTCGAGAATGCCGAGAACAGCGGCGACGATCCACCATGTCCACTGGCCAAGTTCGGCAAGAAAGGAAGTGCTTTCCGCGTCCATCGTTTAGTCTCCGCGAACGGTGGGCGGTACAGAACCTGCCGGACGGCGCGCCGCAGCTACGCCGCCGCTACCACCCGATGAACCACCGCCGAAAGCCTCGCGCGCCAATTCGCCAATGCCGCCAATGGCGCCAATGACACTTGCCGCCTCAAGCGGCATCAGCACGAGCTTCTGGTTGGGTGCCTTGGCGACATCGCGCAAAGCTTCGACATATTTCGTCGCAACGAAATAATTCAGCGCCTGCACATTACCACCGGCGATGGCGTCGCTGACGACCTGCGTAGCTTTCGCCTCGGCTTCAGCCTGGCGCTCACGCGCCTCGGCGTCACGGTAAGCCGCTTCGCGGCGACCTTCAGCTTCAAGAATAGCCGCCTGTTTCTTGCCCTCGGCAGCGAGAATGGCCGACTGACGCATACCTTCGGCTTCGAGAATATTGGCCCGCTTCTCACGTTCGGCCTTCATCTGCCGCGCCATGCTGTCGATGATGTCGCGCGGTGGCGCGATATCCTTGATCTCAATGCGCGTGACCTTGAGGCCCCACGGATGGGTCGCCTCGTCGATCACAGTGAGCAGGCGCGCATTGATGCTGTCGCGCTGCGAAAGCAACTCATCGAGGTCCATCCCGCCCATCACGGTACGAATATTCGTCATGATGAGATTGAGAATGGCGAGCCGGAGATTGCCGACCTCATAGGAGGCCTTCGCCGCATCGAGCACCTGATAGAAAACAACACCATCGACCGTCACCATCGCGTTATCCTTGGTGATGACTTCCTGGCTCGGCACGTCGAGTACGGTCTCCATGATGTTGACCTTGGCACCGATGCGGTCAATGAACGGCGTGATGATACCAAGACCGGGCATCAGGCTGTGCGTGTAGCGGCCAAAGCGCTCGACCGTATAGACGTAACCTTGCGGCACGACCTTGATCGCCTTGACCAGAAAAATGATCGCGAGAAATAGAATCGCAAAAACAAAAGTTGTGCCGCCTAGCATGTGCTCTTCCTCCACGCCGCATCTCACGGGTGCGAGACGCCGGATCGGTTCCCGGATAATATCAGTTCCTGGATGGAATATAGCATAGCGCAGAAATCGCCCCCGCGCCTCTTCCCTGAGATAGCCCGCCTCTTCCTTGAGACAGGAAGGCCTGCCGACCCGAAGGAGACCCGATGAAACTTTATTCGTCCCCAACCTCGCCATTCGCGCGCAAGGTCCGCATCGTCATTCGCGAAAAGGGCGCAAGCCAGCTCATCGCCGAGGAAATGGTCGCGGCACTGTCCGACCCAGCCGAACTTCATGCGGCAAACCCGCTCGGCAAAGTGCCAGCACTCCTGCTCGACGATGGCACGACGCTCTTTGACAGCCCTCTGATCTGCGAATATCTCGACGCGACGTTAAACGGCCCGGCCCTTTTGCCCTCGACAGGTGCGGCGCGCTGGCAGGTGCAACGCCTCCACGCCATCGGCGACGGCATCGCCGATGCAGCCGTAGCGCTGGTTTTCGAAAAAAATCGTCCTGAACCGGAACGCTCGGCAAACTGGATGGGGCGCTGGCGTCGCGCCATAACCCGCTCGCTCGACCTGCTGGAAGCCGAAGCTGCGAGCCTTGATGAGCAGATGACCCTCGGCACCATCGCCGTCGAATGTGCACTCGGCTATCTCGACTTTCGCCATGGCGATCTCGGCTGGCGAGAGGAGCGTCCACACCTCGCCGCCTTCTTCAAAAAAGCATCAGGCCGGGCAGTCTTTCGCGAGACTGCGCCGACCTGAGGCCATCATTCAGAAAAGTGGATCAGCGCCAGGGTTCAACGAGAATCTTGGCGTGTTGCTCCGGGTTGGCGAGATCGGTGAAGGCTTGTTTGACGCCCTCAACACCGACCTTGCCGGTGACGAGCTTCTCACCATCGATCTTGCCTTCGGCGAGATGGTGAAGCGTCAGCGCGAACTCTTCCGGCGTATAACCAAGCACGAACTGGATGTTGAGCTCTTTGTTGATGCCGAAGAACGGCTCGAAATTATCCTTCTCCATGCAGACACCGACGACGACGATGCGTGCTGCGCGCGGCGCGCCTTCAAGAATCTGCTGGATGATGCCGGGCACGCCAACACATTCGAAAATGACGCCGGGGCGGATCTTTGGACCCATGCCGAGCAGCGCCATGACGTTCTTGGCGTCAAAGCCTTCAGGCGTCGCCTCGTCCGTCCAGCGCTTGTAAGGAGATTCCTTGCCCGGATCGAGAACGATGTCAGCGCCCATGCCTTCGGCCAGCTTGCGCCGCGCCGGGCTGAAATCGGCGGCGATGATCGGATGTACACCTTTGATCTTGAGGCTGGCGATGACGGCAAGGCCAACCGGGCCGCAGCCGATGACAAGCGGAATATCTTCCGGCGTCAGATTTGATTTTTCAACAGCATGCCAGCCAACGGCCATCGGCTCGGTGAGCGCGGCCTGATCAGTCGCAAGCCCATTTGGCACTTCGAGCAACATCATCTCGTTCAGCACCATACGCTCGGCAAAGCCGCCCGGCAGCGTATTTGAAAAGCCAAGCGGAAACACGTCGGCTTTCTCGCCTTTGACCTCTATGGCGATCGGCACGGAGCAGACCCGCGTACCGGCTTTCAGCGTCTTCTGCGTATTGGGGCCATGATCGAGAATTTCGGCGCAGAACTCATGACCGAAAACGATGTCCCGCTTCAGGTCCATGGCGAATTCGGACCCCGACCGCTTCGACACCTCATTCATTTTCTCGGCGTGATGAAAGGTGTGGAGGTCGGACCCGCAAATGCCGCAGGCGAGCGTCTTGACCAGAACCTGACCATCGGCGGGCTTGGGCTCTTCGATGGTGCCGGCGACAAGATCGCCATTGCGGAATACAGCTGCGCGCATGATGTTTTCTCCCTGGACACGCTTCAAACGCGCCTCTTCTGATGTCTATGGGCGACATGCAATCAGGCCAGCGGGCCCCTTGCAAGCGCGAGTTTGGAACGTCGCGTCACGCTTGACCGGAGAGCCGATTTTTAGCCCGGCGGCTGCGCAATTCATTGCGGGCGGCGATGACGAGGATCGGCAGGGCCAGCATAAAGGTCAGAAAATTCGCCGCTATGATGGCGATGTCCGCCAATAGGATGCCATAGACCAGCCAGAAGAAAACGCCGGTGACGAAGCCGAAATACATGAGGACCGAAATACCGCCCGTGTCATGCGTGCGGATGGTCTTGATGGCTTGCGGAATGAACGAGGCGGTGGTGAGGAAGGCAGCGATATATCCAAAATACATGGGGCAATCTCGCAGGTGTGGGCGGCGTCCGATCCGCCGCCCACACCCTTAAAGGAGAAAACCACTCCGGGAAACCGCTTTAGTTAGCCGCCCAGCCCTGCAATGCCGCCCCGCCAAGTTGCCCCAGTAGTTGATACGGCAAGTTCTGGCGGGCGCTCTTCCGCTGATCGCTCAGGTAGCGGTTAAAATCGCTTTGTTGCCGGTTGTAGTC
>CAZLLB010000141.1:0-476 GCA_964560165.1 uncultured Parvibaculum sp. | reverse complement strand
GAACGCGCTCGGGCGAGCCAAGCAATTGCCGATCGAGACCGATGCGCTTGAACCAATAGTGGAGGCCGAGCAGATCGGTGAAGCCCATGCCGCCGTGAACCTCAGTAGCGGTACGCGCGACAAAGCGGCCAACCTCGCAAAGATGCGATTTTGCGTGAGCGGCCATCAGAGCCGCTTCCTCCGGCACCTCATCGAAAGCATGCGCTGCATACCAGACAAGCGAACGGCCGGGCTCAAGTTCGGCAGCCATCTCGGCACAGAGATGCTTGACCGCCTGGAAAGAACCGATGACGCGGCCAAATTGTTTGCGCTCCTTGGCGTAAGCCACCGCCTTGTCGATCATCATCCAGCCCGCGCCCAACGTATCGGCTGCGAGCATGATGCGACCCGCGGCAAGCACCCGCTGCAATACCGCCTGCGCGTCGCCAGAGGTGAGCGCGGTCGCCTCAACATTGTCGAACCTCAACTCGCCGATC
>CAZLLB010000140.1:0-8665 GCA_964560165.1 uncultured Parvibaculum sp. | reverse complement strand
CAGCGCCTTCATGGCCTGATCGACGTTGTTATCGCGAACGAGTACCTGCACGAGCCAAATCCTGTCTGGATTTCAATGGGTTAGCCGCAGGGGTCATGGAACCGATGCGAACGTGCCGCTTTCTAGCAAAGGAATCGGGGCTTGTCCACTGCGCAGGGTGAGAAATGGCCGGAATCACGGGCCGATCTCCGTCTATCGCAGTTGCCGGAACGGGTGCCCGGCTCCATATTCTGCTCATGGCCATACGCAAAATAGCCCGCATGGGGCATCCCGTTCTCGCCCGCATTGCCGAGCCGGTCGCGGACCCGACCGCGCCGGAAATCCGCGCGCTGGTTGAAGATATGATCGAGACCATGATCGACGCCAATGGGGCAGGACTTGCCGCGCCGCAGGTCTATGAGCCAAAACGCATAGTCGTCTTTCAGGCCCCGCCCGAGCGGTCGCCTGAAGGCATAGACGAGGAGGAGGCCTTCGATCACACGGCCACGCTGACCGTCCTCATCAATCCAGAGATTGAAATTCTGACGCCAGAGATCGAGCAGGGCTGGGAGGGATGTCTCTCCGTTCCCGGTCTTCGCGGCCTCGTTCCGCGTTTCACCGAGCTGCGCTATCGCGGCTACGGGCTCGACGGCGAGGTGATCGAGCGCCGCGCCAAGGGTTTTCATGCTCGCGTTGTGCAGCATGAATGCGATCATCTCGATGGCGTGCTCTATCCACAACGCATGAGCGATCTCGGCAATCTTATTTTCGAGACCGAGGCGCGGGCATGGCTTGCCGCGCGCGCCGATGAAAAGGAAGCCGAAGATGCCTGACGTGAAACGCAAACCCGGCACGCAGACGGTAAAGCCCGGCGATCATGTCGCTGCGACGCGCGCGAAAATTCTCGCCGCCGCCTTGCCCAATGTCGCTTTCGATGGCTGGACCAGCAAGGTCATGCGCGAAGCGGCGGATGCGGTAGGTATTTCGCATGGCGAAATGCGGCTCGCCTTTCCCGGCGGCATCACCGATCTCGTTGATTGCTTTCTGGCCGATGGCGACCGGCGCATGGAAGAGGTGCTGGCAAAATGCGATCTCGGCGCGCTGAAAATCCGCGAGCGCATCACGCTTGCTGTGCGTACTCGCATCGAGGTTGATGCCGCCCATCGCGAGGCTGTGCGCCGCGCGGTGACGCTTCTGGCGCTGCCCATCTCCGGCACGACAGGGCCGCGCTCGCTTTACCGCACTGTCGATGCGATCTGGCGCGCGGCGGGCGACCGTTCGACGGATTTCAACTTCTATACGAAGCGGGCGATCCTGGCGGGTGTCTATTCAACAGTGACGCTGACCTGGTTCGGCGATGAATCGGAAGATCATGCCGCAACATGGGCTTTTCTTGACCGGCGCATCGCCGATGTGATGCAGATCGAAAAGGCGAAAGCGAGTGTGCAAAGGATCGGCGCGCTGCTGCCAGATCCCGTGGCGCTGCTCGGGCGACTCAGATACCGCCGCTCGTAAGCGCCTGAACCGCCTGAATCAATTTTTGCCAGACGGAAGGCCGAAGCCGAGGTCGATCCAGTCGATCGAGAGGATTTTCGTGGCTGTGAGCGTGCGTTCGATCGGTTCGGCAAAGGTGGTGGCGTCTTCGCGAAAAGTGACGGCGACGAGACGCGAATAGTTTTTCGCCGGTGTTTCCAGCGGCAGATGGAGCGAGCGTACATTGCCTTCGCGGCCGCTGCTGTAGTGGTTGGTGTAGCGGGCCACGGCCCCGCAAGGCTGCTGCTGGTGCGTTGCGGTCTGGTAGGCGCTCGCGGTGCGGGGCTTCGTCGCGGGAGTTTGAATCCCAAAGACGTTTTCGCCGCTCGGGTCATGGCCCATGCGTTCGACGATTGCGGTGCCTGCAAAGCGCCAGATCACATCGTCGATGCTCAACACGTCGAGTATCGACATATCGGGCAGCCAGTTCGTCAAGGCCAGCAGATCAAAATCCGCCGCGCGTGGAAGCGCCGCGCCGTCGCGGACACTCTGCCAATAATCGTAAAGCGCGGCGAAGCCCGGAAATTCGTGTCCGAACAATTCAGATGCGCTCACCGGTTCCGGCGGCATTTCTGCATGTGCGCGGCTCATGCCTGTTCCCTTCATTGTGGCGCTAGATTGCGCCCATGGCGGTTAAGGCGTGGTAAGCGGACGGCAACCAAGGGGAAACAGTCTGTTAACGTGGCCCATCTTGCGGCCCGGCCGCGCCTCGTCCTTGCCATAGAGGTGGAGGCAGGCGCCGGGTTCGGCGGCGAGTGTCGCCCAACTCTCGCCCTCGTCGCCGATGAGGTTCGTCATCACGGCGTCGGAATGGCGGGCAGGCGAGCCGAGAGGCCAGCCGCAGATCGCGCGAATGTGCTGCTCGAACTGGCTGACGGCGCAAGCATCCTGCGTCCAGTGGCCGGAATTGTGAACGCGGGGTGCGATCTCGTTGACGAGGAGGCGAGGCCCCGGCGCGCCCTCCGGCAGCACAAACATTTCAACGCCCATGACGCCGACATAATCGAGTGCCGCGACGATCTTTGATGCGATGGTGCGGGCCTCGTCGGCCAGTTTGCCGTCGAGGGAGGCGGGCGCATAGGTGCGGTCGAGGATGTGGTCGGTGTGGACGTTCTGGACCGGATCATAGGCTGCGGTGACGCCATCGAGGCCCCGCGCCACGACGACCGAAATTTCAAAGGCGAAGGGCACAAAGCCTTCGAGAATGGCGGGCGCGCGGCCGATGGCGTCATAAGCCTCGCGCGCGTTTTCGGGAGCTGCGATCTTCGCCTGACCCTTGCCGTCATAGCCAAAGCGGCGCGTCTTGAGGATGGCGGGCGCGCCGATTTCCTTCAGCGCCGCATCGAGCGAGGCGGCATCGCGCACATCGGCAAAGGGTGCGGTCGCAATGCCGTGAGTGGTCAGAAATGTCTTCTCGGCGATGCGGTCCTGCGCCGTCGCAAGCGCCTGCACGCCGGGGCGCACGGCGGCGTGGCGGGCGAGGATGCGCGCCGTTTCGGCGGGCACGTTTTCAAATTCATAGGTGACGACATCGACGCTTGCGGCAAAGCGGGCCAGCGCCTCGGCGTCGTCATAAGCGGCGTGGATGCCGACTGCAGCGACATCCATCGCGGGTGCGCCCTCGTCGGGGCAGTAGATATGCGTGGCGAGGCCAAGCTCGGCGGCGGCGAGCGCCAGCATGCGGCCTAATTGGCCGCCGCCCAGAATGCCGATGCGGCCTCCCGGTGCTATGGGTGCGGAGGGCTTGGTCACTTTGGATCTTCGACCGGCACGTCGCCGACAGAGGCCGTGAGCGCGGCGCGCCATGCATCGAGGCGTGTCGCCAGCGCGGGATCGAAGAGGGCCAGCACGGCGGCGGCGAGGAGGCCTGCATTCTTCGCACCCGCGTCGCCGATGGCCATTGTGCCGACGGGGATGCCGCCCGGCATCTGGACGATGGAGAGAAGGCTGTCCTGACCGTTCAGGGCTTTCGTCTGCACGGGGACGCCGAAGACCGGCAGTGGTGTCATGGAGGCTGCCATACCGGGCAGATGGGCTGCGCCGCCCGCGCCCGCGATGATGACCTTGAGGCCGCGCGTGCGGGCCGTGGTGGCATATTCAACGAGGCGATGAGGAGTGCGGTGGGCGGAGACGATGCGCGTCTCGTAGGGCACGCCAAGTTCCGCCAGCGCGTCGGCGGCGTGTTTCATGGTTCGCCAATCCGACTGGCTACCCATGATGATGCCGACCAGAGCCTGACTTGTCATTTGCCTTCCATCCCGCGACGCGCCGGACCGTGCCCGACCTTTGGAAAGCGAGGCAGTATAGGCATGGGGGGCGGGTTGGCAAGGCGACGAAAGCTCCCGGTCTGCCTGCAAATTCAGGCTGTCATCCCGGCTTCATTGGGGGAGCGGCTACTCGTTTGGAAGGCGAAGGCCCTCACCCTCCCACGCCTTTGGCACGGGTCCCTCCCTCTCCCAAAGGGAGGGGGAGGGGTGAGGGGCTTTACTTAGCTCGCCTTCTTCATCTCGGCGGGCCTGGGGTTGGTGAACTGCATCGCGCCGTCTTCGATGCTGCCATATTTCAGGCTGACAATGTCGAGGGCGTAGTTCTGGTAGAGCTTCCATGGCGCTTTGGAGCCCTGCTTGGGAAATTTATCGATGGCGCGCTGGACATAGCCCGAAGAGAAGTCGAGCCAGGGCTCTTCTGCCACCGTCGGGTCGCTATTATGCGGCGTGCACTGACGGGTGCCGGTTTTGTCCATGTGGTTCAGCAGGCGGCAGACATATTCGCAAGTCAGGTCGCATTTCAGCGTCCATGAGGCGTTGGTATAGCCAAAGGACGAAGCCAGATTCGGCACGTCGCTATACATCATGCCCTTGTAGTTGAGCGTCTTGGACAGATCGACCGGCTTGCCATCGACGGCGATCTGGAGACCGCTGAGCAGTTGCAGGTTCAGGCCCGTTGCGGTGACGACGATGTCGGCTTTCAACTCCTCGCCCGATTTCAGGCGGATGCCCTCTTCAGTGAAAGTGTCGATGTGGTCGGTGACGACCGAGGCGCGCTTGCTCTTGATGGCGTCGAAGAGGTCGCCGTTCGGCACGAGGCAGAGGCGCTGGTCCCACGGATTGTAGCTCGGCGTAAAGTGCTCGGCGACATAGTCCTTGCCGAGAGTTTCGCGTATCTGATTGAGAATGAATTGTTTGACGCGCTCGGGTTTCTTGCGCGAGAGGCGGAAGAAATACATGCCGAACAGCACGTTTTTCCAGCGCGTGATGCCATAGGCGAGTTTGGCGGGCAGGCGGCGGCGCAGCCAGTTGGCGACGGCGTCTTCTTCGGGCCGCGAGACGACATAGGTGGGCGAGCGCTGCAGCATGGTGACATGGGCGGCATCCTTGGCCATTTCAGGCACCAGCGTAACGGCGGTGGCGCCGCTGCCGATGACGATGACGCGCTTGCCCTTGTAGTCGATGTCGCTCGTCCATTTTTGCGGATGGACGATGCGGCCCTTGAAGCGATCGGTACCGGCGAAGTCAGGCGTGTAGCCGGCGGCGTAGTCGTAATAGCCGCTGCACATGAAGAGGAAATTGCAGGTGAGGCGAACGGTCTCGCCGTTGCGCGTCGCTTCGACGGTCCAGGCGGCGTCTGCGGTTGACCAGGCGGCGCTCGTCACATGATGGCCGTAGCGAATATGGCGCTTGATATCGTTTTCGCTGGCCGTCTCATGCAGGTAGCTCAGGATTGCCGGGCCGTCGGCAATGGCTTTGGCCTGCGTCCATGGCTTGAAGGAATAGCCGAGCGTGTACATGTCACTATCGGAGCGGATGCCGGGATAGCGGAAAAGGTCCCATGTCCCGCCCAGCGTTTCGCGGCCTTCGAGGATCGCATAGGTCTTGCCGGGGCAATTGGCTTGCAGGTGATAGCCCGCGCCGATGCCGGAAATACCCGCGCCCACGATCAGCACGTCGAAATGTTCCATGGTCATAGCTCGTCTGCCTTTTAAAGGAACGCCTTTGAAAGAAGAGGCGCTAGTGTCCGACGCGCCTGGCCTTGAGAGGTGTGTTCTTGGAACTGACAAAATGTCGGTTCGCTATTCATTCCTAGCCCGAAAACCCGGGGTTGCACAGAATTATATAGGGCGACGCGGGGGCGTTTGCTCAGGCCGGAGTCCCTAAACGGGGCGGTAGATAGCGTTTTCAGCCGAATAATGGCATCCTGATTCGCGTGGGGAGCGCCGTCGGAGGTGGCCGGGGCGAGCCGAAAACCCGCAAGTATGGCGATGCCGATTGGACAGGGCATGAAAATCGGTGAGAACAGGTCGATGGAGGGCGTTCAGGCGCCTGCCTCCGCGCGCGAGCGTGGTGAGGTCATCGTGGGCGGCAAGACGGTCGGCCTGCCGAGCGGCGGGGCTGCTGGACGCACAGTGACGGATGCCGTCAGTTTCATGGGGATACCCGAGGGCGAGATCACACCGCGCGTGCGCGACGCCATCATGGCTCTGATGAGCGAAGTGGACACATTGCGCCGCGATGTCGAGAAAATGCGCCAGCGCATCCGCGAGGCCGAAAAGCTCGCCGATCACGATCCGTTGCTGCCGGTACTCAATCGCCGGGCCTTCATGCAGGAATTGTCGCGCATCATTGCCTATGGGCGGCGCTACAAAGAACCGGCGGGGCTGGCCTATTTCGACATCGACAATTTCAAGCAGGTCAATGACAGCTTCGGCCATGCGGCAGGCGATGCGGCGCTGAAGCATCTGACCGATGTGGTCAGCGCCAATATTCGCGAGACCGACATTCTGGGGCGGCTGGGCGGCGATGAGTTCGGCGTCATTCTGGCGCGCACCGACGAAGCGAGCGCCAATGCCAAGGCAAAGTCGCTGGCGCTGCTGATCTCCATGCACCCCTTGCTGGTGGACGGCGCGGAGATTCCACTGTCGATTTCGGTCGGCGCTATCGCCATCGACGGCGAGGCCAATCCGCATGAGGCGCTGGCGCAGGCCGATCAGGCGATGTATCTGGCCAAACGCAAGCCGCAATAAGCCCTTTTGGTTTGGGCCGAGCTTGCTTCAATCAAGCGATGATATCGGGAAAGAGCTGGTCGTCGATTTCGCGGATGCGGTCGCGCAGATAAAGTTTGCGCTTCTTCAGGCGCTTGATCTGCAATGTGTCGGGCAGCGTCTGGGCCTCAAGCGCCATGATAGCGTCGTCGAGGTCGCGATGCTCTTCCTTGAGCCGCGCCAAGGCTTGTTGCAGTTCTTGCTCTTCCTGTTCGGTCATGGTCGCCCGATCTTGAGGGGCGCGAAGTCCGCCCTAGGGATGTCGCGCCTGTAGCGTTCTAATGGTGGCGGGCGCGGCGGACAAGGGCAAGAGCGGGAGAGAGTGTTGCTGTGACGCAGGCAGACGGAAAACCGATGGACAAGCAGGCCGCAGATGCCTTCTGGCGCTTTTCGGTTGAGCTTTATGCAAAACCCGGCGTCGAGCCGGCGCTGCTGATGCTTCAGGATGTGGATGGGCTTGAGGTCAATCTGGTGCTCTTCTGCCTTTTTGCGGGCGCGCGCGGGCAGCGCTTCGATGAAGCCACCATTATCGCGATGCGAGAGCGAGCGCGCATCTGGGGGCAGGGCGTGGTGGGGCCGCTCAGGGCCGCACGGCGCAGCCTGAAGCCGCTAGTGCCTCAAAGCGCGGTGGCAGGCCCATTGCGCGCCGAGGTGAAGCGGTTGGAACTGATGGCGGAACAGGCCATGCAGGCGACGCTGGCAGATTTGCTGGGCGATGATCTGCCTGCCGGGCAGGGCGCGGCAGGGCGCGGACTGGCTGAGGCTAATCTCGTGGCTTATGTCGCGGCGGAGGGACGCGCAGGCGAGAGAGGCGCGTTTCGCACCGTGCTAGATGCTGCTTTCACGCGCGAGGTTTAGGTTTGGCCGCGACAGGTTTGCGCTTGCCGCCTTTCAGGTCTTCACCCCAGCGCCGCGTTTGCGCCGCATCAATGTCGAAGAGATCGAGCACACGCGCGACCGATTGCGTCACCACATCGTCAAGCGTTTTCGGCCCGGCATAAAAGGCGGGCATGGGCGGCGCGATGATTGCGCCAATTTCGGACAGATGCGTCATGGTGCGCAAATGGCCGGTGTGCAACGGCGTTTCACGCACCATAAGCACGAGGCGTCGGCGCTCTTTCAGCACCACATCGGCTGAGCGCGTCAGCAGGTTGGAGGTGACGCCGGTGGCGATTTCCGACATGGAGCGAACAGAACATGGCGCGACGATCATGCCGAGTGTCTTGAACGAGCCGCTGGAAATCGCAGCCGCAATATCATCGAGGCGGTAACGCGTATGAGCGAGAGCCTCGACGTCGCGGACGCTACGCTCCGTTTCGTAGCCGAGTGTCATTTCGGCGGCCTTCGTCATCACCAGATGCGTTTCGATCTTCAATGATTTCAGAATTTCAAGCAAGCGAACGCCATAAATGACGCCGGAGGCGCCGGAAATTCCCACGATGAGGCGTTTTGCTTCGGACATGGATGAAGATTTACCTCCTCTTGTCTGTATTTGCGATAGGCGTTCGACAAGCTGTCAAAAAAGAGTCATCCTTTTGGAGTTACCCACCCCTCATACAAAGGTAGGTAGGATAATGGCTCTAGAGTCGCATATAGCCGAGCTTCACAACCGGCATCAGGCCCTCGAACGTGAAATTGAGGGCGAACTTCATCACCCTTCCTTCGATGACCTCCGAATAGCCGAGCTGAAGAAACACAAGCTCAGGCTGAAGGAGGAAATTCAAAAACTCAGCACTTAACAATCCGCATCCTGACGGTTCTCCGTCAAGCATTCTGAATGCGGTGAGAGCGCCGGGCAGTGAAGCCCGGCGCTTTGTCGTTGTTTTTTCGGATCGTCTGCGTCTTCTTCCCTCGCTATGAGGGCGCGCAGGGTGCCTATAACGCCTCAGCTATTTCCCGCAGCTTGAATTTCTGCACCTTGCCCGTCGATGTCTTCGGCAAATCGGTGAAGACGACCGTTTTCGGGCATTTGAAATGGGCGAGGTTTTCGCGGCAATAGGCGATGACTTCGGCTTCCGTCAGGCTCGCGCCCGTCTTCAGTGTGATGAAGGCGCAAGGCGTCTCGCCCCATTTTTCATCGGGCCGCGCGACGACGGCGGCTTCGATGATCGAGGG
>CAZLLB010000139.1:0-8689 GCA_964560165.1 uncultured Parvibaculum sp. | reverse complement strand
GCCAATTCTTCCGAGCGGTCGTGCAGGTAGTCGATCAACGCCTCGATCAGCCCGTCTTTCGAGCCGAAGCGTTGGCTCGCCAGGCCTCGGCTATAGCCAGCCCGCGCGCCGACCTTCTCGAAAGTGGCGGCGTTGAAGCCTTCTTCTGCGATCAGCTCGGCGGCGGCCAGCAACAGGCTGCGGTCCGACTGGGCGCGGCGTTCGGCCTGCGTCCGGCGAGGGGGCTGAGAAGGAAGAGGCTGCGTTTCGCTCATATTTGCCGATTTGCTATTTACTTAGTTGTTGGACGTATAGCAACATGATGGAAAGCGATAATCAAGCAACCCCTCATCAAGAGGGACGCCAGTTTCACAGGGAAACGCCATCATGATCCCCCAAGAGATCGCCAACACCATCGTCGATCCGCGCGCCTATGCCGAAGAAAAGCCGGTCGATGAGGCTTTCACTTTTCTGCGTAAGGAAATGCCGCTCGAGCAGGCCGAGCCTGAGGGCTTCGCGCCCTTTTGGGCGATCACCAAACATGCCGACATTCTTGAGGTCGAGAAGCAGAACGAGCTTTTTCACAATGGTGATCTGGCGACGACGCTCGTGAGCATCGATGTCGATCAGAAGGTACGTCAGCTCATGGGCGGGTCGCCCCATCTGGTGCGCTCGCTGGTGCAGATGGATAATCCCGATCACATGGCCTATCGCCGTCTGACGCAAGCCTGGTTCCTGCCGCAGAACGTGAAGAAGCTCGAAGGTCGCATCAAGGACATCGCCAAGGTCTTCGTCGATCGCATGGCCGACATGGGCGACGAGTGCGATTTCGCCAAGGACATCGCTCTCTATTTTCCGCTGCACGTCATCATGGAAACGCTGGGCGTGCCCGAGGCCGATGAGCCGCGCATGTTGAAGCTGACGCAGGAGCTTTTCGGCAGCAACGACCCCGATCTCAACCGCACGGGCAAGGAGACGAGCTTCGAAGATGGTCTTGCCGCCATGCAGGCGACCATCGGCGACTTCATCACCTATTTCAACGCGATCACCGAAGACCGCCGCGCCAATCCGCGCGAGGATTTGTCGAGTGTCATTGCCAATGGCCAGATCAATGGCGCGCCGCTCGATCACTTCGCCGCCATGTCCTATTACATCATCGCCGCCACGGCGGGCCATGACACGACATCAAACACCACCTCTGCCGGTCTCTGGGCGCTTGCCGAGCGGCCGGATGATTTCAAGCGGCTGAAGGACGATCCTTCGCTCATTCCCGCGTTCATCGAAGAGACGATCCGCTGGGCGACGCCGGTGAAGCACTTCATGCGTTCGGCCACAGCCGATACGGAAGTACGCGGGCGGAAGATTTCCAAGGGCGACTGGATGATGCTCTGCTATCCGTCCGGCAATCGCGATGAAGAGATTTTCGACAAGCCCTTCGAATTCCAGATCGACCGCAAGCCCAACAAGCAGCTTGCTTTCGGCTATGGCGCGCATGTCTGCATAGGCCAGCATCTCGCAAAACTGGAAATGCGCCTCTTCTGGGAGGAAATTCTCCGCCGCGTCGATCACGTCGAACTTGCGGGCATACCGAAAAATTCGGTGTCGAACTTCGTCTGCGGTCCCAAGAACGTGCCCGTTCGCTATAAGATGAACTGAAGCGAAGGCATAAAGAGGGGACGGAACGATGGCGCGTGAATTCAAACAGTGGCAATGCCAGGTCTGCGGTTTCATTTATGACGAAGCCGAGGGGTTACCTGACGAGGGCATTGCCCCAGGCACACTATGGGAAGACATCCCGGAAGACTGGTGTTGCCCTGATTGCGGCAGTGCCAAGTCTGAATTCGCGATGGCCGAAGTCGACTGAGAAGAGCCAGGTGACGCCGGGTATGCGTGGTCTCCGTGAAGTGCATGATGCACTCACGGTTGACCCGCCATCGCCCGGCCTCCATGCTCTTGAATAATCACAACAATAATCCGGCCAACGCGCCGGGACAGGGAGATCCGCGATGCTGACGAAAGCAGACGATTATCCAATCCATCAATTGCCTGAGCCCATCGCCTTTTCGGGCACGGACCGGAATTTCTATGATCGCTACTTTTTCAACGGCTACACGAAGACTGGCGATGTTTTCTTCGCCGCCGCGCTCGGCGTCTATCCGCACGTCAACATCATGGATGCGTCCTTCTGCATCGTGCACAAGGGCGTGCAGTACAATCTCCACGCCTCGCGCCATCTCAACATGGAGCGCATGGATACGCAGGTCGGGCCGATCGCCGTCGAAGTCGTCGAACCGCTGAAAGTTCTGCGCATCACGGTCGGCGACAATGATCAGCGTATCAAGGCGGACGTCACTTTCCGTGCCCGTGCTATCCCGCTGAAGGAGCCGCGCTTCACGCGCCGCAACGGTCCGCGCGCGATGATGGATCTGACGCGCATGACCCAGAACGGCACCTGGGAAGGTTGGGTCGAAATCAATGGTGAGCGCATCGAGGTGAAGCCCGACCAATATGTCGGCACACGCGATCGTTCCTGGGGTGTGCGTCCGCTCGGCGCGCCGGATACCCAGCCGATGGTGCCGCCGATGGAGTTTCAGTTCTACTGGCTTTGGGCCCCGTTGAATTTCGACGATTGCATCACGCTCTTTCACGTCAATGATGACGAGCATGGCGAAGCCTGGAACAACAATGCCGTCATTTGCGGTCTTGGCGATGCTGAGCCCGAAGAGATGTGGAAGTCCCATGCCGAATTGAAGTTCGTGCCCGGCTCGCGCCACGCGAGCGCTGCATCGCTTTTCTTCGAGCATCGCAAGGGCGGCATCACGCGCATCGATCTTACGCCGAAGTGGAATTTCTCGATGATGGGCCTCGGCTACAGCCACCCGGAATTCGGCCACGGCATGCACAAGGGTCCACTGGTCGTCGGTGGCGAGAGCTTCAAGCTTGCCGATCAGAATTACCTGCCGCCGCATCTGCACATTCAGGCTTTTGTCACAGCGAAGATGACGAAGCCCGATGGCTCGACGAGCGACGGTTGCGGCATCCTCGAACAGTTGATAGCCGGGCCTCATGCACCGTCCGGCTTCACGGATGTTATGGATCCGGCGAAAGGCTGAACTAAATGGACGACATCTCCACACGCTTTGCTGCTTATTTGCAGCATCGGATGCCTGCCGTCTCCAACGTCGTGGTTTCGGGGCTCAGCCGCATCTATGGCGGCGCGAGCCGCGAGACCTATCGGTTGCAAGCGACATGGGAGGAGGGCGGCGCGAAGATCGAGCGCCCCCTCATCCTGCGCCGCGATCCGGTCGCGAGCCTTATCGAGACCGAGCGCGACGTCGAATACAACGCCTATGTCGCCTTTCATCCGACCGGCCTGCCGGTGCCGGAGCCGCTCTTTCTCGAAACCGATCTGAAGTGGCTCGACCGTCCCTTCTTCGTGATGGAGCAGATCGTTAACAGTGCCGCAGGCTCGGCCTTCAGCGCCGACCCTTATGGCGTGCATGCCGAAAAGATCGGCAGGCAGTTCTGGTCGCATCTTGGCAAGATCGCCGCGGCGGACCCGAAGGCCATCGGCTTTGCCGGCACTCTCGAAAAAGTAGCGCCCGAAGATTGCTGGCGCGTCGAACTGGCGAAATGGGAAAAGGTCATCGACGAGGATGAGCTTGCGCCGCAACCCATTGCGCGCGCAGGCATTCGCTGGCTGCGGCGCAATCCGCCACCGCCTGCGACGAGAATTTCAGTCGTGCATGGCGACTACCGCACCGGAAATTTTCTCTTCAACAGCGAAGGAGATGTGACCGCTATTCTCGATTGGGAGATGTGTCATCTCGGCGATCCGCTGGAAGACATCGGCTGGGCATTGAGCAGGCTCTGGTCGATTGAAGAGGAAGAACGTCCGGGCAGCATGATCGGTCGCGAGGAGGCATTGCGCGTCTGGCAGGAGGCGAGCGGGATCAAGATCGATACCAAGGCGCTCCTTTGGTGGGAGATTTTCAACATGGTGAAGGGGTTGGCGATCTGGATTTCCGCCGCCAAGGAATATGAGTCCGGTACCAACCGCGACCCCATTCTGGCTTTCGCAAGCTGGATGCCGACAGATCGTCACAACCGCATTCTGGCGAACTGCCTCGCCAATCTCGCAAGGGAGGCTCGCGCATGAAACCCAATATTCCAGGCGTCCTGCATGGCTTCACGGGCACGCTGCTCACCGAAATTCTGCCGAGCCTCGGCGCTGAATATTCGATGGGCAACACAATCATCATGTGTCAGTCGCTGGCCGTCATAGCCAACGAGTTCGAGCGCGGTGCTGAAATCCGTTTCCGGGAAAACGAGGAAATGCGCGCGCTCTTTGCCGAAGCGGGCCGCGTCGTTGACGACAAGGGGTTGGCGACGCGCCTCACGCAAGCCTCGGCGAGCCGTGACGCATCGCTTCTCATCAGCGCCCTCGACAAGACGAACGACGAATTGAAGCTCCTGCTGATCGAGCTTCATGCCGCCGTCGAAACATCCAAAGTCCCTTGGGCGGCGGCGCTCGACGCAAAGATATGGGACCACCTCGTCGCGGCTGCGGATCGCCGCAAGCTGGTGCTCATGAGTCTGGGGTAGAGCAAGACCCTCACCCAACCCTCTCCCAGAGGGAGAGGGCTTAGAGGCATTTGTCGTCTTCTCCTTGAATCCCCTCTCCCCTCCGGGAGAGGGAGGGACCCGCGCCGAAGGCGTGAGAGGGTGGGGGGCCTTCCTGCAATCCCCCTTGCGTCCGCCATGCCTTCAGATATGAGTGAGCGAGCCCGAACCCGAGCACGCCACCCATGTCGCTCTCCATCCGCCTGTCGATATTTTATGCCTCGCTCTGTCTCTTCTCGGGCGTGCAGCTTCCATTCTTTCCGGTCTGGCTGACGTCCAAGGGGCTCGGCCCGCAGGAAATCTCCTTCATCATCGCCGCCACCATGTTCCTGCGCATCGCGGCGGGGCCGATTTTTGCCTTCATCGCCGACCGGCTTGATGACCGCCGCCGCGTCGTTATTGCGCTGGCCTGGGCATCGCTGATCGCCGTCTGCCTCTATGTCGTCAGCTCCGGCTTCTGGCAGATTTTTCTCGTCACGCTGGTGTTGATGGCGCTCTGGCCGTCGATCACGCCCCTCATTGAAACCATCGCCATGAAGGCGTCGCGCGAGCAGGGAGTAGACTATGGCCGCGTCCGCCTCTGGTGCTCCATCACCTTCATCGCGGGCAGTTCGGGCACGGGCTGGCTGCTCGGTTTCAATCCGCCCTCCATCATCGCCTTCTGTCTCATTGGTGCCATCGCGGTCAATCTCCTCGGTGCCTATCTGCTTGCGCCGGAGCTTCCTTCGAGCAACGGCCCGGCGCTTAGCAGCAATCTCATCAAAGGCACGCTCGACATCATCCGCCAGCCTGTCTTCATGCTCGGCATCACGGTCGCCAGCATCATTCAGTCCGGCCATGCGGTTTATTACGCTTTCGGCACGTTGAATTGGCAGAGGCTCGGCTATAGCGATGTCACTATCGGCGCGCTCTGGGGCGTCGGCATCATTGCCGAGATCATGCTTTTCGCCTTTTCCGGTCCCATCGTCGCGCGCATCGGCGCCACACGGCTTCTCACCATCGGCGCAGCGGCGGCGGTCTTCCGCTGGGGCATCACGGCGTTGAGCCCGCCGCTCTGGTTGCTCTTTCCCTTGCAGGCGCTCCATGCGCTCACCTATTGCGCGGCGCATCTTGGGGCGTTGCATTTCATCACCATTGCCACCCCGCGCTCCCTCGCCGCAACGGGTCAGAGCCTCTACGCTTCCCTTTCGGCAGGCGTTATCATGGGTGGCATGACGCTTGCCGCAGGCGCGCTCTATCAGGCCTATGGGCCTTATGCCTATTTCCTCTCGGCGGGCGCGGGCGTGGTGGCGTTTTTCGGAACGCTGGTGCTCGGCGCGCGCTGGAGCGGCGGCGCGGTGATCGACGACGAAGGAGAAGGTGATGACCATCGAAGTCATTCCAACGGGAGCGGCGCTGGGTGCTGAGGTGCGCGGCCTCGATCTGAGCGAACCGCTCTCTCCCGAAACCTTCGATGCCGTTCAGCAGGCCTGGTATGACCACACGGTGCTGCTCTTTCGCGGTCAGAGATTATCGGACGACGATCTCATCCGTTTCTCATGCCATTTCGGCGCACTCGACATCGCGCCCGCCAGCGGCGCGCACATGGCCGGCACACAGGAAAAGTCGCGGCCTGAAATCTGGATCATTTCCAACGTCGTCGAGAACGGCAAACCCATCGGCGCTCTCGGCGACAAGGAAGCCGAGTGGCACACTGATATGTCCTATGTCGAAGAGCCGCCCATGGCGAGCGTGTTGCACTCGCTGGAAATACCCGTGAAGGGCGGCGACACGAGTTTCGCCAATATGTACAAGGCGCTCGAAACGTTACCTGCCGATCTTCGCCGCGAAATAGAAGGCCGGTTGTGCAATCACGACAGCAGCACCACCAGCGTCGGTGAACTCAGGGCAGGGGCGGGTGCCGTCATTGATGTGCGTGTCGCGCCGGGCGCAAAACATCCGATGATCCGCACGCATCCGGCAACGGGCGGCAAAGCGCTTTATCTCGGCCGCCGCTTGAACGCCTATATTCCCGGCCTCGATCTCGATGTCAGCGAGAAACTTCTCGATGCGCTCTGGGCCCATTGCACGAAGCCGGAATTTGCCTGGACGCATCGCTGGCGCGTCGGTGATCTGTTGATCTGGGACAATCGCGCCGCCATCCACCGCCGCGACAGCTTCAACGGGGCGGAGCGCCGTGTTATGCACCGCACACAGATCAAGGGCGACCGGCCCCGGTGAGTTTTTTCCTTTATTGCCGTCATGGCTCGGCTTGTCCGGGACATGGCGGGGAGATGGTGTATGGAGAAAAACTGCCCCGCCTCGCCCCAACGTCAACGCCCGTCCATTTGACAAACCTCTCCGCGCATTGAGTTATGACATCAACGAAACTCAATACCTGGAGGAAATCCCATGCGCGCACTGGAATTGCAGGCCGTTGGCATCGAAAATCTTAAGCTCGTCGAACGCGATATTCCCAAGGCGGGCCCCGGCGAAGTCGTCGTCCGGCTCAAGGCCGCCTCGCTCAATTATCGCGATCTCGCCACTGTCAAATATATGGGTGGCAAGATGCCCTTCGTACCGCTGTCGGATGGCTCGGGCGAGATCACGGAGATCGGCGCGGGCGTCACGCGCGTCGAAGTGGGCGACAAGGTTGCGCCGAGCTTTTTTCCGCATTGGATTTCCGGCGCGCCAAAGCCCGAGCTGCTGCCCGCATTGGGCGGCCCTTATGACGGCTGCGCGTCGGACTATCTGAAAGTCAGCGCCGAGGGCGTCACCATTGCGCCGAAAAATCTGAGCCATGAGGAAGTCGCCACGCTGCCTTGCGCGGCGCTCACCGCGTGGCGCGGGCTTTTTGTCGAAGGCGGCCTGAAGGCGGGCGACACGGTGCTGGTGCAGGGCACTGGCGGCGTTTCGATCTTTGCGTTGCAGTTCGCCAAGATGGCTGGCGCGCGGGTCATCGTCACCTCCTCGTCGGATGAGAAACTCGAACGCGCGGGCAAGCTCGGTGCCGACGATTTCATCAATTACAAGAAGACCCCCGACTGGGAAAAGGAAGCGCGCAAGCTCACCGGCGGGCACGGCGTCGATCACGTCATCGAAGTCGGCGGCGCAGATACTTTCCCGCGTTCGATCATGGCCGTGCGCCTCGGTGGCCACATCGCCGTCATCGGCCTGCTGTCAGGCATGACGAAAGACGTCAACGTCGCGGCGATCTTCTCGCAGAACGTCAAGATCAGCGGCGTCACAGTCGGCTCGCGCGCCATGGTTGAGGACATGTTCCACGCCATCGAGCAGAACGACATCCATCCGGTGATCGATAAACGATTTTCGCTGGAACAGGCACCGGACGCTTTCCACCTGATGGACGGCGCTTCGCATTTCGGGAAGGTCGTGCTCAACATCGCTTGAGCCTGATGACTATTTGCTTGGGTCGGCGCTGAAAAGCGCCTGCTTTCCCGGCGCGTATTCATCTAGCTGGGCGAGAGATCCTTCATGGAGGTCGCGGGCTGCCGATATGGCGGCCTGCGTTCTTTCCTTGGGGAAGAATGTATAGGACAGGGTGATCGAGCGGATGCCCTGCGTTTCCTGATCCTTCAGCATGTCCTTGTCGAGATAAAAGACAACAGGCAGCCGTGCTGTCTCGCCGGGCTTCAGTTTCTCTTCGGTGAAACAGAAACACTGCGCCTTCATGAAGTAATAGCCCGCGGCATCGGGTGTCACATTGTAGATGGCGCGCGCGACCTCGATATTCTTTGATCGGTTCACGACCTCGAAATAGATCGTCATCGGCTCGCCGATATGCGTTTCTATAACGGATTTTTCTGGTCGGAATTGCCAATCGAGGCCGGGCATCACATTCGTATCAAGGCGCACCGAAATTTGCGGGCCCAAATCGTCCGGTGTTGCGTCGACAGATCTGACAAATGCCTTGTGTCCTTCATAGCCTGTCGAGTTGGCGAACCAGTGATAGATCGACGGTGAGAAGATGACGCCGACGATCACTGGCAGCACACATGCGGCGGAAATTCCGAGCGATAGTATCAAGCCTCGTCTGTTGCTCATGGCTTGCTGATTACCCCCAAAGCTCCCGCTCCGCCGGAAGCAT
>CAZLLB010000138.1:0-8769 GCA_964560165.1 uncultured Parvibaculum sp. | reverse complement strand
AGGTGATGCCGAGCGCATCGCCCGGCTTGCCGCTCGTGCGCGCAAACACGAAGTCATGTGTCGCCACATGCATGCCCGTGTTCCACATCTTCTGGCCATTGATGAGCCAGCCATCGATGCCGTCGCGCTTCTCGCGCTTGCCCGTCGTTTCCATCCATGTCGCATCCGAGCCGTGTTCGGGTTCGGTAAGACCGAAGGCAACGCGCACCGTGCCATTGAGCGAGCCGGGAATAAATTTCTTCTTCTGCGCGTCCGTGCCGAAATCGCGAAACATCAGCACAGTCGGAAAATTGCCGACGATCGACGTCTCGTTCTGCAAGTCGTTATGCAGCCCCAGCCCCTTGGCGGCCAGATGCTCGCGGATCACCGCCATGCCGAGATTGGAGCCGTCCTGCCCGCCGAATTCCTTCGGCAAACCGTAGCGCAGATGCCCCGCCTTGTCGGCGAGCTTGCGCATCTCTCCAAGCAGCGCCTCCCAGTCATGGCGCGGCAATCCCTGATTGTCCCAATCTGTGCGGGCATGTTCGCGGCGATGGTCGAAGAAGCGCTCATTGTCGTCCTTCGCCTGCAAAGGTTTGATTTCCTTTTCGATGAAGGCGTCGAGCACTCCCAGATAATCGGCAATGTCCTTCGGAATGTTGAAGTCCATCAGGCATCCTCCCGGTTTGGTTTCGTGTTTTTGGATAGCGATGCCCGTCACTATAGACAGAGCTTGGGCAAGCGAAAGAGCCTCCACGCTTGCCCCTGCGTCAGAGTTTGGCCGCAGATCCGCCCGGCCCGGAAAGCTCCTGAGAAAGAATTGCGCAAAGCGCTTCTTCAAGCCGGTCAAGCTCGCGCTCCGAGCCGACGGTGATCCGCAGGAAATCCGATATGCGCGGAGCGGAGAAATGACGCACAAGCACCGCCCGCTCCCGCAGCGCCAAAGCCAATGTTTCGCCTGACAAGCGGCCATGACGAGCGAAAACAAAATTGGCGCTGGAAGGCAGAACCTCAAAACCGAGCCGATCCAGCATCTGCGTCAGGCGAACGCGGTTCCGCATGACGGCGGCGCGCGCCTCCTGAAAGAAAGCCTCGTCTTCAACCGAGGCGATCGCCCCAGCCTGCGCAGGCCGTCCCAGCGGATAGGAGTTGAAACTATCCTTCACCCGCGTCAGCGCCTCGATCAGACCGGCGTCGCCGATTGCATAACCGACCCTGAGGCCCGCAAGCGCGCGCGATTTCGACATGGTTTGCACCACCAGCAGATTGGGATGGTCCTGCACCAGCGACACCGCCGTCTCGGCGCCAAAATCGACATAGGCTTCGTCGATCACGACCGCCGCTTCGCTGCGCCCGCGCACGAGCCGCTCGATCTCCGCGCGCGGCAGGGCAATGCCGGTAGGCGCATTGGGATTGGCGATGATGACGGGGCCACGGCGCTCCAGATAATCATCAACCCGCACGCGCATCTCGGCGTCGAGCGGCACAGCCTCATGCTCGATCCCCAGCAGACGGCAATAAACGGGATAAAAACTGTAGGTCACATCCGGAAACAGCACCGGCTCAGCCTGTTTCAGCAGCGCTGCAAAGGCATGCGCCAGTACCTCATCCGACCCATTGCCGATAAACACCTGCTCGACCGTAACCTTGTGATAGGCGGCCAGCACTTCGCGCAGGCGCATTGATCGAGGGTCTGGATATAGACGAAGCGTATCGCCGGCTTCCGCACGAACCGCCTCGCTCGCTTTGGGGGAGGGGCCAAACGGGTTTTCATTGGTATTCAGTTTCACCAGTCCGGGGATCTGCGGCTGCTCGCCCGGCACATAGGGAGACAGTTCTCCAGCAAGCTTCGACCAAAAGCGGCTCACGATTTTCGCCTCATCTGTAAAACCGGGCTTCAGCGTTCCGGCTTATATTTCTATTCTAGGAATGCGCCTCACACGCCCTCTCGTTAATGACTCCTATGGCTAAGTCATTGCCAAACCACAAGGCTTAGCCGTGAACGAACCCCGAAAACGAAGCGGTCAGCGATTCGGACCCCCTTCGTTCCTCTAATATTCCATTCGCCAAATCATGGACGTTAATATCTTTTTTTGCGTTCGCCGCATCGTCGCGCCGGCTTGGCAGGCGCGCGCCCAGCCGCCTCGACACCTCCGCAGCACCCACAAATCGCCTGCCCTCAAATCAGGAACTGAGGGCGTCCGCCCCGGCAAACACGCGGCGCTCCCCCAAATAAAGGTCTGCCGAACTTTGCCGCCAAGCCCTCCCAAAGCTTCAAAACGGGCTGACCACATCTTCCCGGACTTGGGAGCGACTGGAAAACAATGCTCACGCCAGTGAAGTTTCTTTATCTCAAAGATAGAATGTAAATAAATAAAATAAAAATACAGGGGAGTACTTATGCAGATAGGAAAATCACCGTTTTGTGTGTTTCAAATTGACGCCTTCGGAACATAGATTTATCGAACCTATAAAAAATACCCCCTTTATGATTATATACTGAAATATACAAACATGATTTATTCCATCCTCCGGATACGTCTCTATTAGTACTCAAGAATGGAGCAGGAAGAATGGAGCGGGCAACACCCCTAAATGGCCATGGCCGCCGGGTTTTGATGGCATTAGCCCTGGCGGCCGCATGTTACGTACCCCCCGCCCTCGCTGCCCCTAACCCAGCTACGCAGAAGAAATACGAGAGCTGGACGGTTACGTGTCAAAGCAAGGACGTATGCATCGCGCATACCGAGACCGCCGGATTGCAGATCCTCGTAGGCAAGACCTCGGCAGAATCCCCCGTCCGCATCGCAATGCGCGTAGCAAAAACGGCAAAACGTGGCGATCCGGCGGCAATCAGACTTTCCGATGGATGGCAGGCAGGCGCACGGGTTGGCGTATGCAACGAGAATATCTGCGAAATCGCCATTGCCCCCGACGCCACGGACAAAACACTGACCGAATTCCTCAAGAGCCAGGACGGTGTGGTCGCCTATCAGATAAAGGGCAAAATTCTGATCGCTTCAGTCTCCTTCGCAGGATTCAGAAAGGCTCTCGACGACGTGCAAAGGAAGTGACGCCTCTCCCTTTTTGAAACTACGGCAACTCCGATATTTCAACTGGGATCAGGGGGCAAAAATGCATTCCTCAAATGCATACATCGCAGTCATCGACTCCAATCAGCTCTTTCGCTCCGGCTTGGCCAGCATGCTGAATAAGACCGGAGAATATATAGCTCGAGAAGCAAGCGACATTTCAGATCTGGAAACGCTTGCCAAAAACGAGAAACATTTCGACGTCACACTCATCGAACTCCCCGTATCAGAACCAGACCCCACCGAACGCATTCAGACCTTGCGTCGGCTTATGCCCAATACGCATATCGTCATACTCGCCGACACCCTCAACATCGCTCAGCTTTGCGTGTGCTTTCAGGCGAAGGTCGATGGCTTTCTGCTCAAGAACATTTCATACGAAACGCTGGTGGAATCTCTGAAACTCGTCTTGCTGAACGAGAAGGTGTTTCCCTCTTCGCTCTCCATCATCATCGAAACATTCCTCACCAAGTCGTCGGAGCTTGCTAATATACCGACACTCAGCGAAAGCCTCATGGCGCTCTCAAACCGCGAGCTTGAAATCCTGCAATGTCTGATCGATGGCGATTCCAATAAACGAATAGCCATTCGCCTCAATATCGCCGAAGCCACCGTCAAGGTTCACGTCAAAAGCGTGTTGCGCAAAACCCGCGTCACCAACCGAACCCAGGCGGCGATCTTTGCGTTGAGCAAGGGGCTTTCAAGCAAAGCCCCCTCCGTCATCTCATGACCTTCGTTGACGCGGTCAGCGACCCGCTGTCGGCGCTTGCTGGCCCGCTTGCAAATAGAGCTGCATGATCCATTGATCGAGCGCCGTATTTGCCGATGGCGGGAAATAGAACGCCATCTGCTCTCCATCGGGAGACGCCCAGCTTGAGATGATCGCGTCCGTCGTTATCCCGTCAAGAAAATCACCGCCACCACCGACACCGAAGCCAAACGCGGCGGCGTGAAACCACGGGCTGAGCTGGCCGCTGCCAGAAAACCCGAACGGGCTGTTGAAGCCCTGCGGCGCGGCCGAAAGCACGCCTGCACTATCGCGGACAAGCGCAGTATGGCCCGGCCCGCGCACAATCGCGAACACCTCTCCGTTCGGACCGAGAAATAAGTTCTTCGGCCTCTCGCCGGTAATCTGGCTGTTCACATAAACCGAACCGGGACCATTGCCGATCACCGGTCCCCGCGTCACGCTTCCGAACGAATAGGCCTGATTGTTCAAGCCTGCCGCGCCGACAACCTGCGACGCGCCTCCAATCGCCAGAACAATGGCCATAACGCATCCCGACCAGACAGCGAAACGCCGCGCTCGATGAGGATTCCTGAGTTCTTCCATCACACCACCTCCGAAGTCGATTGCGCGTCTTGTGTGTCTGTCGTGATAGTTGTTCACCAACCTATGCGTCTTCAAGGCCTCGCGCATGCGTTCAAAAGGGGTAGACGCTTTCGACGTCAATGTGTGTGTCATCACATAACATCATTTTGGATTAGCGCGCGCACAGCCTTTTGTGCATGCCCGCTACCCCTTCCGGGCCCACCGGTTTCTATAACATTCATGTAATCTGCACCCTGATGGTTTTTCTTTCGTGCCATGCGCGAAAAACCCGGGGGCTTTGTTCAGTGTTCAAGATCCCAGCAAAAACAATTATGTGCCTTGGCTCAAGCCTGCTCCTCACGGCTTGCAATGTTGCACCCCGCCTCAGTGGAGATGGCATCGACCCTCTCTACAGCTTCCCCGTCACAACGAATGAAACGCCCTATAGCCAATGCCTGGCTGAACTGGGCGCTCAGCCTGGCGACAATCTGCCGAGCATCGCCGTTGGCGACATCTCCGATAAGACGGGACAGATAAATTATAATGAGAACGGCCATCCACTGACGCAAGGCGTCTCCGAGATGGTGGTCAGCGCCTTCTACAAGACCCACAAGGCGCGCCTCGTCGAGCGCATGGATCTCAGAATTCCGCTCGCCGAAGTCAAACTCGCCGAGCAAGGCCGCCTCAATCACGGCACTTCCGACTACAACCAGTTGCCTGGCAGCGATTTCGTCGTCACCGGCGCACTCACCGAACTCAACTACAACATCGTCAGCGGCGGATCGCAGCTCTTCGTGTCCGGCATAGGCGGCGGCGGCAAAATGGTCGTCATCAACGTCGCCCTCGACCTGCGCGTCATCAACTCCCGCACCTTCACCGTTGACTATGTGACGAGCCTTCAAAAGCAGATCTATGGCTATGAGGTCGAGGCAGGCGTCTTCCGCTTCTTCGGCAACACCCTCATTCAATTCGACGCCGGGGCAATCAAAAACGAGCCGCTCCAACTCGGCGTCCGATCCGTCGTTGAAATGGCTGTTTACCAGATCATGACGAGCTTCCTGCACCTGCCCGGCGATCCGAAATGCGCCGTTGTGCAGAAAGATTACATGGCAAGGCAACTGGATCGGCTCAGCCAACAGGAGAAAAAGACCAAATGAACAAGCATCTTAAATCAATGCTCATGCTGGGCGTGGCGGCTGGGGCGATGGCAACGTTCAGCACTGCCGCCTTCGCTTTCGACAAGGTCGACTGGAAATGGGACCAGGATATCACCGACACGATCACTCGTGCCACGACCATCACGTCCGACTTCGATCCGAGCGGCATCGTCGATATCGAGAAGCTGCAGCTCTTCGTGGGTGACGTGACGGCGACCTCCACTGTCTCGAACGTCCACAACAACCCCGTTTTCGCTAGCAACGGAACGGTCAGCTTCACGGTTGACTGGTCCGGCACCGAAGATGACGGCCCCGATCCGTCGGTATTCGGAACAGGTGTTCTTGGCGGCCCGCAGGCCACTCTTTCGGGCGGCCTGAGCGGTAGCGGCGACATCTCGGGTACTATCGATGAAGGCACGGACGCTATTGCGCTCACCGCCACCTTCAACGACATCCCCGTGGAAGTCGGCGAAATCGTTCCGCTGGATGCCGAAACGGAGCTGCCCTCCGTGGTCAGCGCCGCCACCGCCGTCGGGAACAATCAATCGATCAGCAGCGACGTCAGTGTTTCCCTGCATGATGGTCAATTCATTCTCGGCAGCATCGACGATGACCACTTCGGCGATGACCATGGCGATAACCATGGCGATAACCGTGGCGACGACCGCCATGGCGATGACCATGGCGATAGCGGCGGCAATTCCAACCTGTCGCTGGCTATGGAACTGCTCTCTTCGGCCGCTGGTGGCAACATCACCCCGGCCAATATCACTGCCACATCTGACGTTTCAGATATCCTGAACGCCTCGGTCGATAGCTCTGCCACGGCCGTCGCGAACAACCTGAATGTCGATCTCGCGGCTCGCACGAATGGCGATTCCGTGATGCTCGGCGACATTACCCAGGTTGCGTTTGCCACCGTCTCGGCAACTTCGACCGTGGACAATGTGTCCGTCAATAATTACAGCAACCTCGCGGCGATCAACCCGCTGGTCAACTCGGCCGCGACTGCCGTTGGCAACAACGTCAGCATCAAAGTCGGGCCCGCCGTACCGCCTGTTACTCCTTGATGATGTAAACGAGGGGAGAGCCGTCGCTCTCCCCTCTATTTTTCGGAGGGTATGCAATGTCCACATCAAAATTGACCGCTCGTCGCCTTTTGACGCTCCCGGCCATATCACTTGCTTTCGTTTCCGCTCTCTCGGTTTTTCCCAGCGTTTCCTTTGCCGAGGACGGTCAAAATCGGCAAGCCTGGGGCTTTCCCGACACATCGCGCGCCTCCATGGCGATCATAATGAAGCAGCAGTCCGATGCGCAGTCAGCAACGGCCGGAGGCGATGGCGGCAACGCTCTCGTATGCGGCGGCGGCACTGGTGGCGCCACTGCAACATCCAACTCGACCTGCGTCATCCTCAATAACTCGACAGGCAGCATCGATATCGGCCAGGCCAGCAAGGGCAACCAAACCGGCACCACAAATGAAGCCACGAACGGTGTCGCAAAAACCCAAACGAGCTTGAGCGACGCACTTGGTCCGCTCGTCCAATAAGGTCGCGCTTTCTACGAAGACGGGTTATCGCGCCAGTCCACTCCATGCCACGAGGCTGAACACATGCCGGGCTCGCCCTTCCAAACTCAAGGTCCAGCGATTTCTTCCGGGGCAAGGTCGAAGGAGAGAGGCGAGTATTTGAAAGGAATGATGATGAGGCGATCGAAATTCAGCCAGGAGCAGATCGTCGCGATTTTGAACGAACACAGCAATGGCCTGCCTGTCTCGCAACTGAGCCGGAAATATAATGTCGCTGGCGCCACGATCTATTCGTGGAAATCAAAATACCGCGATCGCCCGGCGCATATAGAAGAGCTTCTCAAGCATCTGGAAGAACAGAACCGTCTTCTCAAGGCGCGCTTGATCGACGCCCTCATCGACAATGAAGCCTTGCGCGACCTGTTTATGCAGTCGCGCTGCAAATCTGACCCACCGACACCCGCAGCGGGGCCCAAACGGCCCACTGATAGTTGACGTGATCCGGGACAATTGACGCGATCTGGCTCCGCATCCTCCGCCTCGCTTTTTCGTCCCGCCTACGACATTTTCAAACGCGCCTGATCGCATGTTCCCCGCGACCGGCTGAATAATATTCGCTTTATCATATATTCCAGACCTATTGCCTCTCCCCGTTTCCCGTCCGAGCATCGGACAGCTTGCATCCCCGCCCGTTTCGCCGGAAGGTGCAGCCAGCACAATGAGCACTCTCGTCCCCAGACCCGAGCTTAGGCCGGAACCGCGCCCCGCCCGTATCACAGCAGTGCTCGGCCCCACCAACACGGGCAAAACCCATCTCGCCATCGAGCGCATGATGGCGCATTCGAGCGGCATGATCGGCTTGCCGCTTCGCCTCCTCGCACGCGAGATTTATGACCGCGTCGTCAGGATCAAAGGCGCGAGCGTCGTCGCCCTCATCACCGGCGAAGAGAAAATCCTTCCCGTCCATGCACGCTATTTCATCTGCACCGTCGAGGCGATGCCGCTCGACCGCGCGGTGGAGTTTCTGGCCGTCGATGAAATCCAGCTCGCCGCCGACCGCGAGCGCGGCCACACCTTCACCGATCGCCTTTTGCGCGCGCGCGGCCTGTCCGAAACCATGATGCTCGGCTCCGAAACAGTTCGCGCCCTCATTCAGAAATTGCTGCCCGACACGATCTTCGTCACGCGCCCACGTTTTTCCGAACTCGCCTGGACCGGCTCCAAAAAGCTCACGCGCCTCCCGCGCCGCTCCGCCATCGTCGCTTTCTCCGCCGATCAGGTTTACGCGATTGCCGAACTCATTCGCCGCCAGCGCGGCGGCGCCGCCGTCGTCATGGGTGCACTTTCCCCTCGCACCCGCAATGCGCAGGTCGCGCTTTACCAGTCGGGCGACGTGGATTTCATCGTCGCCACCGACGCCATCGGCATGGGCCTCAACATGGATGTGGACCATGTGGCCTTCGCCTCGACCTCCAAATTCGACGGCTATACGCACAGGCCGCTGAAAGTGTCCGAGATCGCCCAGATCGCAGGCCGCGCCGGACGTCACATGAACAATGGCACCTTCGGTGTCACTGGTGATGCCTCGCCCCTCCAGGACGAAATGATCCATCGCGTCGAAAACCATGAATTCGACAGCGAGCATGTGTTGCAATGGCGCAACCCGAACCCGGAATTTTCTTCTGTTGCAGGTCTCATCAA
>CAZLLB010000137.1:0-8848 GCA_964560165.1 uncultured Parvibaculum sp. | reverse complement strand
GAATTTCGGCTGGTTGGGATTTTTCGGATCGTAGAGATCAAGCTCGACGATGCGGTCGTTCGGGTTCAGCTCATCGCGGATCGAGGGGTCGAGCCATTCGGTGAGCGTAATGGCACGGCTGACATGGGCGGCGAGTTGCAGCACCGCATCGGCCTTGGGCAATTTTGCGCCGACGACATCAACCGCATCGCCTGCGGGCGTTGCTGTGATCCAAGGTTTTTCGGCCTGGCTTTGATAGAACATCGAGAGCGAGCCGCCGCCGGACCAACCGGCGAGGATCACTTTTTCGAAGCCGAGTTTTTCTTTTGCATATTTGATGTACTGGCCGAGATCGAGGATCACTTTTTCCATGATCAGCGCACTGTCATTATGCGGATAGCGGCTGGCGCAGGTGATGCAGGGAATGCCTGCGGCGGCGAGAGCATTCGGCATGGGGAGCAGGTTCATCGTGCCGGTCGGGTGCATGAAGACCAGCACTGTCTTCGAGGTCGAGCCTTTGGGTTTCAGAAATTGGCCTTCGACGACGATCTGATCGAGCGCGCCGGCATAGGTTTCCTTGAAGGCGGCTTTTTCCTGCCAATGAAGATGGAAGGGAATGCGCTCGACTTCGAATTTCTGCTTGTTCATGCGGAGACTTTCTTGAAGTCGGGCTTGCGCTTGTTGAGAAAAGCATCGACCGCCTCGTGATGCTCGGGCGTTGTCCAGCAGACTTTCAGCGCATCGGTTTCAAGTTTTTGCGCGCGGGAAAGATCGGTGGTGCAGGCGTTTTGCGTCAGCAGTTCCTTGGTCATGCGGAGCTGGCGCGAGGGGTTTTCGGCGATGAGGTTTGCAAGCTCGAGCGCCTTGTCGAGCAATTGCGCCTGCGGCACGACATATTCGCAGAGGCCCTTCTCCTTCGCCTCGGCGGCGGGATAAAGACGGCCGGTCAGCATCATTTCGCTCGCCTGCCCCCAACCCATGCGACTGACGAGGAAATGGGAAGACGCAAGCTCGGGCACGATACCCATCTTGACGAAGACGAGGCCGAAGCGCGCTTCTTCCGCCGCCACGATAATATCGAAAGGCAAAACCATCGTGACGCCGATGCCGACGGCGACGCCATTGACGGCGGCGATCAGCGGCTTGGACGAACGGGTGAGCGTGATCCAATCGACATTGGCGGGCATGCCGCCGGAACCGCCTGCCGTGTTCTCGCCGGGGTCGCGCCCATCGACGCGGGTTTTGAATACTGCATCGACATCGGCACCGGCGCAGAAGCCGCGCCCCTGCCCTGTCATCACGATCGCGCCGATGTCGCCATCATTGTTGGCGGCTTCGATGGCGTGGGCAAGCTCGCCCGCCATTTGCGGTGTCCAGGCGTTGAGCTTGTCGGGACGATTGAGCGTCAGCAGTGTTACGGCACCGCGTTTTTCAACGATGATCTGTTCGTATTTCATGAAACCCTCCCCAGGGCGCTTTTGATTTCGTGTTGGCAACAAGTCTAGGCCGATGCAGGAAGGAGCCACAAGGACGCGCTGGGACGCGCTCGCGGCCTTGACGTTGCGTCGGCCTTGCCCTGCTATGCGGGCAGGAAAATTGAAACGGGGAGAGGCTTCATGGATCTGCAACTCAAAGGGAAGGTCGTCTTCATCGCAGGTGCGAGCAAGGGGATCGGGCTTGGCATGGCGCGGGCTTTCGCAAAGGAAGGCGCGAAAGTGGCGCTGACGGCGCGCGGCGAAGCGGGGCTTGATGCCGCGCGGGCGCTGCTCATTGGCGAAGGCGCGAAGCCTGCCGATCTTCTCACCGTTGCCGGTGACATGACGGCATCGAAGGTGATTGCGGAAGCGCTGGATGCGACCGAAGCGAAGCTCGGGCCTGTGCATTGCGCGGTGGCGAATGTGGGGCTTGGCCGCGCGCCGCTCGGCTTTGACGTCAGCGACGAAGATTGGGAGGTGGATGTTCAGCAGAACCTTTATGGGCATGTGTATCTGGCGCGCGAGGCGCTGAAGCGGATCATGGCGCGGCCGGAGGATCAGCGGCGCGATGCAAACCTCATTCTGATTTCGTCGATTGCGGGTCTTGAGGCGTTGGGCACATCGCTGACTTATGCGGCGACGAAATCGGGCATCAACAATGTGACGCGCTCGCTCGCCAAGCTCGTCGGCAAGGATGGCGTGCGCGTCAATGCGATTGCGCCGGGGAATATTTTGTTTGAGGGCGGCGACTGGGAAGCGCGGGTGGCGGAACGGCCCGATGCCTGGGGGCGCTGGATCAAACGCGAAGTCGCGCTCAGGCGCTTTGGCAAGGTGGAAGAGATTGCCGATGCGGCGCTGTTTCTGGCGAGCCCCCGGGCGAGTTTTGTGACGGGGGAGGTGTTTGTGGTGGATGGGGGGCAAGGGAGGTAGGCGCGCGGGGCCTCGCCCTTCGAGACGCCGCTCCGCGGCTCCTCAGAGTGAGGGTTCTGATTTGGGGCTGGGGTTTAATTCCGCTTCAATCAAATGGCTGTTATCCCGGCCTTGTGCCGGGATCCAGGGCGGCAAATGCTGTGCGGACGGCTACTGGACCCCGGCACAAGGCCGGGGTGACAGCATTATTTGGTGCGAGGCATTTACCTCACGCAAGCGCGACCTTGAAGTTGCGGCGCGTGAGGCGCGGGAAGGTGGGAAAATCCATTAGGGGTTCACCGCCTGACTGCCGCAGGAGATCGGCGGCGCGGAGTTTGTCTTCCTCGTTGAGGCCTGCGATCAGGTCGAGCGGGCGCTGGAGCATCCAGAGGTCGAAGGGGAAGATGGCGCGGTTTTCTTTTGCGTCTTCGAGCGTGAAGACATGCGTGCCGATGGCGCGGGGGACTTCGCTGCCTGCCTGAGCTTGCGGATTGGCCTCGGCCCATTTTTGCAGGTGATGCGCGGTGGAGACGAGGACCGGCAGCATCTCGCGCATCATGCGGGCGAGGACGGGAATGAGCGTTTCGGGCACTTCATCGCGGGCGAGAAATTCGCCCTCCTTGGGGCGCGGGGGCTTCATCATGTCGTTGACCCAGCGAACGACATTGGGCGCGATCGACTTCATCAATTCGCCGGAAGCGGGATCGCGATATTGGTGTGCGTAGAGCGGGCCGATGAGGCCGAAATCGCCGATGGATGGTTTGGTGCCGAAGAGAAATTCATAGACCGCGAAATGCCGGTCGAGTTCACCGAGCAAGGCTTTGTAGGAGTGCTCGATCGCGGCTTCGGTCTTGGGCGTGACGCCGAGAAAGGGCAGCGCGCCAGCAAAAGGCTTTGAAATTTTCAGGCCCGCCTCGTGCTGCTCCTCGATGGTTTTGCCGGGGGCCGACATCTTGCCGAATTCGGCGATGGCGAAATCGTAGTTCCGGTTCCAGCGATAGTGCATGGCGGGAATCTTCAGCCACTCGTCGCCATAGACTTCCAGAAGCAGGGCGGCGAGGCGCTGCTTGACGCTTTGGGGATAGACGGGCGCGGCGGGGAACCGGACTTCCAGCGCGTCGATGATGTCGGTGGAATCCTGAAGCGTTTCGTCTTCCGGCGTGATGACGACGGGGATGACCGGCCAGCCGACGCGCGGCAGGATGACCTTGCGATAGGCGTCGGGCGTGTTCAGAAATTCGGCGAAGGGAATGCGCTTGTAGCGCAGATAGGCGCGGACCTTGCCGGAGAAGTAGCTCGGCTCCGAGCCGTATAAAGTGTAGCCCTGCGTCATTTCTTTCGGTTCCCCGGCCTCGGCTTTGTGTGATTAATGTTTTTCATTAATCCGTTTTGTAGGACTGGCGGCGGGCCTTGTCCAGTCGCGACCCTGGCCGGTTGCGACTCGGGGCGCGGCGCGCCTGAATTGAGGGAACTGGTTTTGCGCGCGCGATGCAAGCAGGGAGCGTGGGGCGCACGGTTTTCCGCGTTCGGCAGCGCTCAATCTGCGGCGTCGGGTTTTCGGCTGCGCGTCTTTTTGAGGTCGCCGCGTTTCAGCTTGGTGTCGAGGCGGCGCTTTTTCGAGCCGAGCGTCGGGCGCGTGGGGACGCGGAATTTCGGTTTTTCAGCGGCTTGCGCGATCAGTGCTATGAGGCGGGCGAGCGCGTCCTTGCGGTTTGCCTCCTGCGTGCGGAAACGGTTGGCGGTGAGGACGATGGTGCCATCGCGCGTCAGGCGGGAGCCTGCCAGTTTTTCGAGGCGTGTGCGGACGCTATCGCTGAAAGCGGGCGAGTGGCGCGCATCGAAGCGCAATTGCGCGGCGGTCGAAACCTTGTTGACGTTCTGCCCGCCGGGGCCGCCCGCACGGATGTAGGTGACGGTGACTTCGGTGTCGGCGAGGGAGATGGAGGGCGTGACGAAAATCATGGCGTGAGGGTACACGGCGCGGGCGGTTGCGTCATGGCGAGGTTGAGAGGGTTTGGGATGTGCTCAACGCAGGCTTGTTGATCGTCCTTGCGAGGGCTGGAAGTCCAAAGCAATCCAGTCCTGCTGAATGTGCGGGTTCTGGATTGCTTCGCTGGTGCTCGCAATGACGGGGTGGGCTTTTCCCTTTTTCAACTTCGTCATCACCCGGCTTGACCGGGTGATCCATCTTTGCCGCGGGGGACGGGGCCTCGTCCTTCGAGACGCATTCGCGGGGCGAATGCTCCTCAGGATGAGGGGAGAGGTATGCGCGTGCTTTGCGGCTCCTGAGCGCTCGCAATGAACTCGACGTTAGCGGCCCGACAAGCGGGCGCTGGCTTCGGCGGGGGTTAGGATGTCGAAGAAGAGCGCTTGTTTGCATTCGTCGAGGCAGGCGATGGCGGCGAGGGGGCGTGTGCCGGCGACGTAGAAATAAATGTTGTAGCGCGTGTCGTTGATGGAGCTGACGGCGTCGAGCTGGAAGACGCGGTCGATCTTGGGAATTTTTTGCGGCGGTTCGTCTTGCGCCAATGCGGCGTCGAGGCGCTTTAGCGCGCGCTCGCGTTTCTGGTCTTTGGCTTGGGTGGCAAAGAACGCTGTGAAGCGGACGCTGTAGCTTGGATTATATTCGTCGGTATGGGGGATCGACGGGGTGCCGGGCGGGAGGGCGAGGATCGACACCGGGTTTGCCGTGCCATGAGCAAACCACATCATGCCCTCGATCGGCACCAGCGCCTGGGACTGGCGTGCGCAGACGAGAACCAACCAATGATCGAAGGGCGCGGGCACGGATTCGACGGTGCCTGCGGGTGCGTGGTCGCAGAGGAGATCGTCGGCGCGAGAGGCGGCGGGGTATGCGAGGGAGAGGCAGGCCGCCAGCACAAAGAAAACGAGAAAGCGCATTGCGGTCGATCCCGATATGGAGACGTGCGGCAAAGTAGAAAGCCCGGGCGCGAGGCCCGGGCTTTGGAGTGATGGCTCAAGCGGCGGCTTTTTGCGGGGCGAAGCGGCCGTAGAAAGTGTCGCCCTTCTCGGCCATGTCGCGCAGCAGCTTGTTGGGCTTGAAGCGTTCGCCATATTTCTGGGCGAGGCTGTCGCAGGCATCGACGAAGGCTTTCGCGCCGACCATGTCGATCAGCGAGAGGGGACCGCCGGTCCAGGGCGCAAAGCCCCAGCCGATGATCGCGCCGACATCGGCGTCGCGCACGTCTGTCACCACGCCCTCTTCAAAGCAGCGCGCTGCTTCGAGCGCCTGAATATAGAGGAAGCGGTTTTTAAGCTCATCGACGCTGACGTCGTCGATGTCTTTGTGGGTGTTGGCGAGTTCGGCAAGGCCGGTCCAGAGTTTCTTCTTGCCGTCTGCGGGATAGTCGTAGAAGCCCTTGCCCGCCTTCTTGCCGACGCGGCCAAGCTCGACGACCATTTTTTCGATGAGCTTGTCGGCGGGGCCGGAGACGTATTTGTCGCCCAGGTCTTTTTTCGTCTGTTCACGGACCTTGTAGGCTAGATCGAGCGAAACCTCATCGTTGAGCGCGAGCGGAGCCATGGGCATGCCGGTCATGCGACCGACATTTTCGATGATGGCGGGCTTGATGCCTTCGGCCAGCATGGCGAGGCCTTCGCCGACATAGGTGCCGAAGCAGCGCGAGGTGTAGAAGCCACGGCTGTCATTGACGACGATGGGCGTCTTGCGGATCTGCTTGACGTAATCCATCGCCTTGGCGAGCGTTTCCTGGCTTGTGCGCTTGCCGACGATGATTTCGACGAGCTGCATCTTGTCCACGGGCGAGAAGAAGTGGATGCCGATGAAGTCTTCGGGCTTCTTTGCCGCTTCGGCAAGGCCGGTGATGGGCAGGGTCGAGGTGTTGGACCCATAGACGCCGCCAGGGCTAAGCATCGGCTCGGCCTTCTTCGTTACTTCCGCCTTGATCTCGCGGTTTTCGAAGACAGCTTCGATGATGAGGTCGGCGCCTTTCAGATCATCGTAATTTGTTGTCGGCTTGATGCGGGCGAGGAGTGCGTCGCCCTTCTCCTTGGTGGTCTTGCCTCTTTCGATGCCTTTGGCGACGAGCTTTTCGGAATAGGCTTTGCCCTTTTCGGCGTTCGCCTGATCGGTGTCGAGGAGGACGACTTCCATGCCTGCCTGAGCCGACACGTAAGCAATGCCAGCACCCATCATGCCCGCGCCGAGGATGCCGAGTTTCTTCACGGCGAAGGGCGCGACATTGGCGGGGCGGCGAGCACCCTTGCCAAGCTCTTGCATGGAGAGGAAGAGCGAACGGATCATCGCCTTGGAGCGCGGGTCCATCAGCAGTTTTGTGAAGTAGCGCGTCTCGATGCGGATGCCCGCTTCCATCGGCACCTGAAGGCCCTCATAGACGCAGGACAGAATATATTGCTGCGCCGGGAAGTTGCCATGCGTGGTCTTGTGCAGCATGGCGTTGGAGATGGTGAAAGTGGAGCCGCCCGACTTGTCATGCGGGCCGCCGCCGGGGATGCGATAGCCTTCGCGGTCCCAGGGCTGGACGGCGATGGCGTAAACTTCCGGGCCCTTCTTGCCGAGTTTGATCTTGGGCTGGGCGAGGCCTTCCTTGATCCATGCTTTGGCGGCGCTGACAAGCTCGGCGGCGGGCACGACCTTGTGAACGATGCCTGCCTTCAGGGCCTTTTGCGGATCGAGCGATGTGCCTTGCAGGATCAGTGGCAGAGCGGCGGCCGCGCCGATGAGGCGGGGAAGACGCTGCGTGCCGCCACCGCCCGGCAACAGGCCGACCTTGGCTTCGGGCAGGCCCAACTGGATTTTCGGATTGTCCGCAACGACGCGATAGTGGCAGGCGAGCGTGGCTTCGAGACCGCCGCCAAGCGCCACGCCATTGATCGCGGCGGCGATGGGCTTGCCGCAGGTCTCCAAGCGGCGCAGCAGCATGTTGAAGTGAAGGTTGCCTTCGTACATCGCCTTGACGCGCTCTTCCCTGGAGCCCGCGCCACCGCCGCCCGCCTGACCGCCCATCATGGAGAGGTCCGCGCCAGCGCAGAAAGCGTCCTTACCGGAGGTGAGGACCGCGCCCTTGATCTTGTCGTCGGACATGATCGTTTCGATGATCGAGGCGATATCGGCCATGGAGCTTTGCGACAGCACGTTCATGGAACGCCCGGGCATGTCCCAGACGGCGAGCGCGATGCCATCAGCATCGACGTCGAATTTGAAGTTTTCGTAGGTCGTCATTTGTTTCGTCCCTTTTGGGGCCTCGCCCTTCGAGACGGCGGCTCTGCCGCCTCCTCTGGGTGAGGAGAAAAGCTGAATGAAATCACACGCGCTCGATGATCGTGGCCGTGCCCATGCCTGCACCGACGCAGAGGGTGATGAGCGCGGTGTTGAGGTTGCGGCGTTCAAGCTCGTCGAGCACTGTGCCCAGGATCATGCCGCCGGTTGCGCCGAGCGGATGGCCCATGGCGATGGCGCCGCCATTGACGTTCATCTTGTCATGCGGAATGTCGAGCGACTGCATCATGCGCAGCACGACGGAGGCGAAGGCTTCGTTCAGCTCGTAGAGATCAATGTCTTCGGGCTTCATGCCGGCTTTCTTCAGCACCTTGCGCGAAACGTCGGCGGGGCCTGTCAACATGATCGAAGGCTCGGAACCGATGGAGCCCATGGCGCGGATGCGCGCGCGCGGCTTCAGGCCGAGCGCCTTGCCGGTGTCGAGATTGCCGACGAGGACGCCCGACGCGCCATCGACGATGCCGGACGAGTTGCCCGCGTGATGGACATGGATGATCTCTTCGACTTCGGGGTAGCGCTCAAGGGCCACGCCGTCGAAGGCGAATTCGCCGATGCCCTGAAAGGACGCGCCGAGCGAGCCGAGCGACTGCATGGTGGCGTCGGGGCGCATGTGCTCGTCGTGATCGAGGATCGTCAGGCCGTTAATGTCGAGGACGGGGATGACGGAGTTCTTGAAGTAGCCGCTCTTCCAGGCGTTGGCGGCGCGCTTCTGGCTTTCGACCGCATAGGCGTCCACATCGGCGCGGGAGAAGCCGTATTTCGTCGCGATCAGATCCGCGCCGATGCCTTGCGGCGTGAAGTAGGATTTGAAAGCGACATGCGGATCGGATGACCATGCGCCGCCCGACGCGCCCATGCCAACGCGCGACATCGACTCGACGCCACCGCCGATCGCCATGTCGGCCTCGCCGGACATGACTTTGGCTGCCGCCATGTTGGTGGCTTCCAAGCCGCTCGCGCAGAAGCGGTTGATCTGTACGCCCGCGACAGTCTGAGAGTAGTCGGCGTTCAGTACCGAGATGCGGGCAATGTCGCCGCCCTGCTCGCCCACCGGATCGACGCAGCCGAAGATCACATCGTCAACGCGCGAGGTGTCGAGGTTGTTGCGGTCACGCAAGGCTTTCAGAACCTGCGTGCCGAGTTCGAGCGCGGTGACTTCGTGGAGCGCACCGTCTTTTTTGCCTTTGCCGCGCGGGGTGCGCAC
>CAZLLB010000136.1:0-8867 GCA_964560165.1 uncultured Parvibaculum sp. | reverse complement strand
ATGGCGCGGGCGCGCACCACGCCGCCGACGTCGGGCGAAATGATCATCAGGTCTTCGGTCTTGTAATTGACCTCGATGTCATGGGTCAGGACGGGCGCGCCGAAAAGATTGTCGGTCGGAATATCGAAAAAGCCCTGAATTTGCCCCGCATGAAGGTCGAGCGTCAGCACGCGGTCGGCGCCTGCCTTGGTGATGAGGTTGGCGACGAGTTTTGCCGAGATCGGTGAGCGCGGGCCGGGTTTGCGGTCCTGGCGGGCATAGCCGAAATAGGGGATCACCGCCGTGATGCGGCGCGCGGAGGCGCGTTTCAACGCATCGATGATGATGAGCAATTCCATCAGGTGGTCATTTGCAGGATAGGACGTCGATTGGATGACGAAGACGTCTTCGCCGCGGACGTTTTCCTGAATCTCGACGAAGACTTCCATATCCGCGAAGCGCCGGACGACTGATTTAGTCAGAGGAAGGTTGAGATAGGCCGCGATCGCTTCGGACAGGGCCCGGTTTGAATTGCCTGCAACGAGCTTCATGGCTCAAACCCCCTGGGAATCGGCCGTCTCGTGACAAAAGTGCGACGGCGCGAGCGGGTTGTAACAAGGCGCTTTGGGGCTGTAAACAGCGCGAACCCTGTATTGGGGAAAGGGTTTATGAAGCGTTGCCGGGAAGCATCGGTGTGGATGCGGGGTTCAGCATGTCCAGAATGCCGCTGGCGGCTGGCTCGGCCGCAGCTTTGGCAAGATCGCCCCAATAAGAAACGATTCGCGATGGGGAGACAGAACGGCTCTGCGTGACCGTGCCGATGCGGCGACCGTCTGCCGATGCCAATTGCCAGTGAATGGCAACACCGACATCGCCATCGTCGCGCGAAGAAATCGTAACGTCGCCGTGGAGCATGTAGTGGCGGGCATCTCCGGTGGGCGGCATTTTCGCCAATTCATCCTCAAGGGCTGCTTTCAGCGCTGCCGCACCATCGCCGGGTGCAGGGCCGAAGATGATGTCGAAGGCGGGTCTTGCCGCTGCAATGGCGGCGATGCTCGCAGCGGCGATTTTTTCGTCCGGTCCGAAGGGCGCTATATCGAGAGCGGCGCTCGAGGCGATGGCGCGGGCGGGCGCGATGCTGCCGGTGGGAATGTCATCAGCCGCTCCGCGCCAGAGCGATAGTTTGTCGATAGCGCTGGTGGCGGTGTTCTTCAGGTCGGCATCGGTGAGCGTTGGTTGCGGGTTGAGGCTTTCCTCGACGACGCGGTGAAGGCGTTTGCCGTTTGAATCACTGAGATCGATCACGGTAACGAGATAAAGCCCTTCGCCTGCGGGTGCCGCATCGATGACGCCTTTCAGCTTCTCATCTTGCGCGAGCAGATTCCGGCGCTGCGCTTCTCCGGCGATCATCGCGGCGAGATGCCGTGCCTGAGCGGGCTCTACAGTGCCCTGCGGTTCGATCTCGACACGCGCGGCATCCACCTGAGGCGCGCGGGTATTGGCGGCGCAGCCCGCAAGGCCGAGCAGCGCTATTGCCGCAGTGATGCGCAGCCGCCTCCGCTGGTGTCCGCTTTCCACCGCCATGCCCTTGCCCAATCCGCTCACCGTATCGATTCGCGTCCGGTGAGAATAGCAAGCGCGGAAGGCTAAGTGTCAGCCCTGAGAGCAATTGCAGACATCTGGCGGCCGTAATCGCCTTCGCCGCGATGTGTCGTGCGGCGATAGGAGAAGAAGCGCTTGTCGTCGGCATAGGTGCAGAGGCCGAGCTGCGCAACCGTCGATATTTGCGCGCCTTCGAGGCGGGAGGCCGCGTAGCCGGGCAGGTCGAACATGAAGTGGTTTTCACGCGCCGAGGGCGTGAACCATTTGTCGTTGGCGTCGTCGGCCTGGAGAAAGCGTTCTATGAATTCCGGCCCCACCTCATAGGCGTTGCGCGATATGCAAGGGCCGATAGCGGCGACGATACGCTCGCGCGCCGCGCCGAGGCCGATCATCGCGTCGATGGTCGCTTCGAGGACGCCGGTGAAAGCGCCTTTCCAGCCCGCATGGGCAGCGCCCGCAACACGCGCGGAGGCGTCTGCAAAAAGCACCGGGGCGCAATCGGCGGCGAGAACGCCGAGTGCGACATTGGGCACGTTCGTCACCATCGCATCGGCTCGCGGTGCGTCGGCGGGCGTCCAGGCTTGCGTGACGTGAATGACGGTGGGGCTGTGGATCTGATGGACGGTCAGAAGCTTATCGCCCTCGATGCTCAAAGCCTGCGCGATGCGGGCGCGGTTTTCTGTCACCGCCTCCTTGTCGTCGCCGGAGCCATAGCCGCAATTCAGCGAGGCATAGATGCCCTTCGATACGCCGCCTTCGCGCGTGAAAAAGCCGTGGCGGATATGGTTCAATGCGTCGAGCGGCTTTGCGGTCAGCATGACTCTCTTCTCTCAAAAACCAGCGAGGTCCGGTGTGTCGGGCGCGGTGAGCGCCATCACCTTGAAGAGGCTGCCCATCTCGTCGCGCGCGGTCAACCGGCGTTCGGCGACATCTATGTCGCGCGCCTGTTCGGGCGTGGCTTTCGCTTTCAACGCTTCGGCGCGCTCTTTGATTCCGAGGTTGCGCAGGAATGAGCCTTGCTCGACGGGGCCATGCGCGATGGCACCACCGGCTTTTGCGGCGCGCGCCAGCGCTTCGAAATCGACATGTGCGGTCAGGTCCGCTTGGCCGGGTGTCTCGAAAGCATCGACGAATTTATGCGCCCGCAAGGCTTGTAGCGTATCTCCCACGGCGCTTTTTGTGTGGCCGTAGTCGATGATGAGCGCTGCGCCGCCATGGCGCGTCAGGCGTAGCGCGATGTCTTCGGCGAAAGCGCTGGAAGCGGGAGATATTTCCGCGAGACTGCCGACGGGCGCGTTGCGAACTGCGGGCGGCAATATATCGTCGGACTGGATCGGCACGGGCGTGATGGCGGGCACGAAATGCGGCGCCTCTTCGGTGCTGTCATCATCGAGCATCACGAAGCGTTCGCACCAGCCGCGCTCCATGTGCACGAATTGGCGGATCGGCAATGCGTCGAAAAATTCATTTGCGATGAGGAAGAGCGGCCCTTCCGGCAGCGTGTCGAAGCGGTCGTGCCATGTGGCGTTGGGCACGTTGTGCTTTTGCGCGGCGGCAAGCACCGGGCTCGTTTCGACAAAATGCAATTGCAGCACGTCGAGCAGGCCCGGCACGGAGCGCAGTGCGCGCAGGGCGTCGGCCATCAGCGTTCCGCGTCCTGGCCCAAGTTCGGCGAGGATCAGCGGCGAGGGGCGGCCTTGCGCGATCCATGTCTCGGCGATCCAGAGGCCGATGAGTTCGCCGAACATCTGGCTGATTTCCGGCGAGGTCGTGAAGTCGCCTTGAGCGCCCAGCGGATCGCGCGTCATGTAATAGCCGTGCTTGGGGTGGCCAAGCGCCAGCGCCATATAGTGGCTGATGGAAATCGGCCCCGCCTGCGCGATGAGGCGCGCGATATGTTGTGCCAGAGCCGCCATTATTTGTGCTTTGCCGGTGCTGTGCGCGCGGAGAGGCGGGGGGCTTGCCAGACAATGAGAAGTCCGACGAGGATCATCGGGATCGACAGCACCATGCCCATGGTCAGCCAGCCGCCATAGAGATAGCCGAGCTGGGGATCTGGCTCGCGGAAATATTCCGCGACGACGCGCATGAAGCCATAGCCTGCGATGAAAGCGCCCCAGATCGTGCCGGGCCGTTTCAGCGCGTCGAAGTGATGCGTCAGCACACGCAGGATGAAGAAGAGCAGCAATCCTTCGAGGCATGCCTGGTAGATCTGGCTCGGATGGCGCGCTATCGGGCCGCCGTTGGGGAAAATAACGCCCCAGGGCATGTCGGTGGGGCGGCCCCAAAGCTCGCTATTGATGAAATTGGCGATGCGACCGAAGAAGGAGCCGATGGGTGCTGCCGCGCTTGCCAGATCGAATAGCGACAGCGTCGAGATTTTCTGACGCCGGGCAAAGATCGCCAGCGCGACGAGCACGCCCGCTGCGCCGCCGTGGAAGCTCATGCCGCCATGCCAGACTTTGAAGATTTCAAGCGGGTTCGCCATATAGGCGGCGGAATCATAAACCAGCACGTAGCCGATGCGACCGCCGAGAATGACGCCGAGCGCTGCCCAGAGCAGCGCGTCGTCGATCTGGAGCTTCGTCACCGGCGGCGCGCCGTTCCACAGGCGCGGCGTGTCGATCATCTTCAGGATGTAGCGCCAGCCGAGAACGAGACCGGCGATATAGGCCAGCGCATACCAGCGGATGGCGAAGGGGCCGAGGTGGATCAGCACCGGGTCAATGTCTGGGAAGGGAATACCGGTCATACGTCTATCCGATGCTGGGGGAGCCTCGCGCGGGCGCTAGTGTCGCCGCCGTCAGTTGAGTGTCAAGTCAGGGCCGGATAAGCTCGCCTTCTATAGCCAGGGAATAGATAGATGACACAGACCCAGAACCGCATGCTCGATGGCATCGCCCAGTTGTTCACGAATGCAGCCGGTGCGGCGCAGGGTGTGCGTCAGGAGGTCGAAACGGTCATCCGCTCGCAGGCCGAGCGCCTCGTTGCCGATCTCGATCTGGTGCCGCGCGAGGAGTTTGAGGTGGTGCGTGCCATGGCGAGCCTTGCCCGCGAGGAGAATGAAGCGCTGAAGGCTCGTGTCGCGGCGCTCGAAGCGGCGCTGGCCGCAAAGCCCAAAGCGGCGAAACCGGCGCAGCCCGCCTCCGAGGCCCCGGACCCGGCCTGAGGGTCAGAAAGCTGTGGATTTCTGCCTGCTGCGGTTCTGACCGGGCCTTGTGTGCTTGCGCCGACTCAAAGCATGAGCCACGTTGGGATGGTGGGCATTGGGGCTCAGACCCACAATATGTTGTGGGTCGGCGCTTTTGGGATTCGTCCTGCGCCGGGTGCCAGATCGGGGTTCAGAATGACCGCTACCCTCGTTGAAGCCGACGAGTTCGATGCAAACCCCCTGGATCTTCTGGAACAGGTGGCCTCAATCCGCGACTGGATTTTCGAGCGCAGCCACGAGGATGAATTGACCATCTGCGTGGCGGGCGAATGGCGCGACCATCAGATTTCGCTCAATTGGCGCAACGATCTGTCGGGGCTTCATGTCGCCTCGACGCTCGACATGCGCGTGCCTTCCGACAAGCGCCCGCAGATCAGGCATTTGCTGAGCCTCATCAATGAGCAGCTATGGTCCGGTCATTTCGATCTCTGGTCGGAAGAGGGTGTGCTTCTCTATCGCAACAGCCTGCTGCTTTGCGGCGGGGCGACGGCGACGCCGGAGCAATGCGAGGCGCTGCTGCGGCTCGCGGTGGAGGCTTGCGAGCAGTATTATCCGGCCATGCAGTTTGTTCTCTGGGCAGGTAAGAGTGCTGAGGAGGCCATTGCGGCGGCGATGTTCGAGACGCGGGGCAATGCTTAAAGCTCTCCCGTTCGACGTAATACGGTTTCAATCATGACGCTTTCACTTCAACGTCCGCTTGTTCTTGTCGGCGCAGGCAAGATGGGCGGGGCGCTTCTTTCAGGCTGGCTCGACAAGGGGCTTTCGCCGAAACAGGTTTTCGTGCGCGATCCGACGCCTTCGCCAGATGTGGCGCGGCTGATCGCCGAACGCGGCATTGCGCTGAATTTCAGCGTTGCCGATATTGCCGCGCGCGCGCCCGCCGTGGTGGTGCTGGCAGTGAAGCCGCAGGCGATGGAGAGCGTGTTGCCAGAGCTTGGCGCACTCGTTTCGCCCGAAACGTTATTTCTTTCGATTGCAGCGGGCACGAGCCTTTTGCGTTTGCAGGAATTGCTCGGCGATGAGATGGCGGCTGTGCGCGCCATGCCGAACACACCGGCCTCTATCGGGCGCGGCATAACGGCGGCTTTCGCCAATGAGCAGGTGACGGCGGAGCAGCGCGCGCTTGCGAGCGATCTTCTGGCGGCTGTAGGCGATGTCGGCTGGGTTGCGAGCGAGCCGCTGATCGATGCGGTGACGGCGATTTCAGGTTCTGGTCCCGCTTACGTTTTTTATCTTGCCGAATGTCTCGCGGCGGCGGGCGAGGCGCTGGGGCTTGATCCGGTGCTCGCGACGCAACTTGCTCGGGCGACGGTGAGCGGCTCGGGCGAAATGCTCCGCCAGCTTCCCGATGATGCGGCCACGCTGCGCAAGAACGTGACCTCGCCGGGCGGCACCACCGCGGCCGCGCTTGACGTGCTGATGGGGGAGGGTGGCATGTCGCCGCTGATGCGGCGCGCCACTGCGGCGGCGCGCGATCGCGCCCGCGCGCTGGGGAAGTAGCGACGGCTCAGGCTCGCAAAACAGCCTCTGGAAGCTTATTTGAATCGTCGTGATCTGCATAAAGCGGCAGGGAGTGAGGCATGGCCAGAAAACCCATAAGCAGTAGCGAAAAAATCATCGCGGCGGCGCTGAAACTTGCCGCGAAGGATGGCTGGCATGAATTGTCGCTTTCCGACATCGCCACGGCGGCGAAGGTGAGCCTGCCTGATCTCGCGCAGATGTTTCCGACGAAATCCGCGATCCTCGCCGCGTGGTCGCGCAGTATCGACGCGGAGGTTTTGAAAGCGGCGGAAGCGGAAGACCTTGGTGGCGAGACGGCGCGCGACCGATTGTTCGATGTGCTGATGATGCGCTTTGACGCGCTCACGCCATCAAAGCCTGCGATCAGGCACATCTCACGCGATCTCGCGCGCGATCCCGTTGCGGCTATGGCGCTGTTGCGGCCCGCCTTCCAGTCGCTCGGCTGGATGCTTGAGGCGGCGGGTATCGACAGTTCGGGTATTCGCGGCGCGTTGCGTGTGCGCGGGCTGGCTTTGATCTGGGCGCGGGTTTTCCGCATCTGGCTCGAAGATGGCGAGGATCAGGCAAAGACGATGGCGGAGCTTGACCGGCGTTTGCGTCAGGCCGAAGAAATGCTTTCCACCGTTGCGCGGTTTCGCGGGCGGTCGGCTTCCGAGAGCGCGGCATGAGCGAGACGATTTCTTTCGATGATTTCCTGAAGGTCGATATACGCATCGGCACGGTTATCGCCGCCGAACCTTTTCCGCAAGCGCGCAAGCCTGCGATCAAGCTGCGCATCGACTTCGGCCCTGAGATTGGCGTCAAGAAAAGCTCGGCGCAGATCACGCAGCATTATACGTGTGAAGGTTTGATCGGACGGCAAGTCGCTGCGGTGGTCAATTTCCCGCCGCGCCAGATCGGTCCGTTCATGTCGGAAGTGCTGACGCTCGGCTTTGAAGATGAGAGCGGCTATGTCGTTCTCGTCGGCGCCGATCATACGGTGCCGAATGGCAGCAAGCTGATGTGAGTGCCGCCTCGAAGAAGGGCGAGGCGGCTCACCTCACACCGGAACATGTATCAGCGCTCTTAATCCGCCCATGGGGCTGCGCGCGAGCTGGATATCGCCACCATGGCCGCGTGCGATGTCGCGGGCGATAGCGAGGCCGAGGCCGGAGCCGCCCTCATCAAGGTTGCGCGCAGCGTCGAGGCGATAGAAGGGGCGGAATACTTCCTCATACTGATCGTCGGGGATGCCCGCGCCGTCGTCATCCACCAGAATGTCAATATCCTCGCCGTCGCGCACCGCCGTTACCCAGACATGCTCGGCATATTTGCCTGCGTTATCGACGATGTTGGTGAGGCAGCGCTTGAAGGCGTTGCGGCGCAAAGGCAGGACGAGGTCGCCCAGCATTTCCAGGGTGACGCGCTGGCCATTGCGCAATGCGTCGCTCTGAATTTCCTCCAGCAATTGGCCGAGGTCGGTTTCTTCGGAGATTTCGCGCGGATCGCCGCGCACGAAGTCGAGATAGTCTTCGAGCATATGCTCCATCTCGCGCACGTCGGCGCGCAATTCTTCTGTTTCCGGCGTGTCTTTTAACATCGCCAGTTGCAGCTTGAAGCGCGTCAGCGGCGTTCTGAGGTCGTGGCTGACGCCTGCCAGCATGGCCGTGCGCTGCTCGATCTGGCGGCGGATGCGCTCGCGCATTTGCAGGAAGGCGAGGGCGGCGCGGCGTACTTCGGAAGCGCCTTGCGGCTTGAATTTTTCGACGTCGCGGCCCATGCCGAAATCTTCCGCCGCTTGTGCCAGCCGCTCGATGGGTCTGATCTGGTTTCGCAGGAAGAGCAGCGCCACGATGATCAGCACGATTGAAGCCGCCACCATCCAGACGATGAAGATATGCGAATTCGCCGCATAGACATGGCTTCTGAGCGGCAGGGCGCGCATCACGCCGCCATCATAGGCGATGCGGATATCCACATAGTCGCTATAGGTTTCGGTATCGATCCAGAAGGGTCTGGGGATGCGCGTGCGCATTTCGTCGGACAGCGAACGGTCGAGCAGGCCGCCTGAGAAAGACGATGTCTCCGGCAATTTCTCGTTCGGCAGAAAGGCCACCGACATGGAGAGATAGGTGTTGGCGCGCTTGGAGATGCGAGCTGCCGTCTCCGGCGTCGGGCTTTGCTCATATTCCGATAGCAGCATGGCAATGTCGGCGACGGCGCTTTGCGAAAGTGCTTCCGTCACCATCTGCCAGTGACGTTCCATGAAAACATAAGTGACGATGGCCTGAAGCATCACCATCGGCACGACGATGATCATCAGCGAGCGCCAATAGAGCCCACGCGGCAAAAATCGCTTCATCATTAGAAAAGGCCGAACGGGCATAGGGTTTTCCAGAAGCAAGCTCAGTCGGGTATCAGCACATAGCCTTCGCCGCGCACTGTCTGAAGATAGAGCGGGTTGCGCGGGTCGATCTCGATCTTGCGGCGCAGGCGGTTGATCTGCACGTCGATCGGGCGCTCCGCCGCCTCATTGTCGCAGAGATCGAGGCGAGAGAGGGCCTGTCCCGGATGG
>CAZLLB010000135.1:0-8868 GCA_964560165.1 uncultured Parvibaculum sp. | reverse complement strand
GCGATCCGCATGGCGCCGCGCTAAGGCCTTCGCTCGTCATTGCGAGCGGAGCGAAGCAATCCAGACGATAGAAAAACTGGATTGCCACGCAGCCTTCGGCAACTCGCAATGACGATGAACAAATGCAAAAGCCCCGGTGGAAACACCGGGGCTTTTCTTTTACGGCAGGTTCGTCGAGCCCGTAATCAGCCGCACGCCTTGGCGGAAGGTCACATAGGCCCAGAGCCAGTGCAGCATCACCATCAGGCGATTGCGGAAGCCGATCAGAAAATAAATATGCGCCGCGCCCCAGAGCAGCCACGCGAAAAAGCCTTTGACCTCGATGCGGCCGAAGTCGATCACCGCGCTCTTGCGCCCGATGGTCGCGAGGTTGCCTTGATGGCGATAGCGGAAGGGTTCGGGCGAGCCGCCGATAACAAGTTGGCGGATGGCGCGCGCCGCATAAGCGCCCATCTGTTTTGCTGCGGGCGCGATGCCCGGCACCAGCGAGCCGTCTTTCCACTTCACCGCCGCCGTATCGCCGACGACGAAAATGCGCTCATCGCTCAGCAGATTGAGCGTGTCGGTCACGGGAACGCGGCCCGCACGGTCGCCTTCGACGCCGAGCCATTTTGCGGCAGGCGATGCTTCGACACCTGCCGCCCAGATGATCGTGCGTGCTGGTGTCCATGTGTCGCCATGCTCAACGCCCTCGCGTGTGCACGAAGTCGCCGGTTTGCCGAGCAAGACTTCGACGCCCATTTTTTCGAGTGATTTTTGCGCGAAGGTCGAAAGCGTTTGGGGAAAGGCGGGCAGGATGCGCGGCCCCGCCTCGATCAGCACAACGCGCGATGATGCGGGATCTATGTGCCGGAAGTCTTGCAGCAGCGCCTTCTTGGCCAGCTCGATGATCGCGCCCGCCATCTCAACGCCGGTCGGCCCGCCGCCGACGATCACGAAAGTCAGCAGTGCCCGGCGCTTTTCCTCGTCGCTTTCGGTTTCGGCTTTCTCGAAGGCCAGGAGAATGCGGCGGCGGATTTCGGTCGCATCGTCGATCTTCTTCAGGCCCGGCGCCACCGGCTCCCAATCATCATGGCCGAAATAGGCGTGGCGCGCTCCGGTGGCAACGACGAGGTAGTCGTAAGGCACTTGTCGCCCGTCATCGAGCTTCACCTGCCGCTTGTCGCGGTCAATGCCGGTGACGCTGCCGAGCAGCACATCCGTATTGGCCTGATCGCGAAGCGTGGAGCGGATCGGCGTCGCTATGTCGGCGGGTGAAAGCGTCGCGGTCGCCACCTGATAGAGCAGCGGCTGGAAGAGGTGATAGTTCATGCGGTCGATCATCGTCACGCGCACCGGCGCGGAGGCCAATGATTTCGCCGCCGTCAGGCCGCCAAAGCCCGCGCCGAGAATGACGACGCGCGGGGCGTCGCTCTGATCGTCTGTCCTCAATCCAGCCTCCTTCGAAGCCTTGCGATTATTTCCCGGCCCTGCCCGCCCATTTGTCCATCAGGGTTGCAAGTTTCACGTCGCGCTCCGACAGGCCGTCAACGTCATGGGTCGTCAGCACCACTTTCACCGTCTTGTACACGTTGAACCATTCGGGATGGTGGTCGGCCTTTTCAGCGGCAAGCGCCACGCGGCTCATCCAGCCGAAGGCTTCGTTGAAATTCTTGAAGGTGAAGGTTTTTTCGATGGCGTCGCGGCCGCGCGTTTTCGTCCAGCCTTTCAGCCCGGCCAGTGCCTGTTTCCGTGCCGTGCCTGACAGTTTCTCGACCATGTGAACCTCCTTGGGTAGCCGCTCATTTGCGGGCCGAGCCTCGCCTGCCTAGACTCCGTATGCAAGGAGCAGATGAATGGACTGGAAAGAAACCAAGGCACCGACGCTTGCCGATTTCGAGCGCCTCGCCGACGAGGCTTTCGCGCGATTGCCGGAGCATTTCCGCGAGCGCGCGAAAGGCTTGATTGTGCGCATCGAGGATTTTCCCGACGAGGAGGTCATGGCCGAAATGGGCCTCGAAAGCCCCTTCGATCTTCTCGGCCTCTATCAAGGCGTGGGCCAGCCCTATGAACAGGCCAGTTCGATCACTCATCTTCCCGACATGGTGTTTCTCTATCGCCGTCCCATGCTCGATTATTGGGCCGAGTTCGACGAGACGCTCGACCATCTCATCACGCATGTTCTGGTGCATGAGATCGGCCACCACTTCGGCCTCTCCGATGACGACATGCACGGCATCGAGGATGCGGTGAGCGACTAAAACACGTCATTGCGAGCGCAGCGAAGCAATCCAGAAGCTGCGCATTTGGAAAGAGCTGGATTGCTTCGGGCTTTCAGCCCTCGCAATGACGGGAACTGCTAATTCTCCGAAAGATCATCCGGGTAGAAGCGTTCGGGCACATATGGTCCGCCGCCGGTGCCTGAGCGCGCCGAGAAAAGCACCGTGCGCGTCACCGCGAATTTCGGTGTCGCGAAAAGATTGTTCGCCGCAATGAAGCGATAGACCTCTGGCGTCTCAATCGCGCGGAGGCGTGCCAGCGTCACATGCGGCATGTATTTGCGTTTCTCAGGCGTGAGGCCGACGCGGCGCATGGCGCTTTCGTGGCGGGCCTGTAGCTGCTTCAGCGGTTCGGTGAGTTTGACGCCCGCCCAGATCGCATGGGGTTTTGCGCCACCGAATTCGCCGACGCCATCAAGCTCCAGCTCGAAAGGCTCGAAGGGGATACCCGCCAGTGCATCATCGAGATCGGCGGCAATGTCCTCGGCAATGTCACCGATGAACGCCAGAGTGATGTGGAAGTTCTCACGCTCGATCCAGCGCGCGTGTTCGATGCCGCTTTGCAAGGTTTCGAGGCGGCGGGCGATGTCGTCTGGAATTTCAAGTGCAGTGAAGAGGCGGATCATCTTTTCTGTTTCCGATCCTTTGAGACGCGGCTTCGCCGCCCCTCAGGATGAGGTGTCATTATTCGGTCCTCACCCTGAGGAGCGCAAGCGCGAGCTTGCGCGTCTCGAAGGGCAGCTTCAATCACGGGCAGGGGTTCGGCTGTTTTGCATGAACCGCGTTGATGTCTTTCTCCAGCTCCTCGGTCCATTTGACGTGGCGCGAAGTGACGGCAAGTTTCAACTGGTCCATCGTCGTTGCGCCGATGATGTTCGAGGTCACGAAAGAGCGCGTGGTCACGAACTGGTTCGCCATCTGCGAGGCATCGAGGCCGTGTTTCTTCGCGATCGCCAGATAGTCGTCGATAGCGGCATTGCCTTGCGGGCTTTCGTAGCGCTGCAAGCGGTTGAAGAGCTGCTTGCGCGATCCTTGCGGCAGCGCGCCGTTTTGATATTTGCCGGTGAGATAGCCCTGCGCCAGCGGCGAATAGGCAAGCAGGCCCACTTGCTCCTGATGCGCCACTTCCGCGCCGCCCAGTTCAAACACCCGGTTGACGAGATTATAGGCGTTCTGGATCGACTGGACGCGCGGCAGGCCCTTGGCTTCTGAATGTTGCACGAATTTCATCGCGCCCCAGGGCGTCTCGTTGGACAGCGCGACATGGCGCACCTTGCCCGACTTCACCACCTCGGCAAGCGTCGTGAGGATTTCGTCGATCGGATGCGTTTCCGCTTCGACATGCTTGTAGGTGAGGCCATGGCCACCAAAAAGCGAGACGGGACGGTCAGGCCAATGAAGCTGGTAGAGATCGATATAATCCGTCTGAAGACGTTTCAGGCTCTTGTCCACGGCTTCGAGAATCTGCGCCCGGCTGTGCTCAGTGCCGGCCTTGTCGTCGCGCAGCCAGTTCATCGGCGAGCGGCCCGCGACCTTTGTGGCGAGGATCACCTTGTCGCGGTTCTTGCGCGCCTTGAACCATGTGCCGATGATCTTCTCGGTCGCGCCCTGCGTGTCGGGCTTTGGCGGCACGGCATACATTTCCGACGTATCGAAAAAATTGATGCCTTCGGAGATGGCATAGTCCATCTGCGCGTGGCCATCGGCCTCAGTGTTCTGCTCGCCCCAGGTCATGGTGCCAAGACAGATTTCGCTGACCTTCAAGTCGGTGCGGCCAAGTTTGCGGTAGTTCATAGCAATACCCCCCAGAGGATTTCTGTTGTTTTGGTTTTGATGGAATGTCGGAAATGGACTGTCAGTTGCCTATGGGCGCGCCGCCTGCCTTTGCAATCAGCGCCTCAACCTTGGGCAGAATGCGCGCCACCATGATGGCGACGCCTTGCGGGTTTGGATGCATGCCGTCTTGCAGTGTCAGCTTGTCATTGGCGGCCACCCCGTCGAGAAAGAAGGGATAGAACACGAGCCCGTATTTTTCGGCAAGCTCGGGATAGATTTTATTGAAGGCATCGCCATAGTCCGCGCCCATATTGGGCGGGGCGAGCATGCCCGCGAGCAGTATCGGAATCTTGCGCGCCTGGAGGCGGGTGATGATGTCCTCAAGGTTCGCGCGTGTCAGTTTCGGGTCGATACCGCGCAGCGCGTCGTTCGCGCCCAGTTCCAGAATGACCGCTCTCGTGTCCGGCCCGACGCCCCAGTCGAGCCGCCCAAGTCCGCCCGAACTCGTATCGCCCGAGACGCCCGCGTCCGAGACGATGACGTCACCATAGCCCTTCGCCTGAAGCGCCTTCTGAAGCTGGGGCACGAACCCGTCGCCGGGCCCGAGCAGATAGCCCGCCGTCAGGCTGTCGCCCAAAGCCACGATGGTAAAGGGCTTGTCGGCGGCCAGCGCCGGGCTCACCAGCAAGGCTGCCAGCAGCAATGCCGCTGTCGTTTGCTTGTAAAACAAGGCAAACATGCCATATGCCCGAAGGGGCAAAGACAGGTTGCGAGAGAGCGGGGAATTTTTGAGCGACATCATCATCGAACTTGAAGGGTTGAAGCTCAGCCTGCCCAGCGCGGCCGGTCTGGTCAACATATTGCGGGGCATCGATCTCGCCGTCGCGCGTGGTGCCACGGCGGGTCTGGTCGGGCCTTCGGGGTCTGGCAAGTCAACGCTCCTCATGGTTCTGGCGGGGCTTGAGCGTCCGAGCGAAGGCCGGGTCAAGGTGGCGGGCGAAGATCTGACGCGGCTTGGCGAGGATGGCCTCGCGCGCTTCCGCCGTCAGCATGTAGGTATTGTCTTCCAGTCTTTCCATCTTGTCCCCACCATGACGGCGCTCGAAAATGTCGCCATTCCGCTTGAATTTGCAGGCCGCAAGGATGCCTTTGCCCGCGCCGAAGAGGAATTGAAGCTCGTCGGCCTCGGTCATCGCCTCAGCCATTATCCCGGCCAATTGTCGGGCGGCGAGCAGCAGCGTGTGGCTCTCGCCCGCGCGGTCGTCGGCGATCCGGCGATCCTTCTTGCCGACGAGCCGACCGGCAATCTTGATCAGACCACGGGCGCCGAAATCATCGAACTGATGTTCGATCTCCATACGCGCAAAGGCACGACGCTGGTGCTCATCACCCATGATGAACATCTGGCAGCGCGTTGCGAACAGGTTGTGCGCCTGCGCGACGGGCTTGTCGAAAGCGTCGAGGCGGGCGCTGCCGCATGAGTGACGCGCCACTCGGCCTTGCCATTCGTCTCGCCCGGCGCGAATTGCGTGGCGGCCTTGCGGGTTTTCGCATTTTCATCGCTTGCCTCGCGCTTGGTGTCGCAGCCATTGCCGGTGTCGGCTCCGTCTCGACGGCACTAACGCGCGGCCTTGCAGAGCGCGGACAGGAAATCCTCGGCGGCGATGTCGATGTGCGGTTGCTGCATCGCGAGGCGAACCCCGCCGAGCTTGCCGCGATTTCCAAAGGTAATGTTCTGTCGCACTCGGTTGAAATGCGGGCCATGGCGCGCACCGAGCAAAAGCAGAGCCTCGTCGAGCTGAAGGCGGTCGATGGGCTCTATCCGCTTTACGGCGCGATGGAATTGAAGCCTGCCATATCGCTTGCCGAGGCGCTCTCCCTGCGTGATGGGCGCTATGGCGCGGTGGCCGAACCCAATCTCATCTCGCGCCTCAATGCAAAGATCGGCGACGACATCAAGATCGGTTCCGCGAGTTTTGAGTTGCGCGGCCAGATCGTGCATGAGCCCGATCGTGTCGGCGATGGCTTTGCACTCGGGCCGCGCGTCATGATCGGCGTCGATGCGCTCGCCTCCACCGCCCTCGTTCAGCCCGGCAGTCTCGTCTCCAATCACTATCGTCTGCGCCTGCCGGAAGAGCTGCGCGCCACGTCTTCGATCAAGGCTTTTGTCGCGAACTTGCAAAAACAATTTCCCGATGCGGGCTGGCGCATTCAGGATCGCACTGACAGCGCTCCCAGCGTTCGCCGTTTCGTCAATCGCGTGGCGCTGTTCCTCGGTTTCGTTGGTCTCACTGCATTGGTCGTCGGCGGCGTCGGCGTCGCCAATGCCGTCAAATCCTATCTCGACGGCAAGCGCGAGGTCATCGCCACATTCAAATCGCTCGGCGCATCGGGCGGGCTGATCTTCCGCCTCTATCTCATTCAGGTGATGGCGCTCGCTCTTTGCGGCATCGTCATCGGTCTTGCCATCGGCGCGGCGATACCTTTCGCGCTGCAAGCCGTTGCGGGCGATCTCATTCCGGTGCCTGCGGCGCTTGGGCTTTACAGCGGCCCGCTTATTCTCGCCGCCGCTTATGGTGTGCTCACCGCGCTTGCCTTCGCCATCTGGCCGTTGGCGCGTGCGCGTGAAGTGCCGCCCACGAGCCTCTTCCGCGATCTCGTCGCGCCGGAGCGGCGTTTCCCCAAACCCATCTATGTCGTGGCCACTGTCGCCTCGCTGCTGGCGCTCGCCGTTCTGGCGGTCGCCACCGCCGAGCGGGCCACATTCGCGCTCTGGTTTGTTGTGGGGTCTGCCGCCGTTTTCCTCGTGCTGCGTCTTGCGGCCAAGGGCGTCATGGCGCTCGCCGCGCGGCTCAAGGGGCGCTCGCCGGAAATGCGCCTCGCGCTCGCCAATCTTCATCGCCCCGGCGCGCCGACGCCCGCCGTCATGCTGTCGCTCGGCCTTGGCCTTACGCTCCTCGTCACCGTCTCGCTCATCAACGGCAATATCACCGGCGAGATCGCCAATGATCTGTCGGGCCGCGCGCCGTCCTTCTTCTTCGTCGATATTCAGTCGGATCAATCGGCGGCGCTTGAAAAACTCGTGCGCGCGACGCCCGGCGTAACGAAATTCGAGCGCGTGCCGATGCTGCGCGGACGCATCATCGCGGTCAAAGGCCTCGCCGCCGACAAGGTGAAGCCCGCGCCCAATGCCGCCTGGGCTTTGCAAGGCGATCGCGGCATCACTTATTCAGCGAAGATGCCGGAGAATTCGCAGCTCGCCAGCGGTGCATGGTGGCCACAAGATTACAAAGGCCCGCTGCTCGTCTCCTTCGATCATGAGCTTGCGCAAGGTCTGGGCCTCAAGCTCGGCGACACGCTCACCGTCAATGTGCTTGGCCGCGAGATCGAGGCCAGGCTCGCCAATACGCGGCAGGTCGATTGGCAGAGCCTCGGCATCAATTTCGTCATGGTATTTTCGCCGGGCGTTCTCGAAGCCGCGCCCCATACCGAGCTTGCGACCGTCACCATGGCGGCAGAGGGTGAGGAAGTGCTGGAGCGCGCGGTCACGTCGCAATTTCCCAACATCACTTCCGTGCGCGTCAAGGAAGCGCTCGACGCAGTCAACAAAATGCTCGATCAGTTCTCACTCGCCGTGCGTGCCACCGGCGGCGTCACGCTGCTTTCAGGCGTCCTCGTCCTTGGTGGTGCGATGGCGGCGGGCTTTCGCGCCCGCGTTCGCGATGCGGTTATCCTTAAAGTGCTGGGGGCGAGCCGCGCCCGGATCCTCGGCATCTATATCCGCGAATATGCCACGCTCGGCCTTGCAACTGCGCTGATCGCGGCGCTTGCGGGCACTGCGGCGGCCTATATCGTGGTTGCCTATGTCATGGAATTGCCTTGGCATTTCCTGCCCGGCACGCTTCTGGTGACAATTACCGCGGCGACGCTGGCGACCGTGGGGCTGGGGCTTGCAGGCACTTGGCGGGTGCTTTCCGTGCCCGCAGCGCGAAGCCTGCGCGCCGAATAGCAAGTATTTGGCTTTGTTACAGTTTCGTCATCCTGGCGAAGCGCCGTGTGAGGGCAATTCACCTTGAACTTCCGGGGTTAAACCACGATATTCGTGCAAGGCACTATCAGGAGGGTGCGTTTCAATGGCCAATTTCGACCAGAACCGGATGCAGACAGGCGTGGGCGCGCAAGACAGCGCGATCGACCAGGGCCTGCGGAGCTACATGCTCAGCGTCTATAACTACATGGCGGGCGGACTCGCCATCACGGGCGTTATCGCTTACCTCGCCTTTTCCATGGCCGTTACCCAGACGGGCGCCGGCCTTGAGCTTACCTCCACCGGCACGGCGCTCTATTCGAGCCCGCTGAAGTGGGTCGTCATGCTCGCGCCGCTTGGCCTCGTCTTCTTCCTTAGCGCGCGCATCAGCAAGATGAGCGTTGCGGGCGCACAGATTTCGTTCTGGCTCTTTGCCGGTCTCATGGGCCTGTCGCTGTCGAGCATTTTCCTGATCTATACGGGCAACTCGATCACGCAGGTCTTCTTCGTCACCGCCGCCGCTTTCGGAGGGTTGAGCCTCTATGGCTACACGACGAAGCGCGATCTCTCGGCCATGGGCTCGTTCCTGATCATGGGCGTGATCGGCGTGCTGATCGCCTCGGTCGTCAATATCTTCCTCCAGAGTTCGGCACTGCAATTTGCCGTTTCGGTGATTGGCGTGCTGGTTTTCGCGGGCCTCACGGCTTACGACACGCAGCGCATCAAGGAGATGTATTTCGAGGGCGACGGCGTCGCCACCGCCTCCAAGAAGGCGATCATGGGCGCACTCGCCCTCTATCTCGACTT
>CAZLLB010000134.1:0-8899 GCA_964560165.1 uncultured Parvibaculum sp. | reverse complement strand
GAGATCAACAAATCGATCAGCGCTTGCGAAGCGCGGAAGGACATCAGATGAGCGACAATCCGGTCTTCGACCGCATCCGTCAGGAAGTTCAGAGCAGCGACGTGGTTCTCTTCATGAAGGGCACCCCCGTCTTTCCGCAATGCGGCTTCTCGAACGCCGTCGTGCAAGTGCTGACCTACCTGAACGTCCCCTTCAAAGGCATCAACGTTCTTGAAGACGGCGAAATCCGCGAAGGCATCAAGCAGTTCTCCGACTGGCCGACGATCCCGCAGCTTTACGTCAAAGGCGAATTCGTCGGCGGCTGCGACATCGTCCGCGAAATGTTCGAGCAGGGCGAGCTGCGCGAATACCTCGCCGCCAAAGGCATCGTGACGGAAGCAGCGCAGGCATAACGCCCACTCCGTAAGCATACCGACAAAAAAAGGCCGCTCTGATGAGCGGCCTTTTCGTTTGTCTGATGCGCCGCAAAAACTAGCTACGCGAATAAAATTCGACGACCAGATTCGGCTCCATGCGCACCGGATAGGGCACATCGGCCGGGCTGGGGACGCGAACAAATCGCGCCGTCATCTTGTTCTGATCGACTTCGATATAGTCCGGCGTGTCGCGCTCGGCGCTCTGCATGGATTCCAGAACCACGGCGAGCTGCCTCGACTTCTCCCGAACTTCGACCACATCGCCTTCCTTCAGGCGCATGGAGCCGATATTGACCTTCTTGCCGTTGACCAGCACATGGCCGTGATTGATGAACTGACGGGCGGCGAAAACGGTCGGCACGAATTTCGCGCGATAGACGATCGCATCGAGACGGCGCTCCAGCAGACCGATCAGCAATTCATTGGTGTCGCCGCGGAGGCGCGAGGCTTCCTTGTAGATGCCGTGGAAGGCCTTCTCGGAGATATTGCCGTAATAGCCCTTCAGCTTCTGCTTGGCGCGGAGCTGAACGCCGAAATCGGAGATCTTGCCCTTGCGGCGCTGGCCATGCTGGCCGGGGCCATATTCGCGCTTGTTCAGCGGGCTCTTCGGGCGACCCCAGATATTTTCGCCCAACCGGCGGTCGATTTTGTACTTGGCTTCAATGCGCTTTGTCATCGCGGTTTCCTGTCAAAACAATGGAAACGCGCCCTCCTTTGCCCGCCAGGGCCGACAGGAATTGGCTACGAGCGTCGCCTTTCCCACGGGTGCGTAAAAGTGAAAAACGGCCCCTGCGGGCCGATTTCGTCGCGGTTTCTACCCCGGCAAGGGCAGCGTGTCAAATCAATGGCTTAGCTCTCGCCCCGCCCCTCCGGCCCCTGCCCTTTGGGCATGCTCCGGGTCAGCGACGCAACTATGCCCCGGAAGGTTCGTACTTCCTGCTCCGTCATGCCCGCACGCTGAAAAAGATTGCGGATGTTGCGGATCATCGAAGGCCGTTTCTCGATGGGCTTGAGAAACCCGAAACGATCAAGCTCTCCCTCAAGATGCCCGAAAAAACCCAGAAGTTCTTCCTTGGTCGCGGGCCTCGTCGCCAAATAGTCCATTCTCTCCGGCGGCGTGGCGTCGCCAGCCTTGAACCATTCATAGCCGATCAGCAACACAGCTTGAGCGAGATTGATGGACGCAAATGCTGGATTTACCGGGGCCATCAGAATGGCGTCGGCTAGCACGACGTCGTCATTTGTAAGGCCCGTGCGTTCAGGCCCGAACAACACACCCGCCTTGCCGCCACTCGCGATGACCGCGCGCAATTTGGCTGCCGCCATTTCAGGCGTCATCACGGGCTTCATCATGTCACGGTGCCGCGCCGTCGTTGCTATGACATAGTCCAGATCGCCTACGGCCTTTTCGGTACTCGCAAAAAGCGCCGCCCGATCGATGACCACATCAGCGCCCGACGAAACTGCGCGCGCCCGCTCGTTTGGCCAACCGTCGCGAGGGCTCACCAATCTAAGCTCGGTGAGTCCGAAATTCAGCATGGCGCGGGCCGCCGTGCCTATATTTTCACCCATCTGCGGCTGAACCAGAATCACTGAGGGCCCTGGTGCAGCGTTGGAGATGTCGATTTTGGTCTGGTCGGTTCCGGCCATCTTCGGGAAACTTCCGTTGCGGCAACATATGCGCCGCTGAATAAGCGATTGCCTGCCTTTAATCAATTGCTGTGCAATGTTATAGGATCATGTTCGCCCCCCGCGCATCAGCGCACCGCTTTCGGGACCACCCGCCTCGCCCGCTCACGCCTTGAAGGGTTCAAAGCCGCATGTCGAAGATCAAAGTCAAAAACCCCGTCGTCGATCTTGATGGCGACGAAATGACCCGCATCATCTGGAAGATGATCAAGGACAAGCTGATCTTCCCCTTCCTCGACCTCGACATCGAATATTACGACCTCGGCATGGAGCATCGCGACGCGACCGACGACAAGGTGACGGTGGACGCGGCAGAAGCCATCAAGAAGCACGGGGTCGGCGTCAAATGCGCCACCATTACGCCCGACGAAGCCCGCGTGAAGGAATTCGGCCTCAAGAAAATGTGGAAGTCGCCCAACGGCACGATCCGCAACATTCTCGACGGCACGGTCTTCCGTGAGCCTATTATCTGCCGCAACATTCCCCGTCTCGTGCCCGGATGGACCGAGCCGATCGTCATCGCCCGCCACGCTTACGGCGATCAATATCGCGCCACCGATTTCCTCGTGCCCGGCAAGGGCACGCTCACAGTCAAATGGGTTTCGGAAGACGGCAAGCAAACCGTCGAGCATGACGTGTTCGACTTCCCGGGCTCAGGCGTTTCGCTCTCGATGTACAACCTCGATGCGTCGATCCGCGACTTTGCGCGCGCCTGCCTTAAATTCGGCCTCGATCGTAAATTCCCGGTCTATCTCTCGACCAAGAATACGATTCTCAAAGCCTATGACGGACGCTTCAAGGATATTTTCCAGGACGTATTCGAAAAGGAATTCAAGGCCGACTTCGACAAGCACAAGCTCGTCTATGAACATCGCCTGATCGACGACATGGTCGCCTCGGCGCTGAAATGGTCCGGCGGTTATGTCTGGGCCTGCAAGAATTACGATGGCGACGTGCAATCGGACTCCGTCGCCCAGGGCTTCGGTTCGCTCGGCCTGATGACCAGCGTATTGCTGACGCCCGATGGCAAGATCATGGAAGCGGAAGCCGCCCACGGCACGGTGACGCGCCACTTCCGCCAGCATCAGCGCGGCGAGCAGACTTCAACAAACTCGATTGCATCGATTTTCGCCTGGACGCGCGGCCTCGTGCATCGCGCCAAGCTCGACGGCAATTCTGATCTTGAAGCTTTCGCCTATACGCTTGAAAAGGTCTGCGTCTCGACCGTGGAGAGCGGCCACATGACGAAGGATCTGGCGCTTCTGGTCGGCTCCGAGCAGAAGTGGCTGTCAACGGAAGGCTTCCTCGACAAGGTCGCTGAAAACCTGACAAAGGCACTGGCGAAAGCCTGAAGCCCTCAAGGCCATCCGACGACGAGGCGCAGCGAACCTTCATATGAAGGCAAGCTTCGCCATGCACCGTAGCGCGCATCCCACGCACCACTCTTGAGATCGCGTGAAAGCTCATCGGCGAAGCGCACCTTGATTTCTTCCGCCACGAAACCCCATGCGGATTGCGCAGCACGCACCTGCGGATCCAGCAAGGCTTCAGGCCGCGCATAAAAGGCTTCGCAAAACCCATCGACGCAGTCGCTGGGGATGGGAATTGTGTGGACCTCTATGCTGCCACCAAGGCCCTCACGAATTGCTTTGATCAATGGCATACGGCGGCGCTCGACCACGATCAGTTCAGGTACATAATCGGCAAGCCAGTAGCGATCCATCGCGTCGCCATCAAATGTCATCACAACAACCGGCCCGCGCGCTACGCGTCGCAGCTCACCAAGCCCTTTTTCAAGATCCGGCCATTGATGAACGGTAATCATCGCCATGGCCGCATCGACCGACGCATCGTCAAACGGCAAATTCTCTGCAACGCCGTGGATAGCTGGCGCGAGATGGGGCGGGCGCTGTCGCCGCATTGCCTCTGACGGCTCGATTGCGAGCACATGGCGGTCATTGGGCTCATAGGAACCCGCGCCTGCGCCAACATTGAGAACAATCCGGGCGCCCCCCAATGCCTGATGCACCAGCGCCGCAATGCGTGGGTCTGTACGACGCCGGAGTGCATAGCCCTTCCCGAACGCCTCATAGTCGAAATCGCCCGCGCTGCACGTCATGTTCGCCACCTAAATTCACAAATTCGTCGATAAGAAGAGCCTAAATCGTGGAAATATGCTTGAAAATTGACTTCTATTAGGATCATATGTGAAAAATACTCACCAACTGGAATAGCCGTGAAGCGCCACCTCCCGCCCTTGTCAGCTTTGCGCGCCTTCGACGCCGTCGCCCGCTCTGGTTCCGTCACGCGGGCCGCAGAAGAACTTGGCCGCACTCACGGCGCGATCAGCAAACAACTGCGCGCGCTGCAGGAGGATGTAGGCGCCTCCCTCTTCGAGAAGGACGGAACCGGAATACGGCTGAATGAGCGCGGCCGGCAACTGGCCGCAATTACCAGCGATGCGCTGAACCTGCTCGCGGACGGCTACACGAAAGTCACTGGTGAGGCACGAAGGTCAGGCATTCACGTCGCCTGCAGCGCAACTTTCGCTATGTGCTGGCTGGTGTCGCGTATGCCCGGCTTTTCGCGTGGGCATCCTGACGTGCGTATCCGCCTCTCCATGACATCGGCGCGCGAGATGCGCGAGGAGGCAGATGCCGATCTCGTATTGCTGTGGGATCGGCACGCCTATTCACTGGACGAGCAAACTCGCGCAATCCGCATCGCAGATGTGCATTTCGGCCTTGTCTGCACACCCGATTATCCTCTCGAGAAGGATGCGAAGGGTCGTCTTGCGGCCCCCTGCCTTATTGTCCACGACTACACATCGCAGGCCTGGGACGCGTGGCATCACCAGACCGGCTTGCGGCTGACGACGCGAAAAGTCTTGTCCTTTCCGCATACACATCTCTGCATTGAAGCAGCAATGGCGGGCATGGGTGTCGCGCTTGTTGACCGGCGGTTAGTTGCCAAGGAGCTGGCGCAGGAAACACTCGTTGCGAAATTCGGCTTTACGAAATTCGAGCCGGGTTTTGCGGCAATCCCAGCGGCTCGGAAACCGATGACCCCGCAAACACAGCTATTCCTCGACTGGCTGACCGCAGAACTGAATGCCGACGACTAGGCTGCGACGGTTGCCAACGAAGCTTTGACGGCATCGAGTGCCGCTTCGGCCTGTGTCCCGTCTGGGCCACCGGCCTGCGCCATGTCAGGCCGCCCGCCGCCGCCACCGCCACCCATCGCTGCCGAACCGGCCTTGACGAGTTCCACCGCATTGAAGCGCGAGGTGAGATCCGCGGTGACGCCGACCGCAATCGCGCCCTTGCCATCTTCGCTCACAGCTACGAGCGCCACGATGCCTGAGCCGATCTGTTTCTTTGCCTCATCGATGAGGCCTCGCAAATCTTTCGGGTTCACGCCGTTCAATACACGCGCAACGAGATTGACGCCGCCGACGCTCTGCGCCGGTGCAACATCCGCCGCACCGCCACCGCCCATAGCGAGTTTCTTCTTCGCGTCGTTCAATTCGCGCTCTAGACGCTTGCGTTCCTCCATCAGCGAAACGACGCGCTCGGGCAGGTCTCCCATAGCGATTTTCAAAGCGCCTGCCGCTTCGTGCACAAGGCGATCCTGCTCAACAAGGTAGCGCCGTGCTCCCTCACCCGTCAGCGCCTCGATGCGGCGCACCCCGGAAGCAACGGCGGTCTCGCTGACGATCTTGAAAATCGCAATGTCGCCAACGCGGCGCACATGCGTACCGCCGCACAACTCGACCGAATAGGTCCTGCCATCGGTATCGTCATTGAGTCCCATCGAAAGGACACGCACTTCGTCGCCGTATTTTTCGCCAAAGAGCGCCAGCGCTCCAGCCTCAATAGCTTCATTCGGCGTCATCAGACGCGTCGTCACGTCAAGGTTCTGGCGGATGATGCGGTTGACGATATCCTCGACCTGCGCAATCTCGTCCAGCGTCATCGGCTTGGGATGGCTGAAGTCGAAGCGTAAGCGCTCCGGTGCCACCATTGACCCTTTTTGAGTGACATGCGGGCCGAGCACGCGGCGCAAGGCTTCATGCAGAAGATGCGTCGCCGAATGGTTCGCCCGCGTCGCAGTACGGCGCGCGCCATCGACCTTCATCTCGACGATATCGCCAATCTTGAGCGCGCCATGCGTGAGCTTGCCGAAATGGACAACCATGTCGCCAAGTTTCTTATGCGTGTCGGTGACCGGGAATTCTGCGCCCGCCCCGGAAAAGAGCACACCAGAATCGCCGACCTGCCCTCCAGACTCCCCATAGAAAGGCGTCTGATTGGTGATGATCGCGGCTTCCTGCCCCGCTTCGACCTTATCGACCGATGCACCATCGACAACGATGCCAACAATCTTGCCTTCGGCATTCTCGGTTTCGTAGCCGAGGAATTCCGTCGCGCCGAGTTTCTCACGCAACTCGAACCAAACGGTCTCGGTCGCCTTCTGGCCCGAACCAGACCAGGCTTTGCGCGCATCGGCGCGTTGACGTTCCATCGCTGTGTCGAAGCTTGCCTGCTCGACCTGGATACCCTTCGGGCGCAGCGCATCCTGCGTCAGATCGAGCGGAAAGCCGTATGTGTCATAAAGACGGAAAGCCACGTCACCCGGCAGCACCTTGGCGCTGCCGATCTTGTCGAGTTCTTCATCGAGAAGCTTCAACCCGCGCACCAGCGTCTCGCGAAAGCGGCGTTCTTCGAGCTTCAACGTCTCGGTGACAAGCGCCTCGGCACGACGAAGCTCAGGATAGGCATCCCCCATCTGCCGGACGAGCGCGGGCACGAGTTTCCACATCAGCGGCTCGGAAACGCCCAGCAACTGCGCATGACGCATGGCGCGACGCATGATCCGGCGCAGCACATAGCCACGTCCTTCATTGGAAGGCATGACACCATCGGCAATCAGAAAACAGCTCGCGCGAAGGTGATCGGCAATAACGCGATGGCTGACCGCATGGGCACCGTCCGGGTCGGTATGCGAAGCCTCGGCGCTTGCCACGATCAGTGCCCGCATCACATCGGTCGCGTAATTGTCATGCGTGCCCTGAAGCACGGCAGCCATGCGCTCAAGCCCCATGCCCGTATCGATCGACGGCTTCGGCAGCGGACGGCGATCACCCTCGGCGATCTGCTCATACTGCATGAAGACGAGGTTCCAAATTTCGATGAAGCGATCGCCATCCTGATCGGCACTGCCGGGTGGGCCTCCGGGAATCTTGGGGCCATGATCGAAGAAGATTTCCGAACAGGGGCCACAAGGCCCGGTCTCCCCCATCGACCAGAAATTATCCGCCGTCGAAATTCGGATGATGCGGTCCTCGGGAAGTCCGGCGATCTTCTTCCACAGCCCAAACGCCTCTTCGTCATCGGAATAGACTGTCGCAATCAGCCTGTCTTTGGGCAGGCCGAATTCTTTAGTGATCAGTGTCCAGGCAAACTCGATTGCGTCGGGTTTGAAATAGTCGCCGAAAGAGAAGTTGCCGAGCATCTCGAAGAAAGTGTGGTGGCGGGCCGTATAGCCAACATTGTCGAGATCGTTATGCTTGCCGCCTGCCCGCACACATTTCTGAGCCGAGGTCGCCCGCACGTAGGGACGCTTTTCCTGCCCGGTAAAGACATTCTTGAACGGAACCATACCGGCATTGGTAAAAAGCAGCGTCGGGTCGTTGGTCGGCACAAGCGGGCCTGAAGCCACAATCTCGTGACCGTTCTTGCCGAAATATTCCAGATACTTGCTGCGGATCTCGTTAAGCCCGGCCATTCCGTCGTCTCGCTTCAAAACGCGTCTGCACATCAAGGACGCGTGCCCAATCTATATGGGTCTCGCCCGAAAAAGTTGAAACCGTTTCAGCTTTTACCGCCCGCCCCCCTCCCTGTCTAGGAAGCCCCTTTGAGCTATGCAGAATAGCAAAACGGCGCCGGTGGGGTCCCCGGCGCCGCGTCTTGCACTTCAGGCAGAGAAAACTAGAGAAATCTCGTGTCAGGCCGTCGCTTCGACGTCACCATCGTCGCTATCGGGTTCCGGCTCCCCTTGCAGGATCTGTTCGGCGATCAGCCCGGCATTGGCACGGATGGATTTTTCGATCTCCGCCGCCATGTCTGGATTATCCCGCAGGAAAGTCTTGGCATTCTCGCGGCCTTGGCCAATGCGCGTGCTGTTATAAGAAAACCAGGAGCCCGATTTCTCGACGATGCCGGCTTTGACGCCGAGATCGACAAGTTCGCCAGTCTTCGAGATGCCCTCGCCATACATGATGTCGAATTCGACCTGCTTGAAAGGCGGTGCCACCTTGTTTTTGACCACTTTCACGCGGGTCTGGTTGCCGACAACCTCTTCGCGATCCTTGATCGCGCCGATGCGGCGGATGTCGAGACGGACCGAAGCATAGAACTTCAACGCGTTGCCGCCCGTCGTCGTTTCCGGGCTACCGAACATGACGCCGATCTTCATGCGGATCTGGTTGATGAAGATGACCATGGTGTTCGACTTCGAGATCGAACCCGTGAGCTTACGAAGCGCCTGGCTCATCAAACGTGCCTGAAGGCCTGGCAGACTGTCGCCCATCTCGCCTTCAAGTTCGGCCTTGGGCGTCAGCGCCGCGACGCTATCGACTACGATGATATCGACCGCACCGGAACGAACCAGCGTGTCGCAGATCTCAAGTGCCTGCTCGCCGGTATCGGGCTGCGAGATCAGCAGATCGTCGAGCGCCACGCCAAGCTTGCGCGCATAGATGGGGTCAAGCGCATGTTCTGCGTCGATAAAAG
>CAZLLB010000133.1:0-8910 GCA_964560165.1 uncultured Parvibaculum sp. | reverse complement strand
CGGCAGACGACACGCTCGTTCTCGACATCGACCCGACCACCCATCCGGCCTGGACGGGCGGCGGCCAGCAGCTCGTTGACCGCGCCGGTCGCGTCAGCCGCTTCAACAAGAAGTTCGGCAACGTCGGCGTCAAAGCCTGATATTCCGGCACGGCGAAGCAAAAAGCCCCGCGAGAGCGGGGCTTTTTTCGTTGGCGGGCGCGGGTGCCTCAATGCCGTTGCAGGGTCTCTCGAAAAAAGGCCTCAACACGGTTCAACTGGCCAGCCAGCGGGTTTTCCGGGCTGAACGCCTCGCCCTGCGCCCGGAGTTGCGTGTCGAGCCGCTCGACGCGGGCATAGAGCAGTTCCGAACTCTCGATCAACTCAAGCAGCCGGGCGGGAAGCGCCGCAGCACCTGCAAGACGTGCCGAACGGGCAATTTCCTTGGTTGCAAGGCGGTATTTCTCCGAACGGGCTTCCTCGATGCTGATTTCACCCTCATGCACGGCCTTGCGCACCAGGAGCCAGGCGGCGACCTGCATGAGCCGCGTGGTCAGCCGCATGCTCTCGCCCGCATAGGCGAGCGATCCGTCGCGCGACAGGTTGCGCGAGGCCTCACGGCCCGGCCCGTCGAGATAGGCCGAGGTATCCTCGACAAGCTGCATACCCTCGCGATAAGTCCGCTGAAACAGCCCCGACGACATGAACTCCGCCAGCGTCACCGGGCCGTTTTCGGTTTCCGCGAAAACGACGTCTTGATCCTCGTACCGATCCGAACTCATTCACCAACCCCTTGAAGCCCCCCGTGCCAGAGCGGCACAACCAGAGCCTTGAGGGATCAACATTCATGCCAGCGGGGGGAAGGGGTGCGGACGGATCGTCCATCTTGCTAAAAAAGAGCCGCGGAATGCCCGCGGCTCAAGTTCTAACAGGGAGGCGTCAAACAGAGTGGATAGGAACCACTCAAATCCAGACAGATCTGGATTACGCAAGGTCACCCTAGCGGGTTCATATTTATCAAATCGTTAAACTACCGGCAAACTGACATCTTCTCAGTTATTGACTCACGCCTAAGGTTCTATGTCGCGCAGGGTGAAATCCTCATTCATTTAAGGGCTTAAGCACCCCGCACCCTATTTTCTGAAAAGTGCTTCCGCTGCCGACCGCGTCCCGTGCTTGCGCTCAAGTTGACCGCGAATGCGCATGATCTCTGTTTCAAGCGCCGTGATTCGTTCTTGAAGCTCCTCTATACCGAGTAGGCTCAAGTCTTCGCGAGCGAGCGCCGCCAGCGCCTCACCACGCCTCTTGCGGGGTTCCAGATCGTCGGTGTCCATGGGCGCGCTCCTTTTCCGGTTGGTTGCCACTGTGGAAGCCCGGCGCTAGACCTTCAAGCCCTGACCTGCTTCCCAAGCCCCTATCGAGGTGACCCATGAGCGCCGCCCTGCCATCCAAGATGACCGCCATCTCCATCGTGAAGCCTGGTGGCCCCGAGGTGCTGGTGCCTCACGAGATCGCCCGGCCCGAACCCGGCCTAGGCGAAATCCTGATCCGGGTCGAGGCGGCAGGCGTCAACCGTCCCGATACGATCCAGCGCATGGGCTTTTATGCACCGCCGCCTGGCGCGCCCGACACGCCCGGCCTCGAAGTCGCCGGCGAGGTGGTCGCCACCGGCCCCGGCGTGACGGCCTGGAAAATCGGCGACCGCGTCTGCGCGCTGGTTAGCGGCGGCGGTTATGCCGCCTATTGCGTCGCCCATGAAAGCCACGCCTTGCCGATACCCAAAGGCTTCAGCGCCATCGAGGCCGCGGCCTTGCCCGAAACCTTCTTCACAGTCTGGACCAATGTTTTTGAACGCGCCGCTCTGAAAGGCGGCGAGACGCTACTGATCCATGGCGGTTCGAGCGGCATCGGCACCACGGCGATCCAGCTTGGACGCATGTTCGGCGCGCGCGTCTTTACAACAGCAGGCTCGACGGAAAAATGCGCCGCCTGCATAAGCCTCGGCGCCGAAGCCGCGCTCAATTATCGCGAACAGGACTTCGTTGTTGAAACGAAGGCGCTGACCTCAGGGCGCGGCGTCGATGTCATTCTCGATATGGTCGGCGGCGATTATATCGCCCGCAATATTCAGGCTGCCGCTCAGGATGGCCGCATCGTCTCGATTGCCTTTCTCAACGGCTCAACGGCTGAAATCAACTTCATGCCCATCATGCTGAAGCGCCTGACGCTGACAGGCTCGACGCTTCGCCCACGGAGCATTGAGGAAAAAGCCTCTATCGCCCGTGCGCTGAAGGAGAAGGTCTGGCCACTTCTCGACGCGGGCCGCGTAAAGCCGCGTATCGACGCGACCTTTCCGCTCACGGAGGCGTCCAAAGCGCATGAGCTGATGGAAAAGAGCAGTCATATCGGCAAGATCGTCCTGACGCACTGAAAATCCGCCAAAAGGTTTTAGCACTGGCTCACGCGCAGGTGAGGGTTCGGAACCAAACGGCACAACCGCCGTTATATAGGGGTAATCGGGGAAAATCTCCCCGGCCGCTTTCAGCGTAGAATCGTCCGTAAAAGGATGGTTCTGCATACAGCCCCAAAAAAGACGGAGTTCCTCACATGGCGAACACAAAACGCTTTTTCATGGCGCTGCTTTTTGCAGTCGCGACCACGGTGTCGGTCGGCGGCATCTCAACGCACGCTAACGCGGCGACGGCAGCAGACCTCAACACCGAGGCTTCTCTCGCACTGAAGAAGCTCTACAAGTCGAATCCGACCGCCGAGAAGGTCGGCTCGCAGGCCAAGGCCATTCTGATCTTCCCGTCCATCGTCAAAGCCGGTCTGATCTTCGGCGGCGCCTATGGCGAAGGCGTGCTGGAAGAACACGGCGCGGTTATTGACTACTACAACACCGTGACGGGTTCATGGGGCCTCCAGGCCGGTGCGCAGTCTTATGGCTATGCCGTGTTCCTGATGAACGACAAGGCCGTGAAATATCTCAAAGATAGCGCCGGTCTCGAAATCGGCGTCGGCCCGACCGTCGTGGTCGTCGATCAGGGCGTGGCCAAAAACCTCTCCACATCGACCCTCAAGGACGATGCCTATGCCTTCATCTTCGACCAGTCCGGCCTGATGGCAGGCGTCAGCATCGAAGGCACCAAGATCACGAAGATCAAACGCTAAATCCGGTCTTCCGCTCTCGCCTGAAGGAAACCCGCCCCAAAAAGGGCGGGTTTCTGCCGTTTCGTTGGATGGCGGGGGCGGGGGAAAATATCCCCGCAAACCCCTCCGGGCCGTTATTCCACTTTCTTTGACCGACCTTTGGCCCTATATAACGCCCATACCCCTTCTCACAGACGAGACAAGGGTTCATCCGGCACCGCCGGGTGGATCAGAGGAACCCACATGATTCAGCCCCTCATGCCCAAGGCGACGGCCGTATGGCTTGTCGAAAATACCTCGCTCACCTTCGATCAGATCGCTGACTTCTGCGGTCTGCATGTGCTCGAGGTGAAGGGCATTGCCGATGGCGACGTCGCGCAGGGGATCAAGGGCATGGACCCGATCGTCTCCGGCCAGTTGTCGCGCGCCGAAATCGAGCGCTGCCAGGGCAATCCGGCGACGCGCCTGATGACGGCTGAAAGCAAATACAAGGTGCCGCCGGTCCAGCCGCGCAAAGGCCCGCGCTACACGCCCGTCTCGCGCCGTCAGGATCGCCCGGACGCCATCGCCTGGCTGCTGCGCAACCACCCCGAACTCACCGACGCGCAGATCGCCAAACTTGTCGGCACGACCAAGCCGACGATCCAGAGCGTGCGCGAACGCTCGCACTGGAATTCGGCAAATATCAAACCCGTCGATCCCGTGACGCTCGGCCTCTCGACGCAAATCGAACTCGACGACGCCGTGCAGAAGGCGGGCCGCAAGGCCGAACGCGAACGCAAGAAGGCCGACAAGCTCGCCGGTCGCAGCGAGACGCTTCTCCCCGCGTCCGAGACGACAGCGCCCGAAGAGCCGCACCACGCCACCATCGCCGCGCCCGAAACCGCGCCGGAGAAGGACGAGTCGCGCAAGAGCTATGACGCCGACAGCGTGTTTGCGAAATTGAAGGACGTGAAGATCGAAGAGGACGACGAGGAGTAAGGCCTCGCCTCTCTTTAGCTGTCACCCCGGCCTTGTGCCGGGGTCCAGGGGCGGTACGCTCTGTCCTTCCGCAATCAGATCATCGTATAAATCGCGCCATTGAGGATTTACCCCCTCAATGGCGTTTATCTTATAGGCACGCGGCCACTTCTTCATCGTCTTCTCACGCTGAAGCGCGGCACCAACATCCGGTGTTTCGCCAAATCAAACGAGCCGATGGACGCCATATTTTTTCGTGAAACCTTCGGTCTCGGCAGCTTTGTGCTCGGCAATGCGCCGAACGAGATCATTCGTCACGCCGATATAAAGCGTCCCGTTGCGGCCACTCGCGAGGATACAGACGTAGTAACTCTTCCACATGCGCAGAAGTTTACGGCCCCTGGACCCCGGCACAAGGCCGGGGTGACATGCTTGAGGGAGGGCCTACTTCGGCGGAAACACGCCCTTGGTCGTGAAGGTCTGCATACCGTGCTTGCGGCCGAGGCGTTTGCCTTCGCCGCCTTTGAGCCCAGTACCGGCAGGTTGCCAGCTCGGGATCAATTGATGCTTACCCGGACCGATAAGATCCGCACGGCCCATGCTCTTCAGCGCGTCGCGCAGGAGCGGCCAGTTCTCAGCGTCGTGGTAGCGCAGAAACGCCTTGTGCAGGCGGCGCTGCTTTATCCCCTTGATCGTCTCGACCGGCTCTGAGGCGCCACGCCGGATCGGCTTCAGCGAATTCTTGCCCGAGTGATACATGGCCGTCGCAATCGCCATGGGCGAGGGCAGAAACGTCTGCACCTGATCGGCGCGATACTTGTTGCGCTTGAGCCAGAGCGCGAGGTTCATCATGTCCTCATCCGTCGTGCCGGGATGGGCTGCGATGAAATAGGGAATGAGGAAATATTCCTTGCCCGCCTTCTTCGACGCTTCGTCAAACATCTTCTTGAAGCGATCGTAAGCGCCGATGCCGGGCTTCATCATCTTCGACAGCGGTCCGGCTTCGGTATGCTCCGGCGCGATTTTCAGATAGCCGCCGACATGATGCGTGACGAGTTCCTTGATATAGGTCGGGCTTTCAACGGCGAGATCGTAGCGCACGCCGGAAGCGACCATGATCTTCTTGATGCCCGGAATCTCGCGCGCCTTGCGATAAAGCCCGATCAGCGATTCATGGCTGGTATTGAGGTTCGGGCAAATGGCCGGATAGACGCAAGACGGCCTGCGGCAAAGCTCTTCTGTGCGCTTATCCTTGCAGGCCATGCGATACATGTTGGCAGTCGGCCCGCCGATATCGGAAATGATCCCGGTGAAACCTTCAACCTTGTCGCGGACGGTTTCAATTTCCTTGAGGATCGACCCTTCCGAACGGCTCTGGATGATGCGGCCCTCATGCTCTGTGATCGAACAGAAGGAACAGCCACCGAAGCAGCCGCGCATGATCGTGACCGAGGTCTTGATCATGTCCCATGCGGGAATCTTCGCGCCCGCGTAAATCGGATGAGGCGAACGCGCGTAAGGCAGATCGTAAACCGCATCCATCTCCGCCGTGGTCAGCGGAATGGGCGGCGGCGACAGCCACAATTCATGCGCGCCATGGCGCTGCACCAGCCCGCGTGCATTGCCCGGATTGCTCTCGCGGTGAAGTACGCGCGAAGCGCGCGCATAGGCTTCGGGATCGCCTGAAACCTGCTCGAAGGAGGGAAGCCGCACAACGGTCTGCTCATTGCTCCGGCGTGCGCCCTCGTCGCTGGTATCGAGATCGTCTGCGGGCGCTTCGGTCCAGCCTTCCGGCACAGCTGTTTTCAAAACAGCGACGCCGCGCACATCGTCGATCTCAGAGGCTTTCTGCCCCTTGGCGATGCGGTGCGTCACTTCGACGACGGCGCGCTCGGCATTGCCGTAAAGAAGAATATCGGCCTTGGCGTCGATCAGGATCGAGCGGCGCACCTTGTCGGACCAGTAGTCGTAATGCGCGATGCGGCGCAGCGAACTTTCGATGCCGCCAAGCACAATCGGCACATCCTTATAGGCTTCGCGGCAACGCTGAGCATAAACGATGGTCGAACGATCCGGCCGCTTGCCGCCCTCGCCGCCCGCCGTGTAATTGTCGTTATGACGAAGCCGCCGATCGGACGTGTAGCGGTTGACCATGGAATCCATGTTGCCGCCAGTGACGCCGAAATAAAGCGCCGGGCGACCCAGCGCCTTGAAAGGCTCAGCGCTCTGCCAATCTGGCTGCGAAAGAATGCCGACGCGAAATCCCTGCGCCTCGAGCAGCCGCCCGATAATCGCCATGCCGAAACTCGGATGATCGACATAAGCGTCCCCCGTCACGAGGATCACATCGCATTCATCCCAGCCAAGCTCATCCATCTCCGCCCGCGACATGGGCAGAAACGGGGCTACACCGAAGCGGTGCGCCCAATGCTTGCGATAGGAAAAGAGGTTTTTTGCAGCTTCCATGGGCGGAAGATGATGGCGAAAGCAGGTTCCGTCAAATGAAGAGAGTTTAAGTGGGCTGAACTCCGCAGTTTTCCCCCTTTTTCCTACCTTTTCGTCACTGCGAGCGAAGCAATCCGGGGCGAAGGCTGGATTGCCACGTCGCTGCGCTCCTCGCAATGACGGCAGCGCGATGAGTGGCGGCCACGCCGGAGCCTCGTCCTTCGAGACGCGAGCTTTGCCCGCTCCTCAGGATGAGGGTTTTGGCTTTCGCTTGTCCGCTCCTTCCGTCATTGCGAGCGAAGCGAAGCAATCCAGAGCCGCGAAGGCTGGCGCTTATCGCAATGACGGTAAGCCTCACCCCTTCTTCGCATACCCCGCGCCGCCCAGCGCCTCGCCGATCTCCGTCAGGATCGCCGGATCGTCGATCGTCGCGGGCGTCGTCCATGCCTCGCCGTCAGCAATCTTGCGCATCGTGCCGCGCAGGATTTTGCCGGAGCGCGTTTTCGGCAGGCGTTGCACGACGATGGCGGTTCTAAACGAGGCCACTGGCCCCACCTTGTCGCGCACGAGTTGCACGGCCTCCTTCTCGATCTCAGCCGCCGGGCGATTGACGCCTTTATTGATGACGAGGAAACCGAGCGGCACCTGCCCCTTCATCGCATCGGCGACGCCGATCACCGCGCATTCGGCGACGTCCGGATGCCCCGCCAGCACTTCCTCCATGCCGCCGGTCGAGAGGCGATGGCCCGCGACGTTGATGATGTCGTCGGTGCGGCTCATCACGAAGAGATAGCCATCCTCGTCGATGAAGCCCGCATCCGCTGTCTTGTAGTAGCCGGGATAATCCGCGAGATAGGCGGAATGGAAGCCTTCGTCATTATGCCAGAGCGTCGGCAGGCATCCCGGCGGCAGCGGCAGCTTGACAACGATGGCGCCGGTCGCACCCGCAGGCACAGGCTTTGCCGCCTCGTCCACCACCTGAATGTCGTAGCCGGGCATCGGCACGCCGGGCGAGCCATATTTCACCGGCAGCACTTCGAGCCCCATCGGGTTCGCAGTCATCGGCCAGCCGCTTTCGGTCTGCCACCAATGGTCGATCACCGGCACGCCGAGCGCCTGCTCCGCCCACTGAATAGTGTCAGGGTCGCCGCGCTCACCGGCCAGAAAGAGCATCTCGAATTTCGAGAGGTCATAATTCTTCACCAATTCGGCCTTGGGGTCTTCCTTCTTGATCGCGCGAAACGCGGTGGGCGCGGTGAAGAGCGCCTTGACGCCGTGATCCGCAATGACGCGCCAATAGGTGCCCGCATCGGGCGTGCTGACCGGCTTGCCTTCAAAAAGGATCGTCGTGCAGCCATGCAGCAGCGGCGCATAGACGATATAGGAATGGCCGACCACCCAGCCGACATCGGAAGCCGCCCAGAAAACCTCGCCGGGGTCCATGCCGAAGACGTTTTTCATCGACCATTTGAGCGCAACCATATGGCCGCCATTGTCGCGCACCACGCCCTTGGGCTTGCCGGTTGTGCCGGAGGTGTAGAGCACGTAAAGCGGATCGGTGGCGGCGACGGGAACGCAAGCGGGCTTGGCACCGGCTGCGCGAGCGCGCTCCATCTCGAAAGCCCAATCGAAATCGCGACCCTCGATCAGATCGGCCTCGGCCTGCGGCCTTTGCAGCACGATACAGGCGGCGGGCTTTGCGGTCGCAAGCGAGATCGCCTCGTCGAGCAGCGGCTTGTAGACGATGACGCGGCCAGGCTCGAGCCCGCAAGACGCGGTGACGATGAGCTTCGGTTTAGCATCGTCGATGCGCGTCGCCAGCTCCTTGGGTGCAAAACCGCCGAATACAACCGAATGGATCGCGCCGAGCCGCGCGCAGGCCAGCATGGCGACGACAGCCTGCGGCACCATGGGCATATAGATGACCACGCGGTCGCCCTTGACCACGCCATGGCGCTGCAAAACACCGGCAAAGGTCGCGACCTTGTCGAGCAATTGCGAATAGGTGAAGCGCTTCACCGCGCCGAGCATAGCGCTGTCATAAATCAGTGCGGGCTGATCGCCTCGCCCGCCCTTCACATGCCGGTCAAGCGCATTCCAGCAGGTATTGCATTGAGCACCCGTGAACCAGCCTTCAGCACCATGGATCTCGTCGGCAGGCTTCAACCACTCGATATCTTTCGCCGCATCGGCCCAGAAGCCATGAGGGTTCTTTTTCCAACCTGCATAAGTGTCGCGGTAGGTGCTCATCAATCCCACTCCCTCATCGGCCCAAGGCTTAACGCACTGCCGGGCAGAACAGCCAATTTAGCTTTCATTAGGTTCGATTGCCTAGTCTGCAAGACTGGCAACAAGGTCACGCCATGTCCAATATTCG
>CAZLLB010000132.1:0-9008 GCA_964560165.1 uncultured Parvibaculum sp. | reverse complement strand
CGGAGTGTGGCGCAGTCTGGTAGCGCACCTCGTTCGGGACGAGGGGGTCGGAGGTTCGAATCCTCTCACTCCGACCAATCAGATGCTGTTTTCAAAGACATTTTCCGAGCACGACCCAGGACCTGCATCATTTGTGGGTGCGATGCAGACACAACGGGCCAGATGCCACAGTGCGAGCGCCCGCGTGGTTCGGCGCCCGCTGGCGCGTTTTTCTTCAATCGATAGCGGTAAGCGCAGGCGATTTGACACGACTCGCTTGCCACCTATAGTGCCGCTTGCTTGACGGTTCTCGAGGCGCGGTCCGCGTCCTCGGGAGGCAAGAGGGAACAGGGTGAGGCGCTCGTTCAACACGAAGCCGATGCCCTGGCTGCCCCCGCAACTGTAAGCGGCGAGGCCTTGTTTCACAGAGCCACTGTTGTCCGCGTTTTTATCGCGAGCAACGGGAAGGCAAAACAAAGCCGACGACCCGTGAGCCAGGAGACCTGCCATCAAGCGCGTCATCTGCCGGTGGCCGGGGTGTGTCAGCGGGGCGGTTTGTCCGCATCGGTGACGCGACAGGTTTCGCGTGCCATGCGGTGTTCCTCCCGCTTTCATGCAAACTTGCCGCGCAAGGCCGATGGGCTCCCTCGCTCTCGTCTGTTCGTATTCCACCACCGGTCCTTGCGGCCGGGGTTGGCCGCGAACGACACAAGGGGGTTCTTATGAACAACTTTAAGCCCAATGGACGCCGTGTGAGTGCAGCGGTCCTGGGATTGGCGGCTCTTGCCGCAACAGGTCCCGCATTTGCGGAAGATGCGACGGCCGCGATGCCGGAACTCCTGATCACGGCGGGCGCCACGCCGTTGCCGACAAAGGAAGTGAGCAGTTCCTACACGATCATTACGGCGGCGGACATTCAACGCTTTCAATATCGTACTGTCGTCGATGCGCTGAAGTCCGTACCCGGGACGCATATCGTACAACAGGGCGGCGCAGGCACCCTTGCCTATGCTTTCACGCGCGGCGGCAATTCCAACCAGACGCTTGTATTGCTGAACGGCCAGCCCATCAGCGACCCGGCCTCGCCATCCAACGCATTCAACTTCGCCTTTATGACGCTGGAAAACGTGGAGCGCATCGAAGTGGTACGTGGACCGCAAAGTGCGCTTTATGGAAGTCAGGCCATAGGTGGTGTCGTCAATATCATCACCAAGCAGGGCACGACCACGCCATCAAACACGCTCACCGTCGAGGGGGGCACACGTGGCTCGCTGAACACGAGCTTCACGTCGGGCGGCAGCGTCGGCAACACCAACTACTTTGCCTCTCTCGCCGCGCAGACGACCAACGGCAACGACATTGTGCCGTCGAGATACCGGATGGGTACGCCGGAGGAAAAAGACGGATACGAAAACATCAGCGGTTCGTTGCAGATCAATAGCGCTCTCAGCGATGAAGTGAAAGCCTCGGCCTTTGCGCAATTCGGCGACACACGCAATGCTTCGGATGTCAGCCTCGGTGGCGTCGGGGCCGGCGCGAAGACGTTGCAATATTTTTTGAGTGGTTCGATCGAAGGCAATTTCGCCGGAGGTGTGTGGGCACCCAAGCTCAGCACATCCTTTACGCAATATCACCGCAACGATGTCGATTATCCCGATATCTATGCGCTGGATGATAGCCAGAGCAATAATCGCGGCAAGCGTTTCACCCTCAATGCCGACAACACGTTTCGGCTTACCGAGTGGAACCTGATGACGGTCGGCGCGGAATACGCGCATGAAGAGTTTATCTCAAACGGGTATCTGTTCATTCCTGATCCGGTCTGGGGCGACTATCTGTCGGTTGCCGATTCCTCCGCTTCCACATCGTCAACGGCGGTGTATGGCTCGGATCACATCGATCTCGGCGGGCGCTTTTTTGCAACCGTGAGTGGGCGCTACGACATGCCTCGGGATTTCGACAAACAGTTCACCTATTCGGTGGCGCCAGGCTATTACATCGAGGAAACCGATACGCGGTTGACGGCGAGCTATGGCACAGCATTCAAGGTGCCCGCGCTTTTCGAACGCTATGGCTTCACGGCCACAACCTATGGCGACTATCACGGCAACCCCAACTTGCGTCCTGAAAAGAGCCGCGGCTGGGAAATCGGCGTGGATCAGGGTCTATTTGGCACCTATGCCAAAGTCGGTGTGACCTATTTCAAGAGCCGCATCGAGGACGCCGTCACGCAGGACGCGTTCGTTACAACGTCGATCAATAACCCGACTTTCTACGCTTCCGGTGTGGAGAGCTATGTGGAAGTCGATCCGCTTCCCAACGTCTCGGCGCGCATCGACTACACTTATACGCTGCTCGACAAGGGAGCAGCGGCGAACCCCATCCTCCGTAGGCCGCGCCACATGGTCAACGGTGCGCTTGGCTGGCAGATCGATGACAAGACCGATCTCGGCCTCAATGTTCAATGGGTTGCCAATTATTTCGACGTCTATAACAGCCCCGTCATGTTCGGCATCTTCAAGGCGAGCCCCTATGCCGTGGTCAATATAAGCGGTTCGCACCAGCTTACCGATAGCGTGAAGCTGACGGCTCGGATCAACAATCTGTTGAACAAGCAGTACGAGCCAGCCGACGGCTTCCAGGCACAGGGCATCGAAGCTTTTGCAGGCATTGCCTATACGTTCTGATCGAACGGTTCGGACACAATAAGGGCGCAGGAAGAAAATACTTCCCGCGCCCTTCTCTCTTCAGCCGCTAGTTGCCTGTGAAATTTGCCTTACGCTTCTCGACGAAGTGGGCGACGCCTTCCTTGAAATCGGCCGTGGCAAAGCTTGCCTGCATTTCACTGTCGCCGGTCTCGACCGCTTCATTGAAATTCTGGAAGAGCGATTTCCAGATTTGTGCTTTCATCACCGCCATCGAACGCGGTGAGACGGTTTCGGCCAGCGTCATGGCGTAATCCATGACGGCGCCCATGAAGTTTTCCTGCGCGAACACCTTGTTGACGAGGCCCATGCGCTCGGCTTCCGCTGCCGTCGCCTTGCGGGCGGAAAGCAGCAGATCGAGGGCGTTGGCCGGACCGACGAGGCGCGGCAAGAGCCATGAGATGCCATGCTCGGCGATCAAACCGCGCTGAGCGAAGGCGGTGGTGAACTTCGCGTCCGATCCGGAAAATCGCATATCAGCATAAAGCGCGAAAACAAGACCGAGGCCCGCCGCCGGACCGTTGATCGCGGCGATGATCGGCTTCTTTACCTGAAACAGATATCCGAAGCGGCCGCCATAATGCGGCGTCACATCCGGGCCTAGGCCGCTTCGGAAATCGAAGTCTTCTTCGCGGGCAGCCATAGCAAGCTCGCGGTCTTCCCAGTTCGCCGGTTTGATTTTCTGGAGGAGGTTCATATCCGCGCCGGCGCAAAATCCCCGGCCCGCCCCCGTCACAACGATGACGCGCACGGTGTCATCGCGTACCGCCGCCGCAAGAGCGCTCTTGATGCTCTTTTCCATAGCGGCGGTCCAGGCATTGAGCTTGTCGGGACGGTTCAGAGTGAGGACGGCGACGCGGTCCTTTACCTCGTAGAGCAGATCTTCGTAGGCCATATGTTCCTCCCTATTTTTTATGCGGCGGAGGGCTTTACTGCTGATGAGTGGCAGCCTCCCTCGCGTCTTTTTCCGCCTTTGCTTCCTTAATGTATTCCTTACAGCCATCTGAAAGCTCGTCGAAATGCTTGCGCATGCATTCGATAGCCTCACCAGTGCCCGGCTCCACTGCGGAACAATATTTCTTGAAATCGCCACGGCAAGCGAACCGGCCCGCATCGGCTGTGGCACTCAATATGAGCGGCGAGGCCATAACGACAAGCGCCGCAAAAATTCTGATAGCTTTCATAAATCACCCTCCCGAAGGTTTGCATTGAGATTTAATAGTAACCATTAATTATTGCCCGGTCACCCCTGCAAAGAGAGACTGGCACTCCAAAATCCGGCGAAATGCGTCGAACCGGACCCATCGCAGAACAGGATCGAACACCATGCCGCTCCCCGAAAAAGGCACCGATTGGGAAACGCTGAAGCAGGAGATGCAGCAGCGCAGCCAGAACGACGTCAAATGGCGGGACGGAAAGACTGCTGTTTACGTCTTCAATGCCGGACCCGAAGTGGAAAGGGTGCAAAAGGAGGCCTATGCCCTTTTCCAGTCGGAAAACGGGTTGGGGCCGATGGCTTTTCCGAGCTTGAAAAAAATGGAGGACGAGGTGGTGGCAGCAGGGCTATCGCTGCTCCATGCGCCCGGAGGCGCGGCGGGCAATATCACGTCGGGCGGTACAGATTCGATCACCATGGCGATGAAGACCGCGCGAGATTTTGCGCGAAAGGAAAAAGGCGTGAAGGGGACGCCCAATATCGTGCTGCCATATTCTGCACACCCCGCTTTCGACAAAGCAGCGAGGGTGATGGAGATCGAGGTGCGGCGCATCGCGGTCGGCGATGATTTTCTGGCCGATGTGCAGGCCATGGGGAATGCAGCGGACGCAAATACGGTGATGATCGTCGGCTCTGCGCCCTGCTTTCCCTATGGGCTCATCGATCCCATCGAAAAACTCGGCGCGCTGGCCGAAGCGCGCGGCCTCTGGCTGCATGTCGATGCTTGCGTCGGCGGCTATATAGCACCCTTCGTGCGGATGAATGGTGGCGATGTTCTGCCTTTCGATTTCGAGGTGCCCGGCGTTTCATCTATGTCGGCGGATTTGCATAAATACGGCTATTGCGCCAAAGGCGCGTCAACGGTGCTCTTCCGCACGGAGGCGCTACGCAAGCATATGATTTTCGACATGGACTGTTGGCCGGGTGGCCGCATGGTGACGCCGACGTTGGCCGGAACACGGCCCGGCGGCGCTATTGCAGCGGCGTGGGCGGTGATGAATTTTCTCGGTGTCGAGGGCTACCGCGCCAAACATCGACAGGTGACGGACGCGCGCGAAAAAATTGAAGCAGGCGTCAAAGCGCTTGGCTTTCGCATCCTCGGCAAGCCCCAACTCGGATTGATGGCTTTCACGCATGATGGGCTCGACTGCATGGCGGTATGGGGAAAACTCTTTGAGCGCGGCTGGTTCACGAGCCTGACGACACAGCCCAAGGGGCTGCATCTCATGCTATCGCCTTTTCACCTTCAGGTGGCGGACACTTATCTCGCCGATCTCGCCTGGGCGGTCGGTGAAGTGAAAGCCGGTGCGACGGGAACCAAGCGCGAAGCCAGATATAGCTGACGCATAAATGCAGAGAGCCCGCCTTGCGGCGGGCTCTCCAATATCAAATAGCGCGGCTAGATCAGTTGCCGGTGGCGTCGTCGATCTTTTCGCCTGCCTTTTCAGCGGGACCTTTCAGATTGACCGCGTCCTTCATGTTCTCCACTGCGTTATCGACCTTCTCGCCGGCCTTTTCAGCGGGACCTTTGTCGTCGCATGCGGCGAGTGCGCCCATGAGGGGAAGCGTGAGCGCGATACCGATCATTGCTTTGCGCAACATATTCAGAACTCCATGTTCATTCAGGGAAAATGCTCGCCACCAGATGACGCCGAGCAGCACGAGTAAAAGAAGAATGACGAGAAATATCCCGGCGCTATAGGGCCAAATGGGCAACGCTCCGACGATTTGTACAATGAGCAATATCAGGAGCAGAAGACGCAGGCCACTTCACGCGCCGCTCATCAACGAAAGAGAAAATAAATAAGGATAAGGGCGGGAATCGGAATGCCGATTATCCAGAGAAAAAGATATCGCATGATTTAATCTCCAAAATGCCGGGCGCGGCCCATCAGTCGGGCGCCAAGGGTCACGAGTGCCGCCGTCACGGCGACAGCGATTACCGGGCGCTCACGGATGGCATCGACAACCCGCTCGACCATCGGATGAGAGAAACCTTCCTCAACGAGATCGCGCGCGTCGTCCTTCAGGCTCTCCGCGTCCTTGCGCAAACGCTTGGTTCTGCTCCGCACCGTCATGGCTTTCTCCTCAAACTCAACTACGCAACGCCTGCGCTATGGCCAAAGAGGCCGGTTTCCATAAACAACGCGGAGCAGGCTATCGGGTTCCCTGGGGAACCGAATTAGTTTGCGGTCCTTTTGCCATTTTCAGATTGATTGCCGCTGCTACACTCTGCTCAATGAAAAGGTCACCTGGGGAGGGACTGCGAAATGAGCGGATATATAAGGTCAGGCGGGCGCGTATCGGATATCGCCACGCTGGCAGAGAACGCGGCGCGTGCGGGATCGGGTTTTGAGAGTCTGGGTATCGGCCCCGGCGACGTCGTAGCGATCTATCTCAGAAACGACTTCGCGTTTTTCGAAGCATCAGTAGCAGCGGGTCTTGTCGGTGCTTACTCAACACCGGCCAACTGGCATAACTCGCCAGACGAGGCTGCGTATATTTTTGCAAACTCCGGAGCGAAAGCGATTGTCATCCATGCCGATCTCTATCACCCGATAGCGCGGGCCCTGCCGAAAGACGTTCCGGTCTTCATTGTCAAAACACCACCGGAAATCATCACCTCCTATAGCCTGTCGGATGAAGCGGTGCGGCTGCCTGCCGGTGTTGCACTCTGGAGCGAGTGGCTTGCTAAATTCCCACCGAAGAAAAAAGGGCCCGACGAGCCGCCGGGCACGATGATCTATACGTCCGGCACGACAGGGCATCCCAAGGGCGTGCGCCGCGCACGGCCCAATGGCGAACAGGCCCTGGCATGGCAGAAACTCATCGGCGGCGTGATGGGCTTCGACCCGCGTTTCGGGAATCCCGCTGACATGGTGACTGTGGTGACGGGGCCGATGTATCACTCTGCGCCGAACGCCTATGGCCTCTTCGCGTTTCGCGTCGGCGCCAATGCAATCCTGCAACCGCGCTTCGATCCTGAAGAGCTGCTGGCAATGATCCAGCAATACAAGGTCACCCATCTGCATATGGTGCCGACCATGTTCGTGCGGCTGCTGAAGCTGCCGGCCGAGGTGAAGAAGAAATATGATCTCTCCTCGCTGAAATTTGTTGTCCATGCCGCAGCGCCCTGCCCTGTGCACGTTAAACAGGCGATGATCGAATGGTGGGGTCCGGTGATCTACGAATATTACGGCGGGACGGAAACCGGTGCGGTCGTGTTCTGCGACAGTCATGAGTGGCTCGCGCATCCTGGAACCGTTGGCAAAGCGGTCGAAGGCGCGCAGGTGCGTGTCCTTGGCGAGAATGGTGAAGAACTGGCGGAGGGCGCGACGGGCGAGGTCGTCTGTCGGACGCACACCATTCCCGATTTCACCTATCATGGCGACGACGAGAAACGGCGCAAAGCGGAAAAGGCCGGTCTGATTTCGCTTGGCGATATCGGTTATCTCGATGATGACGGCTTTCTCTATCTCTGCGACCGCGCCAAGGACATGATCATTTCGGGCGGCGTCAACATCTACCCTGCCGAGATCGAAGCCGAACTGCACAAGATGCCCGGCGTCGGGGATTGCGCGGTGTTTGGCATTCCGGACGAGGAATTCGGCGAACAAGTATGCGCCATCGTGCAGAAGGCGCCCGGCGCCGATATAGGTGAAAGCGATGTGCGCGCTTTCTTGCGTGAGCGCATCGCGGGGTACAAGGTGCCAAAGCGCGTCGAGTTCCGCACCGACCTTCCGCGCGAGGACTCGGGCAAGATTTTCAAACGCAAGCTGCGCGAACCCTTCTGGCAGAACGCGGGGAGAGCCATATAGAGCCCTGTTTTCGGGTGCGTTTCATCTGAACATGCCGGGCGGAAATCCAGGAGGACGACATGACAGCTTGGCTGAGGTCTGGCGCAAGGGTCGTTGACGTTTTGAAAATTGCCGAACGAGCGGCGCGCGCCGGTTCCGGGTTCGCGTCGCTCGGCATCGGCGCGGGCGATGTCGTGGCGGTCTATCTCAGAAACGACTTTGCGTTTCTCGAAGCATCCGTCGCGGCGGGCCTGGTCGGCGCCTATCTCACGCCGGTCAACTGGCATAATTCGGCTGAAGAGGCGCGCTACGTTTTCGAAAATTCCGGGGCGAAGGCGATCGTCATTCACTCCGACCTTCATGCCGGTATAGCTCATGCCTTGCCTGCGGGCATTCCGGTTTTTGTCGTCGAGACGCCGCCGGAGATCGTTGCCAACTACAAGCTGGCACCCGCCGCCGCGCACTTGCCCCAAGGTGCGACCGAATGGGGCGCATGGCTCGCGCAATTTCCGCCCAAAACCGAAGGGCCCTCAGAGCCGCCGGGCTCCATGATCTATACTTCCGGCACAACAGGGCATCCCAAGGGAGTAAAACGTCTGCCGCCGACGGCGGAACAGGCCGCGGCCGGTATGCAGATGATTTCCAAAATATTCGGTGTCGAAGGCTGGGAGAGCAGGCCGGAAGAGATCGTCGCCATGGCTGGCGGGCCGATGTATCACTCGACGCCGAATGGCTGGGTGAATTTCTTCTTTCGGATCGGTGCAAACCAGATCCTTCTGCCGCGCTTTGATCCTGAAGAGATGCTGCGCCTCATCGAAACCTATCGAGTGACGCATCTTTTGGCAGTGCCTACCCATTTCGTGCGCCTGCTCAAACTGCCCGAGGACGTGCGACGCAAATACGATATTTCATCGCTTCAATTCGTGATGCACGGCGCGGCACCCTGCCCCGTTCATATCAAACAGGCGATGATCGAGTGGTGGGGGCCGATCATCACCGAGCATTACGGCGGCACGGAAACCGGCGCTGTTACCTATTGCGATTCCCAAGAATGGCTCGGCCACCGGGGCACGGTGGGCAAGGCACTTCCGGGCGCGCAAGTGCGCGTGCTCGATGAGAACGGACGGGAGGCTGAATATGGCGCGAGCGGTGAGATCGTCTGTCGTCTGACTGACTATGCAGACTTCACTTATCACCAGGACGATGAGAAGCGGCGGCGGGCAGAAAAGCAGGGCCTTATTTCGCTCGGCGACATTGGCTATCTCGATCAGGACGGCTTTCTCTATCTCAGCGGGCGCCCTGCCGGAGTGG
>CAZLLB010000131.1:0-9115 GCA_964560165.1 uncultured Parvibaculum sp. | reverse complement strand
AGCGCCGCTTGGCGATCTGGTCGCGGCGGTGATGGGTGATGTGGGTTTTGCCGATTTCGATGTGTCGGAACTGGCGGGCACGGTGGAGGGGCTGGTCATCGACCGCATCATGTCGCCGCGCGATGCGCTGTCGGGGCTGATGCTGGCGCGCTTCTTCGACGCCGCAGAGACGCAAGGGGTGATCCGCTTTCGCCATTTCGGCGGGCTGCCTGTGGCGGCGCTCGCGCCCGGCGATCTGGCGGTAGATGAAAACAGTGCGACGGCGGGCTATGCACTGACGCGCGGGCAGGAAACCGAATTGCCCGTATCGGCGAAGCTCGCCTATATCGATGGGACGCTCGACTACCGGCAGGCGGCGGTGGAGGCGCGGCGGCTCTCGGTGCGGAGCCAGCGCGTCGCGAGCGCCAGTCTCAACATGGTGTTGCAACAGGAAGACGCGCAGCGCGTCGCCGATGTCTGGCTGCAACAAAGCTGGACGGAGCGCGAGAGTGCAGCGCTGAGTTTGCCGCCGAGCCGTCTGGCTCTCGATCCGGGCGATGTGGTGGAACTGGTGCTGGGCGACCGCCATCCACGCTACCGGCTGACCGGGCTGACGGATGCGGGTGTGCGTGAAGCCAGAGCGGTGCGAAGCGAGGCGAGCCTCTATGGGCCGCTGTCCGCACCGATACGCGAACATGCCTCACCCATCGCGCCCAGCTTCGGTGTGCCGCTGGCGGGGTTCATGGATTTGCCGCTGGTGAGCGGCGATGACGCGCCTGACGCGCCGCGCGTCGCGGTGGCCGCCGACCCCTGGCCGGGTGGTGTGGCTTTCTTCAAGAGCAGCGGCGCGGACTTTGTGCTTGACGGTATCGTGACGCGCCCCGCGACGCTCGGCCGGACGGCGAGCGCGCTTTATGCGGGTGCGACAGCCCGCTGGAATTGGAGCCAAAGCCTGCATGTGACGCTGGCCGCCGGGGCGCTTGCCAGCGCCGACGCGCTATCGGTTCTCGGCGGGGCCAACGCCGCCGCACTCGAAACGGCCGAGGGCGAGTGGGAGGTGATCCAGTTCTGCGAGGCTGAACTGGTGGCAGCGGACACATATGAATTGCGCGGATTGCTGCGCGGGCAAGCGGGAACGGAAGCGGCGATGCGCGAACCGCTGGAGGCGGGCGCGCGTTTCGTGCTGCTCGACGCGGCGGTGAGCGAGTTGAGCCTTGCCGAGAGCGAACGGGGTCTGCCGCGCATCTGGGCTTATGGACCGTCGCAAAAACCCATCGACGATGAGAGCTATGCGCGCAAGGCAAGGACATTCGCGGGCGTTGGACTGCGGCCCTTGTCACCCGTGCATCTGCGCGCCCGGCGTCAGACGGATGGCGGCATCGCGATCTCATGGATCAGGCGGACGCGCATCGGTGGCGACGGCTGGGAAGGGCTCGACGTGTCGCTGGGCGAGGATGAGGAGCGCTATGAGATCGACATTGTCTCCGGCGCATCCGTCATCCGCACTTTGAGCGCCACGGCGACGGCGGTGGTTTATGCCGCCGAGGCGCAGATGAAAGATTTCGGTGATACGGATTTTTCGGCCCTGACGGTCAGGGTCGTGCAATTGAGCCGCGCTTTTGGGCGCGGCACGGCAAGAGAGGCGACGCTTCATGTCTGACACTACGCATCTGGGGTTGCCTTTTCTCGAAGCGGCGCAGGCGCAAAAACATGTGACCGTGAACGAGGCGCTGCGGCGGCTCGATGCGCTGGTGCAGCTTGCGGTGAAGTCGCGCGTGCTGGCCGCGCCGCCTTCGATGCCCGCTGAAGGCGACCGCTATATCGTTGCGGGGAGCGCGAGCGGAGCGTGGGCGGGCGCGGAAGGCAGCATTGCCTCCTGGACGGATGGCGCGTGGATTTTCTTCACGCCGGGCAACGGTTGGCGCGCCTGGGACGAGAGCGCGGGCGCTTTCGTCTTTTATAACGGCGCGGGCTGGGCGGCGGAGCCGGGCGGTAGTGGTGGCGACGTCGCGGGGCTGACTAGCGCGCATGACGCGGAAACGGCTTTCGGCATTCTCGAAGCCGACCACATGATCGTGAGCGGCACGGCCAACGATACGAGTTTCATGATTCCCGACCGTGCGATCGTTCTGGGCGTGACGGGCCGGGTGGTGACCGCGATCACCGGCGCGACCTCATGGAATGTGGGCGTTGCGGCGGACGCCTCGCGCTACGCAACGGGAATAGGCGTCGAGGCGGGCTCGACCCTGCTCGGCCCTTCCGGCCCCGTGACCTATTGGAGCCCGACGCCGCTGCGGCTGACGGCGGCGGGCGGAAACTTCGTGGGCGGCAAGGTGCGGCTCGCGATCCACTACCTGATGCTGACATGGCCGGGCATTTGACCGGCTCATTCGCCCCGTTAGTGCAAATAGGACGCGATGATGAGCAGCACGTAAGCAATGATTTTTAGAATCGTGGCGATCATGGGTTTCTCCTGCCCGGACAGGCCGGTGCTTGTTGACGGGTTTGTTTTTGTTCCTATGATGTGAATATATTCCTATTAGTGGGGAGAAGCAACGAATGAACGCGATGGCAGCCAATGTGGAAAACGGAATGGTGCGAACCGGAGCCCTGGAAGGGCCTGCCGCTTTGGCGGGAATGATGGGACTGGCGCTCGCCATCTGCGATCTGCTGGAGGGAGAGAGTGAGGAGGGGTGTCTGGCGCTCTGTTATGCGACGCTGAACCGGATCCGCCGTTTTGGATATACCGAGGAGGCCGGAGGGAAACGGCGGGCCGCAGCGCGCAAGCGCGACGTCTTCGATCCCACTTTAAGCCGGGCTCTGGCGGTTGCCTGCCTTGTTCTGGTGGGCGGGGCGGAGGACCCGACGGAGGGCGCAACGCACTTTCATCTCCACACAGAACAGCCGAAATGGGCTCGGGATGCGACGCCGAAAGCGCTGATAGGGCGCTATCTATTCTATACTGTTGAGCAGTAGCCTCGGACCGGAGCGGAGGGGGTTAAAAATAGCTGTTCCATTTTGGTGCAGATGATTAATCATCCGTTAGCGGAAAATCTGTCATCTTGACGGCGGGATAATTCGATTTTCTGGAAAGCCGGGCTGCCCGGTGTCTGGTGAATGGTATGGCTCGCAGAATCTTCTACCCCCGACGCTCCCGTCGTCCGATTTTCATCGGAGTGGCTCTGGCTTGCCTGTGCGTGACTGTATTTTACGCAGGATTTCAGGCGGGCCGGACCCATCCCGATCTCTTCGCCCTTGAAGCGCCGGCAGCGCCTGACATGGTTGTCGCGGAGCGCTGAGCTTTTTCAACCCTTCCTTGCATATGAGCTGCAACACCCCCCGGCGCTTCCGAGGGTGACGTGGCGCGCCTCAGCCTTTATAACGGGCCCTCATTCCAGCCATTCATGAACTGAGAGGAGGGGGCATGGCCCGAGGTCGAATATTTTCTTCACGCCGTATGTTTTCCTCACGAGGATCGGCATTCGCCCCATCGAGCAGGCAAGCTGGCCCGCTGGGCCGCGCGCTCGGCATGACGGCGGCCGCGATCATCATTTTCTCCGTCGGCGTCTATGCCGGGCGGACCTTCCCCGATGTTTTCTCCCTCAGCTCACCGGCGCCCATTACGCCCGTTACCGCAGCGGAATTCTGACGCTTTGCGCGCTCGTGTCGTTGCTTGTGCATTTCCGGGCGTTTCCGTGCGCCTATTTTCGCATTCGGGCCGCTTCGTGGCTTGCCGCTTGGCGCAATCCCGCCCAAAGATGGGCCTCATCAAAGCTGCGCAACGATAACGCGGCGGGGAAGCAGGGTGGGACGACATGGACCTTCAACTTGCAGGCAGGACTGCGCTGATTACCGGCGCTTATCGCGGCACGGGCCGCGTCATTGCCGAGACCATGGCGCGCGAGGGCGCGCGCGTGGTGGTGCACGGGTTTTCTGAAAGCGACACAAAGCCGGTGGTGGACGATATCGTCAACGCGGGCGGCGAGGCCCATGGCGTTGCGGGCGATATCATGTCGGACGAGGGCGCGAAGGCTGTCTTTCATGCGGCGGTGAAGGCGGTCGGGCCCATCGACATTCTCATCAACAATTACGGCACTGCGGATGCGGGCTCGTGGACGAAATCCGAGACATCGGACTGGATCGCGGCTTATGAAAAAAACGTGCTCTCGGCGGTGCGGCTGACGCGGATCGCGATGCCTGCGATGAAGGAGCGCCGCTGGGGCCGCATCATCATGCTAGGCACGATAGGCTCGACCGAGCCCGCCGCGCGGATGCCGCATTATTACGCGTCGAAAGGCGCGCTGGCGACGATGACGATTTCGCTGGCGAAGGAACTGGCGGGCAGCGGCGTCACGGTCAATATCGTCAGCCCCGGCCTGATCCGCACGAAGGAAGTGGAGGAGCGCTTTCTTGCGCAGGGCCGCGAGAAGGGCTGGGGGAAAACGTGGGACGAGATCGAGCCGCATGTGCTGAAGAATTTCATCGATAATCTGACGGGCAAGGTGACGACGACGCAGGAGGTGGCCGACCTCGTAGCCTTTGTCGCAAGCCCGCGCGCGAGCGCGCTGACGGCGCTGAATTTGCGCATCGACGGCGGCACGACGGCGCTGGTGGTTTGAGGGTCGGGGTATCCACGTCTTGTTTCTGAGGTGGAGTAAAAACGTAGAAGGCCCGGACGAGCCGGGCCGTGACGATCAAAATGAATAGCGCGGACTACGCGCTCCGAGAGAGAAGACATGCAGACATTCCGTTTCGATCTATGCGAGCTGCCTGAGGAGACAAAAGGTCTTCGCCAGGAGGTGCGCGATTTTCTGGCTGTGGAGCTGAAGGATATTCCGGCGGTGACGCGGGCGCAGACATGGATGGGGTTTGACGCCGCGTTCAGCGCCAAGCTGGGCGCGCGCGGCTGGATCGGGATGCGCTGGCCCAAACAATATGGCGGGCATGAACGCAGCGCCTTCGATCGCTATGTGGTGCTGGAGGAAATGCTGGCCGCCGGTGCGCCTGTGGGCGCGCATTGGATCGGAGACCGGCAATCGGGACCGCTGCTGCTGCGTTTCGGCACGGAAGAACAGCGGCAATCGATCTTGCCGAAAGTGGCGCGCGGCGAATGTTTTCTCTGCATCGGCATGTCGGAGCCTGATAGTGGTTCCGATCTCGCCGCGACGCGCACCAGGGCTGAGAAGGTCGATGGCGGATACCGCGTCAACGGCACCAAGCTCTGGACCTCCAATGCGCATAAGGCGCATTACATGATCGCGCTGTTTCGCACCGATCCTGAAAAGAAGCATGACGGGCTCACGCAATTTCTGGTCGATCTGAAATCGCCCGGCATCACCATTCGCCCGATCAAGGATCTCGCAGGCAATTCGCATTTCAACGAAGTGATCTTTGAAGACGTCTTTGTGCCGGATGGAATGCTGGTCGGCTCTGAAGGCACGGGCTGGGCGCAGGTGAGCGCGGAACTCGCCTTCGAACGCTCGGGACCGGAACGTTATCTTTCGAGCTATCTGCTGATGAAGGAACTCATCCGCGAATTGCAAAAGAAGGGCGGCGCGGAAGGCGCGAAGGAAATCGGACACCTCGTCGCGCATATGGTGACTTTGCGCCAGATGTCGCTCTCGGTCGCGGGTATGCTCGACAAGGGCGAGAACCCGGCGCTGGAAGCCTCGGTGGTGAAAGACCTCGGCACGGAGTTTGAACAGGATATGCCGGTGAAGGCGCATGAACTGATCGGCGCGGAGCCGACGCTTGGGACCGGGAGCGACTTCACCGAAGTGCTGGCCTATCTGACACAAACCGTTCCGTCATTTTCGCTGCGTGGCGGAACACGCGAAATTCTACGCGGCATTATCGCCCGCGGTCTTGGACTTCGGTAAGGGGATCAACATGAACGAATTGCAGACGATCCTTTCCGACAGCGTCAACCGGCTGCTTGCCGACCACGCGACGCGGCAAACCATTGTCGGCGCGGAAGAGGGGACGTGGCCCGAGACATTGTGGAACGAACTGACCGCCAACGGGCTGACGCGTGTGCTGGTGCCTGAAGCATTGGAGGGTGCGGGCGCGACATGGGCTGACGCCTATGTGGTGCTGAAAGCGGTGGGCGAACACGCCGCGCCGCTGCCGCTGGCCGAAGCGATTGTGGCCGGGTGGATTTTGGGGCGAGCGGGTATCGCGATGCCCGATAGTGTCGTGACGTTGATGGAGGGCGACTTTCTGCTCAGCGGGGGCAGGCTCTCGGGCAAAGCCTCGCGCGTGGCCTGGGGCCGCAATGCGACACATGGCGTGGCGCTGGTGAAAAGCGGCTGGGGCGTCGAAGCGGTGCTGGTGCCGCTCGAATATGCGCGTCTCGAAAAAGACCAGAACGTCGCCCGCGAGCCGCGCGACGGGCTGACCTTTGAGCGCGCCGTCGTGGAGACGGGCTGGGTCGAGCTGCCCGAAAACGCATTGAGGCTTTACGGCGCGCTGGCGCGGTCGTGCCAGATGGCGGGGGCGCTTCAATATCTGACGACGCAATCTGTGCAATATGCCAATGAGCGGACGCAGTTCGGCAAACCCATCGGCAAATTTCAGGCGATCCAGCAGCAACTCGCGGTGCTCTCGACGCAAGCTGCGGCGGTGGGCATTGCCGCGGCTCATGCCTGCGCGCGCGCGGATGCGGGCGAGGCGGCTTTCGAGATTGCGGTCGCGAAAGTGCGAGCCGACGACGCATCGAGCGTTGCAACGTCGATCGCGCATCAGGTGCATGGCGCAATCGGCTTCACTTATGAGCATAGCTTGCATTTTGCGACGCGCCGCCTCTGGTCGTGGCGGGCGGAGTTCGGCTCGGGCGCGGAATGGGCCGAATGGATAGGCCGCGAGACACTGACGCGCGGTGCGGATGAGTTGTGGCCGTTTGTGACGGCGCGTTGATTGGATGCCCGTGCCCTTCGAGACGCCGCTGCGTGGCTACTTAGGGTGAGGTCGAGTGAGTAAACCCTCATCCTGAGGAGGTTGCAGAGCAGCCGTCTCGAAGGACGAGGCCACAGATGGAGAGACAGCCTGTGAAAGTTTCCGAAGCCCTGAAGTCGCGTATCACTTGCCGCGTCTTTCTCGACACGCCCGTTTCCGAGACGCAGGTGCGCGCGGTTCTAGAAGGGGCAAAATGGGCACCGTCGGGTGGCAATTTGCAGCCCTGGCATGTCTATGCGCTGGCGGGCGAGCGGAAGAAGGCTTTCCTTGATCTGATCGCCGAGAAGCAGAAGACCAACCCGTTCGGCGAAGGCTCCGAATATCCGATCTACCCCAAAGACCTCAAAGACCCCTACAAGGCCCGGCGCTTCAAATGCGGCGAGGACATGTATGGGACGCTCGGCATTCCGCGCGAAGACAAGGCAGCGCGGCTGATGCAGTTTGCCAATAACTTCCGCGCCTTCAATGCGCCCGTGATCCTGTTCTTTGCCATCGACCGCCAGATGGGCATCGATCAATGGGCCGATCTCGGCATGTTCGCCCAATCGGTGATGCTGATGGCGCGTGAGCAGGGCTTGCACACCGCGCCGCAGGAAGCCTGGGCGATCTGGCCCAAAACCATTGCGGAGTTTGTGAATATGCCGCCCGAGCTTATGCTTTTCTGCGGTATGGGGCTCGGCTATATGGACGAGACGGCACCGATCAACAGCCTGCGCACGGAGCGCGCGGCGCTGGAGGAATGGGCGAGTTTCTCGGGGTTTGAGGGCTGAGGCCCCATTCATCGCAGGTTCAGTCTCGGGGGGATAAACCGGACCGCATGAACAGGAAGCTCAAATCGCTTGCACTCCTTGCGCTCGCCGCCTTGATGGCGACAGGCGCAAGCCCGGTGCTGGCCGCTTCCTGGGACCGCGATCTCAGCAGCGCCGTGGGGCGGCCGATTGTGCGTTCGGACATGCGCTCGGACCAGAACCATGCGCGTGAAGCGGTGCGCGAAGGCCGCATCCTGCCGCTTGGCCAGGTTCTGTCGCGCGTGCAGCAGCAATATCCCGGACGGTTGCTCGACGCTGAACTTGTCGATCGCGGCGGTGTGCCGGTTTATCTTATCAAGATGATGACAAGAGACGGCAATGTAGCCATCGTCTCGGCGGATGCCGCCTCGGGACGGATTCTCGGCTATCGGCAGGGAGGACACTGATTTGCGTTTGCTCGTCGTTGAGGACGACCCTGATTTGAACCGCCAGCTTGTCACCGCTTTTCAGGAAGCGGGTTATGTCGTCGATAGTGCGACGGACGGCGAGGACGGCCATTTTCTCGGCGACACAGAACCCTACGATGCCGTGGTGCTCGATCTCGGCCTGCCGGAAATGGATGGCGTGACCGTGCTGGAAAAATGGCGCCGAGACGGCCGCATGATGCCGGTGCTGATCCTGACCGCGCGCGACCGCTGGTCGGACAAGGTGGCGGGATTTGACGCGGGCGCCGACGACTATGTGGCCAAGCCCTTTTTCATGGAAGAAGTGCTGGCGCGCATCCGTGCGCTGCTGCGGCGCGCAACCGGCCATGCAACGAGCGAGATTGAATGCGGGCCGCTGCGCGTCGATACGCGCACCTCGCGCGTGACGGTGAACGGCTCGGCGGTGAAACTCACCTCGCTTGAATATCGTCTCATCGAATATCTGATCCACCATCAGGGCCGCATTATCTCGCGCACCGAACTGGTGGAGCATCTTTATGATCAGGATTTTGACCGCGACTCAAATACGATCGAGGTCTTTGTCGGACGCCTGCGCCGCAAGCTCGGCAAGGACATGATCGAGACGGTGCGTGGTCTCGGCTATCGGCTCGCCGCGCCTGAAGATGCGGTTTAGAAATTTCAGGATCGGTTCGGACAGCCTCGCGTTCCGCCTCGTCGCGGGCGCGGCCCTGTGGAGCACAATCGCGCTGCTGGCCGGCGGCATCATCCTCTCCTCGGTCTTTCGTCAATCGGTCGAACACGCTTTCGATGCTCGCCTCGATGTGCTGCTGGGCAGCCTGATCTCGACCACCGACGTTGACGACAAGGGCGAATTGACGCGAACGCGCGACCTCAACGAAACTCGTTTCGATTTCGCCTATTCAGGCTGGTACTGGCAGATTGCGCCGATTGCCCAAAGGCTGGCGCTGCGCTCACGCTCGCTTTTCG
>CAZLLB010000130.1:0-9120 GCA_964560165.1 uncultured Parvibaculum sp. | reverse complement strand
CGACGCGGAAGGCGACCTTCTTCGACGCCTTGATCTTGATCGCTTCGCCGGTGGCCGGGTTGCGGCCCATGCGAGCGGCGCGCTTGCGAACCGCGAGAATGCCAAGGCCGGTGATGCGAACCTTGTTTCCCTTCTTCAGGTTCTTGACCGTCAGCGCAACGAAGTCCTCGAGCAAGGCGGCAGTCGCCTTCTTCGACATCTCGTGCTGCTCCGCCAGCTCCGCAATGATCTTCGAGAGCGGGATGGTCGGCTGGGTCGGAGCTTTTGCAGCAGCAGCCTTCGCAGCGGGCTTAGCAGTTTTGGCAGCGGGTTTTGTGGCCATGATTCGTGATTCGTCCTTGGTGGAAGCTGGCGCTATCTTTCACAAGTTTTAGGAAAACACCAAGAGTTTGCTGCGCCCCAAGGCTTCTTTCGTTCGCGCGATGCCGCTTTATGCACAGATTTCGGAGCGAAAACGCAAAAAAGCCCGTCACCATTGGACAGAACCGATCGGGCTGCATAGCTTCGAAGGACACGAAATTGAACATGCGTGAGTGCAATGAGTCTCAAGGCAGCGATTCTCCCCGTCACGCCATTCCAGCAAAACTGCACCCTGCTATGGAACGACGACACCATGCGCGGCGCGGTGAGCGATCCCGGCGGCGACCTCGATCGCATTCTCCAGCAGGTTGAGGAGCTGGGTCTGAGCCTCGAAAAGGTTCTGCTCACGCATGGCCATCTCGATCACGCGGCGGCCGCCGGAGAGCTTTCGCGGCACCTCGGTATTCCTATCGAAGGACCGCATCGCGACGATCTGTTCCTGATTTCCGAACTGCCCGCGCAAAGCCAGAAATATGGCTTTCCTGCCTTTGGCGGCTTCGAGCCCGACCGCTGGCTTGAAAACGGCGACACGGTTGAAGTCGGCGGCCTCACCTTCGATGTGCGCCACTGTCCCGGCCACACGCCGGGCCACATCATCTTCTTTAATGCCGAAGCGAAGCTGGCGATTGTCGGCGACGTACTCTTCAACGGCTCCATTGGTCGCACCGACTTTCCGCGCGGCGACTATAACGCGCTGATCTCTTCGATCCGCGAACGGCTCTGGCCGCTGGGCGATGACGTGACTTTTGTGCCCGGCCACGGCCCGCTTTCCACATTCGGTGCGGAGCGGCGGAGCAATCCTTTCGTGGCCGATGAACTGTTTGCCTGATCGTCCACGACGCAGCGTCTTGCTCGTTTGAGCAATAGACAAACGCGCCGCGATCGGTTTCTTTAAGCTCGTACAAATTATAAGCCGGCATTCATGATCGGCATTAGCGGGAGCGCGACCTTAGATGGCTGACAACAGCGTATCGAAACTAAAAATCGGCGCATTCAGCCTTCCGTCCATCCCAATTTCGGCGCTCGGCCTGCCACTGGTCGTCTATCTGCCTGCATTCTATTCGCGCGACGTGGGCTTGAGCCTCACGCTTGTCGGCATGATCTTCATGCTGGTGCGCCTGGGCGACGTGCTGGTTGATCCGCTGGTCGGCGTTTTCACCGATAAGTTTCCGGCGCGCTGGGGCCGCAGGCGGCATTGGCTCGTCATCTCCGTGCCGCTGCTGATGGTCTCCTGCTACCTGCTCTTCATGCCACTGCAAGGCGCAGGCGCGATCTATCTGACTATCGTGCTTTTCATCGTCTATTGCGGCTATTCGCTGAGCTCCATCACGCATATGTCGTGGGGCGCGGAACTGTCCGCCGATTACAATGAGCGCTCAACCATTCAGGGTGCGCGCGAATTCGCGCTGATCTTCGGCATGTTCACCGTGCTGACCCTACCTGCCATCATCGAGCATTCAGCAGGCGGCCATGGCGACGGCTTCCTGAAGATGTCCGCGATGGGCTGGTTCATCATTCTTCTTCTGCCGATCACAATCGGCATTGCCGTGTGGGCAGTCGGGGAGCGCAAGCATGTGCAGCCTACGCATCACATTCCGTTTGCCGAAGCCTGGGGCATCATCATCCGCAACAAGATCCTTCAGCGGATTCTGGTGGCCGATCTGTTGGTGGCTATCGCGCCGAGCATCACGGGCGCGCTTTATATCTTCTTCACCGCGCAAGTCTTTGGCCTTGCACAATCGGCGAGCCTCTTGCTGTTGATCTATTTCGTCTCCGGTTTTGTCGGCGTGCCGATATGGCTCAAGGTCGCGCACAAGCTCAGCAAGCACCGGGCACTGTCCATCGCCATGGTCTATGGCGCGATCGTCTTGCCGTTGGTGCTGCTGTTTCCGCGTGGCGAATTCTGGTGGCTCTTTCTCGGTTTCACGCTCTATGGCCTCGCCTATGGCGCTGGCTCGTTCCTGCTGCGCTCGGTGATGGCCGACGTCACGGATTGCGACAACCTCGAAACCGGACAGCAGCGCACGGGGCTTTATTTTTCGCTTCTCAGCCTCACGGGCAAAGTCGGCAGCGCGCTGGCGGTGGGCATCACCTACCCGATCCTCGACCTGATCGGCTTCGACGCCAAAGGCCATAATACGCCTGAAACGCTGAACCAGCTTGCCGCGCTTTATGTTGTGCTGCCCTCGCTCTTCATGCTGGCAGCAGCCTGGGTAATGTGGAATTTTCCGCTCGACCGCGAGGCGCAGGAAGAAGTCCGTCGCCAGTTGACAGAGCGCGACGGTGCGCAAGCCGAAAACACGGCGACCGAGGCTGCGGCAGCCGCTGTGACCATCGGCACCGGGGCTGGGTTGACGGATAATCCAGCCGACTAGGCACCTGCGCGGGGTGACGGTTTCTGCTATTGTCACCCGATGGTGATCGACTGCATCCTGTTCGACCTGGGCAATGTGCTGTTGTTTCATGATGCGCAACGACGGCTGCGGGCGCTTGCCGATTTTACTGGCCAAAGCCCGCAGGCAATCGGCGTCTTCCTCTCGCAAAATGGGATCAGCGACGAACTCGATCTTGGCCACATGGATGCGGCAGGCTTGAGCGCCGCGCTTGGTGAGCTTGCAGGCAGGCCGGTCACCCAGAAAGATGCGATGCAGCTCTGGCTATCGGTCTTCGAACCGAACATCGATCTCTGGAACAGATTACCGAGGCTCGGAGAGCGTCATTCGCTCGGCGTATTCAGCAACAACCCGCCCTTCATACGGCAGATATTCCCTCACACCACCCGCTTCGATCAGATATTTCTATCCTCCCAATTCGGCGTCATGAAACCCGACATAGAGGTCTTTAATGCCGTGCAGGCCTCGCTCTCTTATCCACCGGAGCATGTTATTTTTGTGGATGACAAGCATGAGAATGTCGAACAGGCCTTCTCCATTGGCTGGAACGCGATAGAGTTCCGCTCCAATGACAGTCTTGTCACGGACTTCGCCCGCCTCGGACTTTCCTAGCCAGTAACAGAGATCACCATGCATCATCAGCAGACACCGCCGGACATGAACACGCCGGATCATCTGAGCCGTATCGACGCGCTGCTGAAGATCATGGCGCGGCTGCGTTCGCCCGATGGCGGTTGTCCCTGGGATCTGGAACAGAATTTTTCGACTATCGCACCCTATACGATCGAAGAAGCCTACGAAGTTGCCGACGCGATAGAGAGCGGCGATATGGATGAGTTGCGCGACGAACTTGGCGACCTGCTTTTGCAGGTCGTCTTTCATGCGCAAATGGCAGAGGAAGCGAGCTTCTTCCAGTTCAGCGATGTGGTGCGCGCGATCTGCGAAAAGATGATCCGCCGCCACCCACATGTCTTCGGTGATGAAGAAGCGCGCGCGGCGGGCACAGTCGCGGGACGATGGGAAGAAATCAAGGCGCAGGAGAAAGCCGCGAAGGGCAAGCCCGCTAAACAAAGCCTGCTCGATGATGTGCCGCTCGCCCTGCCCGCGCTAAGCCGCGCTGTGAAGCTCCAGACGCGCGCAGCGCATGTTGGCTTTGACTGGCCGAGCACGGTGGAAGTTCTCGACAAGCTCAACGAGGAAATGCTGGAACTGTCGCATGAGGTCGCCAAGGGCGGTGATCATAACAGATTGGAAGATGAGCTGGGCGATATGCTGTTCGTCTATGCCAATCTTGCGCGCCACCTGAAGGTCGATCCTGAGGCCGCGCTGCGTCGCGCCAATGCCAAGTTCCGCCGCCGCTTTGGGCGCATCGAAGAAATGCTCGGCGCACAGGGGCGCGATCCGTCGCAATCCAACCTCGAGGAAATGGACGCGATGTGGAACGCTGCCAAGCGCGAGGAACGCGAATAGCCCCGCGAGGCGATAGCCCCTTTCGTGCAATCGGACACCGCGGCATCCCTTCGCGAAAGGCGATGACTGGGAAATGGGCAAGGTACGCGAGCGCACAAGTGGGGATTTGTTGTAGTATGGCAGCATGACCGACTCTCCCTTTGCCGCCGAAAGCGCCAACCGAACCTGCCCGCTGCCCGGCGGGCGCAAGCTCGGCTATGCCGAAGGCGGCGACCGGGAGGGGGTGCCGGTTTTCTATTTTCACGGTTTTCCGGGATCGCGGCTCGAAGCGACACTGCTGCCCGCAGCCGGCATCCGGCTGATCGGCGTGGACCGACCGGGCTATGGGCTCAGCACCGCCCGGCCCTATCGCAAGCTCGCAGACTGGCCCAATGACATTGAGCGGCTGGCCGATTATCTGGGCCTGAAACGCTTTGGCGTTATCGGCGTCTCGGGCGGAGCGCCCTATGCCGCCTCGGTAGCGCATGGGCTTGGCAAGCGCGTTAACGCGCTGGCGCTGGTCTGCGGCCTAGGGCCGCCTGAAGCACCGGGCATGACTTTTGGCGGGAGCAGTCGCATTGCGACGGCGCTGCGCTATCCCGGCGCGCGCGTCGTTATGGCTGCGCTGGGGCGGCAGATCATGCTGTCGGATCGCGCGCTGCGGCGGTTGCGCGATTGGCGTGTGCGGCGGGCGCCGCGTCCAGCGGCCGACATGGAGCTGCGTGACGGGCCGATGATGCAATTCATGGTGGCGAGTTGGCGCGAGGGCCTGAAGCGCTCGTCGCTCGGCATGGCTGCGGATGCGCGCATATATGGCGAGGCTTGGCATTTTGCCTTGAAGGACATCGCCGTGCCGACGGGCATCTGGCATGGCCGCGCGGACACGGTGGTGGCTGTCTCCATCGGCGAATATTACGCGGCGCAGGTGCCGGGCGCGGAAGCGCATTTCCCCGAGGGCCAAGGGCACTTCTCGATTGCCGTGAGCGCCTACCCCGCCGTCACCGACTTCCTCAAAGCGCGAGCCTGAGCGCGGCGATGCGCCCGGAAATCCTCTTTCCACTTTTCGCACCGATCCTCAGCCTGCCTGGCATCGGGCCGAGGCTGGAAAAACTCGTCGAGAAGCTCGCCGGGCCAAAGGTTGTTGATCTCTGCTGGCATTTGCCGAGCGGCCTTGTCGATCGCCGCAAGCGCCCGAAGATAGCCGAATTGCGCGATGGTGAAATCGTCACGGTTGAGGTGCAGGTGGGCTTGCACGTCGTGCCGCGCATCAAGCGCCTGCCCTATCGTGTCCATGTGCATGACGAGACGGGCGAGATGCAGGTGGTGTTTTTCAACCCGCGTGGCGACTGGTTGGCAAAGACGCTGCCTGAAGGCGCGACGAGGATACTCAGCGGCAAGGTGGAGTTCTATCAGGGCCAGCCCCAGATGACGCATCCCGACCATATCGTAAGCCCGGACGAGCTTGCCTCACTGCCACTGCTGGAGGCGATTTATCCTCTCACAGCGGGCGTGACACTGAAGCCGCTTCAAAAGGCGATCAAGGCGGCGACCGAGCGCGCGCCGGATCTGGCTGAGTGGCAAGACGGGCCGTGGTTGAAGGCCCGTGGATGGTCGCCATGGCTCGCTTCGCTCCATGCCGCGCATATGCCGGAATCGCTGGATGCCCTCGACCCTCATGCGCCCGCGCGGGCGCGGCTGGCCTTTGACGAATTGCTGGCGAACCAGTTGGCGCTCGGTCTGGTGCGGCTGCGGATGCGCAAATTGCCGGGGCGGATGATTGAGGGTGATGGGCGTTTGCGTGCGAAAATTAAAGACGCGCTGCCCTTCGCGCTGACCGGCGCGCAAGTGACGGCGCTTGCTGAAATCGACGCCGACATGGCCTCTGGGCATCGCATGTTGCGGCTGCTGCAAGGCGATGTGGGCAGCGGCAAGACAGTCGTGGCGCTGATGGCGATGCTCAACGCGGTGGAGGCCGGGTTTCAGGCCGCGATGATGGCACCGACGGAAATTCTGGCACGTCAGCACCATGCCTCTCTCGCGCCGCTCTGTGCGGCGGCGGGTGTGCGGCTGGAATTATTGAGCGGGCGCGAAAAAGGCAAGCGGCGCGCCGACGTTCTGGCGGCGCTGGCCGACGGATCGATCGATATTCTGGTCGGCACGCATGCGCTGTTTCAGGAAGACGTGAATTTCAAGGCGCTGGGTGTTGCGATTGTCGATGAGCAGCATCGCTTCGGTGTGCATCAACGGTTGCGCCTTCAGGCCAAGGGCGGTGCGGGAACTGACATTCTGGTGATGACGGCAACGCCGATCCCGCGCACCCTGACGTTGACGGCCTATGGCGACATGGACGTATCGCGACTGCACGAAAAGCCGCCGGGCCGAAAGCCGGTTGATACGCGAGCAGTGCCGCTCGACCGGTTAGATGAGGTGGTGGAGTCGATGCGCCGCGCTATCGCCGCAAACGCACAGATTTACTGGGTGTGTCCGCTGGTCGAGGAATCCGACGAGATCGACGCCGCTGCCGCCGAAGATCGTTACAAACATTTGCGTGAAATATTCGGTGACGCCGTGGACCTTGTGCATGGACGCATGAAGGCGGCGGACAAGGATGCGGCGATGGCTCGCTTTGAGGCGGGTGAGACGCGCATTCTGGTGGCGACGACAGTGATTGAAGTCGGCGTCAACGTGCCCAACGCGACCGTGATGGTGATCGAACACGCCGAACGCTTCGGCCTTGCGCAGCTTCATCAATTGCGCGGGCGCGTGGGGCGCGGGGCCGACAAATCGACGTGCCTCCTGCTCTATAAAAACCCGCCCGGCGAAACCGCCGCCGCGCGCATCAAGATCATGCGTGAGACGGAAAATGGGTTTCGCATTGCTGAGGAAGACTTGCGGTTGCGGGGTGCAGGTGAATTGCTCGGAACGCAGCAGAGCGGCTTGCCCGTCTTCCGCGTGGCAGATTTGGCTGTGCACGGCGACCTGCTTGCCGCCGCCTATGACGATGCGCGGATGATCCTTGAGCGCGACCCGGAGCTTGAAAGCCCGCGCGGAGAAGCGCTGCGCGTGTTGCTCTATCTATTCGAGCGCGACGAGGCGATCCGCTATTTGCGCTCTGGTTAGGCCGGTTTGATTTTCTTGCTCGCGGGCTCGACAAGGCCTGCGGAGACGATAAGTTTGGCGCCCTCTTCTATTGTCATGTCGAGGATGGTGAGGTCTTCGCGCGGCACATAAAGCAGAAGCCCCGTGATGGTGTTGGGCGCGGTCGGCAGAAAGACAGCCGCAAGATCTTTGCCGAGAGGTTCACCGACGACGCTGCCGCCTTGCGAGACGACGAAGACGACAGCATAGCACCCTTTGCGGGGATATTCGATCAGGCCGACTTCGCGGAAGGACGGCGTGGAGGACGAAATCACCGTCTCGAAGATTTGCTTCAGTGCGCCGTAGATGGTGCGCACAATCGGCATGCGCTCGACAAACCGCTCGGCGAAGGTAAGGACGGCGCGACCAAAGATATTTGCGGTAAGCGCGCCTAGCAGCGTCAACAGCACCAGCGCAATCAGAAGACCAATGCCGTAAATGTTGAAAGAGAGGTAGTTCTCGGGTCGGTACGCTTCCGGGATCAGAGGCGCGAACCAGGTATCAACCTTCTCCACGAACCAGTCGGTGATGTAGATGGTGAGGCCGATGGGCGCGGCGACGACAAGGCCGGTGAGGAAATAATTGCGCAGCCGGGCCATGACGCCCTGCTTGCGTGCCGGCAGGATGACGGGATTGCCCTCGCCCGCATCGCTCTTGTTTTCGTCGTTCTCTGTCATTGTGCCGATTCGTTTGGGTTCGTGATATTTGCCGTTTGTAGCATCACCCGAGCGGCAAATCTTTTATTGAACAGATGGTTCAGTTATATAGAAGGCTCCTCTCACGGAGCTTTGCAATGGCCCGCGCCAAACCGGCTGGAAAACTTGTCGAGATTGCAGATGCGGCGCTGCTGGCCTTTGGCCGGACAGGCTTTCGGCTGACACAGATGACCGATATAGCGAGGCTCTGCGACATGTCAGCAGGCGCGCTTTACGGCTATGTCGATAGCAAGGAAGCGCTGCTCTATGTTTCCGTGCTGAGAGCGATCAACCAACTGGATGCGGCGATGCCCCTGCCCGTTCCAGCGGCCTCGACGGAAGACATGCTTGCGCTATTGCAGCACGAAATGGGCAAGCGCAACCTCTGGCCGCTGCTCAAGGCGGGGCTGAAGCGCGAGAGAGCGGCGGACATAGCCGATGAAGCAGCGGGCATTGCAGGCGAGCTTTACGATCTCATTGCCCATGACCGGCGGCTCATCCGCCTTCTCGATGCTTGCGGGCGCGACATTCCCGAGATCGCCGATTTCTTCACACGCAAAATCCGCGGGCGCTATTTCGAGGACTTTGCGCTCTATCTGAAAAAGCGCAATGCGGGTGGTGAGACAGCAGCAGCCGTCTCGACGCCCGTAAGCGCCCGTGCGCTGGTGGAAATGACCGCCTGGATGGCCGCTCACCGGCATGGCGATCAGGCACCGATGCAGGTGGACGAAGCTGAAGCGCGGGCGGCGGTGCAGGCGCTTTTCGCAGCGGCGCTCGCCTGACGTAGCGGCGGCAAAGGCCCGCTCGTCCTCTGAAATGACGGGCTTCCATGCGCCGCGCATCCGCTCCATCATGAGCGCAACAGAAACTCAAATGGCCTTCGGGGAGATCAATCATGGCGGCAGCACCGGCGGGATTTAAAATCCGGCTCGATCCTGAGGACGAGTACACGCACACGCCAGACGCGGCGCTGAATTATAACGAGAGCATGTATTTCAACATGTTCGATCCGATTAAAAAGATCGGCGGTTGGTTCCGCATCGGCAACCGTCCGAATGAAGGCTATGCCGAGATGACGACATGCC
>CAZLLB010000129.1:0-9125 GCA_964560165.1 uncultured Parvibaculum sp. | reverse complement strand
GCGATGGCGCATGCGACGATGGCGGCGACGGGCTTTGCCTTTGTGCCGATGACGCTTGAGATCAAGGTGAGTTTTTTCAAGCCTGCCGCGCCGGGGCTCGTCACGGCGGAAGCCTGGATCGAGCAGAAGGGCCGCTCGACGGTTTTCCTCGAAGGCCGTTTGACGGATGCGGCGGGCGCGGTGCTGGCGAAGGCGACATCGACCGTGCGGCTGGTGCCGCGCGAGAAGTTTGCCTGAGGATTTCCTCTCCATATGGGAGGCGGGCGGCGGACTAGGCCGGATATAGCGGAAACCCCAGCACCTTTGAGGCGCGGGCGAGTTTGTCGGGGTTGCGGATCATATAGACGGTGGCGATCTGGCGGTCCTTGATGTCAACGATCATGATCGAGTGCATCTGGCCTTCATGCAGCAGGGCGAAGCCCGGCCCGTCATTGACGGTGATCAGCATGGGGTCGAGGGGCAGCGCATATTTCTTCTGAATGCCGGTGAAGAAGCGCGCGATGTGATCGGCGGTATGGAGCGGGTTCAGCGCCGCCGCAGCCTTGCCGCCGCCATCGGAATAGAAAACGGCATCTTCGCGGAAGCAGGATAGAAGTGCCTTGGGGTCTTCGAGCGCCAGTGCATTGGCGAAGGCGGCGGCAAGGCGCTCATGGTCGCGCCGGTCGGCGTTAAAGCGGGGCCGCTCAGCGGCGACACGGCGGCGCGCGCGGCTGACGATCTGGCGGCAGGCGGCTTCCGATTTGCCGAGAAGGGTCGAGAGTTCGCCATAGTCATAGTCGAAGGCTTCATGCAGCAGGAAGGCGGCGCGCTCTTCCGGCGCGAGGCGTTCAAGCATATGCAGCAGCGCCATTGAAATGTCGTCGGCGAGCGAAATGTTTTCTTCCGGTGTCGCCTGGTGCATGTCGCTTGCCGCCTCGACAATGGGCTCGGGCAGCCAGGGCCCGATATAGGTTTCACGACGCGCCTTGCTGCGGCGCAGGTGATCTAGGCCGAGGCGTCCGGCAGCGGTGGTGAGCCAAGCCTCAGGCAAGCGAATATCGGAGACGTCGATGCCGCTCCAGCGCAGCCATGTTTCCTGCACGATATCCTCTGCATCGCTGACCGTGCCGGTGAGGCGGTAAGCGACGGCGAAGATGCGGGCGCGGTGGCGCGCGAAAATAACTTCCGCCGTATCTGAGGCTGTCTCGGGCATGGTGGCTCGACTTTACTCCATTATGCGGCGTTGCGTGTGGCGAGAGGGGCTTGCACCGTTTCGCTGCCGATGGTGACGCGCAGGCAGGCCTGCCCGTGGCCAAGGGCGCGTTTGACCATCGGGTAAAGGCGCGATGAGGCGATGACCAGCGCCAGCTCGACGGTGCCAGCCTTGCCCCACCATTGCTCGATCAGCGGGCGCAACTCTTCGCTGCGGATGTCGTGAGCGCAGACAGCTTGTGCAAATTCGAAAGCGGTACGGGTGTGCTCGTCCATGGCGCGCGTGTCGCCGGTGACGGCGGCGCGGATGATCTCGGGCGCGACACCAGCGGCGAGGCCGAGATTGACGCAGGTTTGCAGGCAGGGGCCGCAATCTTCGGAATGGCCGGCGGCGATTTTGGCTACCGCATAGGCTTCCTTGGGCAAGACCTTGCGGTAATGCGACATGGGCGTGAAGAGCGCAAAGCGCCAGAAGCCGCCGGGCGCTCCCTCATACATATCGCGAACGAAATCGGCGCTCTCGCCTGTGACCTGTTCCTGCTTGCGGAACATGCGTTCGAGCAATGGTTTCAACATGGGAAATTCCTTTCCGGTGATGGATCAGGCGCGATCGGTGCGCAGCCAATAGACGAGCGCGGCAGCGATGATCGTGGGGCCAGCGACGCCGGGAAAATCGATGAGGAGATGGTCGGGGGCTAAACGACCCGCGGCCACATCCCAGATGTGAAGCAGGACGTGGAGGCCGAGATAGAGCGTGACCGCGCTCATCAGCAGGAAAGCGTGGCGGAGCCAGCGCATGGCGGCAGCAGTGAGGATGGCGATGGTGAGATAGGCGACACCGATGTCGCGGACGAAATGCGGGTTGAAGGGGCCAGTGTCGGGGACGCCAGCGACGGCGCCATACCAGCCGAGCGGGTTTGAGAGCATGAAAAGCGCGTTTCCCAGGAGGAAGAGCGCCAGAAGGCCGAGAATGGTGCGCTTCAGGAGGATATGGCGCGGCGCGGCGGCGGTTTGGCTGATGGTCATGGCGGGCTCCTGATCGCTTGATGCGGGTTCGGGCGGGCGCGGAGGCGCGCCGTCCTGCAAGACAGACGCAGGGGGGGCGGCGATTGTGACAGGTGTTTTGATGGTTCCTGATGGCGGGCCGGGGGGTGGGAAAGCTGACGCTACGGCGGGCGGAACCTGTCCCAAATCCAGTCCGGGCGGTTGACAAGGGGCCACTCAGACGCCAGTGTGCCGGCCAATTCCTGAGCAAATCAGGGAAAAAGGGCCCCAGACGCCCGTCAGCTTTTTCGACGTTGAAAGGGCCTCAGTTCCTGAGCGCGATGCATACATATCTCGACTTTGAGAAGCCAATTGCGGAACTGGAAGGCAAGGTTCAGGAGCTAAAGCTGCTGGCCTCGAAGGATTCCGGTATCAGCGTCGCCGACGAGGTGACCAAGCTGGAGCAAAAGGCCGCCCAGCTTCTTCAGGAAACCTATTCAGCCCTGACGCCCTGGCAGAAATTGCAGGTGGCACGGCATCCGCGCCGACCGCATTTTGTCGATTACGTTGAACGGCTGATTGACGATTTCACCCCGCTGGCGGGCGACCGCGTCTTTGGCGAGGATCAGGCGATTGTCGGCGGGCTTGGGCGCTTTCGCGGGCGCTCGGTCATGGTCATCGGCCATGAGAAGGGCTCGGACACCCAGACGCGCATGAAGCACAATTTCGGCATGGCGACGCCGGAGGGCTATCGCAAGGCCGTGCGGCTGATGCAGCTTGCCGAGCGTTTCGAAATTCCCGTCATCACGCTTGTCGATACCGCGGGCGCTTATCCCGGCATTGGCGGCGAGGAGCGCGGACAGGCCGAAGCGATTGCGCGCTCGACCGATTGCTGCCTCGGCCTTGGTGTGCCGCTTGTCTCTGTCATCATCGGCGAAGGCGGCTCGGGCGGCGCGGTGGCGCTTGCGACCGGAAACCGTGTGCTGATGCTCGAACATGCGGTTTACAGCGTTATCTCGCCGGAAGCGGGCGCCTCTATTCTTTGGCGTTCGGCCGACAAGGCGCAGGACATGGCGACGGCGCTGAAAATCACCGCGCAGAATTTGCACCAGCTTGGCGTTATCGACCGTATTCTGCCTGAGCCTGTCGGCGGAGCGCATCGTGAGCGCGCGCAGATGGTGAAGGAGACCGGCGATGCGATCGAGGAAGAGCTGCGCGGTCTGGACAAGCTCGACGCCCAGACGCTGAGGCATCGACGCCGCGAGAAGTTCCTTGCGATGGGCCGCGTCGGGATCGCTTAAGATTTCAGACGGGCTGGATAGACAATCGCGCCATTGTGTTCGATCTTTCCATAAGACGGGTTATGAATCGGGTTCATCCCTAGATCAGACGCGACGAGGGAACCTCCATGAGCCATGCTTCATTGCACTCGGCCGGAGCCCGGCAACTTTTTATTCATTGGGATAGCCTGCCCAAGGAAGGCCTGATCCCCGACCGCGCCGCTCTTGATCCGGCGGCTATTTCCGCGCTGATGCCGATGCTGACCATTCTCGAGATTTTTTCGCCGGAGCGGATCGAGGTCGGGCTCGCGGGGAGGGATGTGCGCGAGGCGCTCGGTTTTGATCCGACGGGTTGCAACTATCTCGAAATGCAATCGACTGAAGCGCGGCGGTCTTATATTCGACTGATTGAAGCGCAGACGAGCCTGCCTTGCGGACGGCGTAATATTCTGCGGATGCGTCATGCCGACGGTGTGATTACTCGCGTCGAGGCGGTGACCTTGCCGATGCGTCATGCGGCGTCCGGCCATGCGATGATCCTCAGCTATTTCGGAACGATCGACATTGTTGGCTTTGGCGATGGCGGCTATCAGCTCCTCGATTTCGAGGATACGCGGTGGATCGATCTGGGTGCCGGGACGCCGGAGTGGCGCTGAATAATCCGTAAGCGTATCAATCTCGCTCCCCGCGCGTCAGAGCATTTCGGCGAAAGCGTTGCGCACGTCGTCAGCGAATAGCTCAGGCTCTTCCATCGCCGCGAAATGGCCGCCCTTTTCCATGATGCGCCAGCGGGCGATGTTGTAGCTGCGCTCGGCCCATGAGCGCGGCGTCAGCGGTAGCGTGTCCATCTGATATTCGGAATAGGCGGTAGGCACGGTGACTTTTTCGCCGGGCTTCAACGCGCCCGAGCCTTCGGCGGGACCGGCCTTGTAGAGCGTATTGGCGCTGTTGATCGTGCCGGTGAACCAGTAGATGGAAAGTTGCGTCAGGATCGTTTCGAAGGGGAAGCGTGCGATCATGCCATCCATCGTGTCGGATTTATCGGTGTCGCCGAGGCGGTAATATTTGTCGGCGAGCCAGCCCGCGAGGCCTGCCGGGCTGTCCATCAGTGCGAAGGCGAGGGCCATCGGCTTTGTGGATTGGATCGAGCGGTAGCCTTCTTCCTGCCGCCACCAGGCTTGCATTTCTTTGATCCATTTGCCTTCTTCCGCGCTGACGGGCGGTTGGCTCGGGTGTTTGATGTAAGGCCGCAGCGGCAGCATGGTCAGGTGAATGGCGAGCAGGCTGGAGCCATGCTGAAGCGCGAGGCGCGAGGTGACGAAGCTGCCCCAATCGCCTGCTTGTGCCGCATATTTTTCGTAGCCCAGCACGTCTGTCATCAGGCGATGCCAGAGATCTGCAATGACGGCGGGACCGACAGGGATGCGCGGCTTTGATGAAAAGCCGTAGCCGACCAGCGAGGGCACGATGACGTCGAAGGCGGGGCCTTGGCGACCGTATTTCTCGGGGTGCGCCAGCGGGTCCACGACATCGAGGAATTCGCGGAAGGTGGACGGCCAGCCATGCGTCAGGATCAGCGGCACGGCATTGGTGCCTGAGCCTTTCTCATAGATGAAATGAACCTCGTGATCCTCGCCATTCTCGCCGGTGAGTGTCGCGCGGTATTGAGGGAAGCGATTGAGGTTTGCTTCGGCCTTGCGCCAATCGAAATCATCGCGCCAGACTTCGATGAGCTTTTCAATATAGGGAAGGCTGGTGCCGTAGTTCCAATGTTCGTTGCCTTGCGGTTCGTTGGGCAGGCGCGTGGCGCGCAAGCGGCGCTTCAGGTCTTCGATCTCGCCATCGGAGACGTGGATCTTGAACGGATCGGCGGGAACTGTCGGACGGCTCATTTGACGGCTCTTGCGAAAGCGCGAACGTCATCGGCGAAGACGGTGCCGGTTTCCAGCGCGGCGAAATGGCCGCCATGGTCGAAGTCGGTCCAGCGGGTGACGTTGCAGGCTTTCTCCACCATGCTGCGCGGCGGGAAGGTGAGAAATTCCTTCGGGAAATTTGCGATGCCTGTCGGGACTTCGATCTTTTCGCCGGGGGCCATGCCATTGCCGCCTTCCTCGAACAAGCCGCGATAGAACCACGTGGCGGTGTTGAAGGTTCGGGTGACGAGATAGATCATGACGGAGGTGAGAAGCTGATCCTTGGTAAAGGCGTTCTCGATATGCTCCTTGCCATCGGGTCCGCGCTTGTCTGACCAGCCGTTGAATTTTTCAACGATCCAGGCGGCGGCGCCGACGGGGCTGTCCATCATGCCGTAGGAAAGCGTTTGTGGCTTCGTCATCTGCAAACGCAGATAGGCACCCTCAAGCTCGAAGGTCATGGCGGCACCTGCGGCCCATTGTTTTTCGGCGTCGGTTTCGGGCATCAGGGCGGGGCGAATGCCCCACATGTTCATGTGGATCGCCTTGCAGCCGCCGCCTTTGGCGAGGCTGTGCGAGAGGCCGATATTGCCGGTAACGACAGCGCCCCAATCGCCGCCCTGGGCGATGTATTCCTTATAGCCGAGCACTTCGCGCATCAGCTTGTCCCAGAGCGCCGCCGTGCCGCGGGGACCAATGGGCTTCTTCGGTTTGCCGGAGAATCCATAGCCCGGCAGCGAAGGGACGACGAGATTGACGCCATCCTCGGCATTGCCGCCGAATTTTTCGGGATGCGCCAGCGGCTCGATCACGTCGAAGAATTCAAATACCGAGCCCGGCCAGCCATGCGTCAGCAACAGGGTTTGCGGATTGGCACCTGAACCCTTCACATGAATGAAGTGAATTTCCTGCGCGTCTATGGTCACCTTGAACTGGGGAAAACGGTTCAGGTTCGCTTCAGCCTTGCGCCAGTCATATGTAGAGAGCCAGTAGTCGCAGAGCTCGCGCATATAGAGCATGTCGGCTCCATAGGCCCAGCGGTCGCCACCCTCGGCGATCTCGGGCATTTCGTGCCATTCATAGGCGCGGACCTTCGTGGCGATGGCGTCGAGTGTCGATTGCGGAATGTCGATCTTGAAAGGGAGGGGGGCCGCCATGACGATCTCCTGCGATAACAGCGTATTTGTGGCGCGCATTATGGCAGGGTCGAAACATGTCGCAACAAGGCGGCGATTGCCGCAGGGGCGTCGTCTCTTTAAGGTGAGAAAAAACAACTCAGAAATACCCCCGGGGAGGGACAATGGCTCAAGAGACGGTCGATGCGCTGGCACCGGCGGGCCAGCGACAGGGCTCGCTGTTCAAACGCCACTATGCGCTTATCATTCTGACGCTCGCCTATACGTCGAGCCATGTGGATCGGGGCATCGTCAATATTTTGATGCCGTCGATCAAGGCAACCTTCAATGTCAGCGTTACGCTGCTTGGCCTGATGTCGGGGCTGGTCTTTGTCTGTTTCTACGCGGCGCTGGGTGTGCCCATCGCCATGTGGGCCGATCGCGGCAATCGGCGCAATATCATCGCGCTGGCCGTCACGATCTGGAGCGGCATGACGGCGGCCTGCGGCATGGCGGGCAGTTTCTCGCACCTGCTTGCGGCGCGCATCGGTGTAGGTATCGGCGAGGCGGGGTCCTCCCCGCCGTCGCATTCGATGATCTCTGATCTTTATCCCAAGGAACAGCGCTCGACGGCGATGGCCTTCTATTCGGTTGGCGTTTATGCCGGTGCGATGATCGGCCTCGTGCTTGGCGGCTATGTGGTGCAGCATTATGGCTGGCGCGCGACGTTCTTCGTCGTCGGTCTGCCGGGGCTCATCATTGCGGCGCTGGTGCGCTTTACGCTCAAGGAGCCGGTGCGCGGTCAGGCTGATGGGATACCCGAAGGCCAGATGAAACCGCCGCTCGGACACGGCGAGACGGCCAATTTGCTGAAGGTTTACCTGGTCGGCTTGTGGAAGGTCTTCGTCCATCTCTGGCAGACGCACTCGGCGCGACACATCATCATCGGTCTGACGCTGGTGTCTTTTGTGGGTTATGGCGGGCTTATTTTCGGGCCGTCATTTTTCAGCCGCAGCCTAGGTATGGGCGCGCAGCAGATCGGGCTCATCTTCGGGTTGACGGCGGGCTTCGTCGGCGGCTTCGGGGCCTTGCTTGGCGGCTTTCTCGCCGACCGGATGGCGCGCAAAGACCTACGCTGGAATGCCTGGATCGTGGCGGTGGCGAAAATTCTCGGCATGCCGCTTTTCATCGTTTTCTACATGTCGTCCGATCTCAACATCATGGTGCCGATCTATGTTCTCTCATCGGTGCTGGGGGCTTTCTATCTCGGGCCGAGCTTTGCCATGATCCAGAGTCTGACGCCGCTGCATATGCGGGCGCTTGCCTCTGCCGTCATGCTGTTTGTGCTGAACTTCATCGCGCTCGGCTTTGGGCCGCTGACGGTCGGCTTCATCAGCGACTTGCTGGAGCCACGCTTCGGCGTCGAAAGCCTGCGCTGGGCGTTGTTTCTCACGTCTTTCATCGGCGTGTGGGCGGCGGTCCACTATTACTGGGCAGGGCAGACCTATAAGGAAGACCTCGCCAAGCTTGCGGCGCACGAAGCCTGAGGCTTTCACAAATAAAAACGCCCGCTTCTGGAAACAGAGGCGGGCGTTTTCTTTTGTCCGGGTGCCGAGCTTTGCGTCAGGCCGTCAATGTGCCGTGGCAATGCTTGTATTTCTTGCCCGAGCCGCAAGGGCAGGCGGCGTTGCGCGAGACCTTGCCCCATGTGTTGGGGTCCCTGGGGTTGAGGTCAACGCCGGGATCGTTGCGCACCGGGCGGCTCAGAACCGCGGTGCCGCCGCCGGACATATCCTCGCCGGTATCGGGATCGAGGTGATGGGCGTGCATCTGGGGCAGCGGCGTTTCTTCGAGGCGCGGCGCTTCGTTGACGAATTGCGCATTCATCAACTGGCGCGTCACGTCTTCACGCAGGCGTGTCAGCAGGCCTTCAAAGAGGGTGAAGGCTTCCGATTTGTATTCGTTCAGCGGATCGCGCTGGCCATAGCCGCGCAGGCCGACGGCCTGACGCAGATAATCGAGCATCATCAGATGTTCGCGCCAATGATGGTCTAGCGTCTGAAGGAGGATGGCCTTTTCGACCTGACGCATCAGCTCGGGGCCGGACTGGGCGGCCTTTGCCGCCATGACGCGATCGGCTTCGTCGTAGAGGCGTTCGCGGATTTCCTCATCCGCAATGCCTTCTTCGGCTGCCCATTCATCGATCGGCAGATCGAGGCCGAGCGTCTCCGAGACTGCTTCCTTCAGGCCAACCACGTCCCATTGCTCGGCATAGCCGCGCTCGGGGATATGTTCGGCGACGAGGCCGTCGATGACCTGACGGCGCATATCGAAGACGGTATCGGCAACATCGGGGGCATTCATCAGATCGACGCGCTGATCGAAGATCACGCGGCGCTGATCGTTCATCACGTCGTCGTATTTCAGCACGTTCTTGCGCATGTCGAAGTTGCGCGCTTCGACCTTCTGCTGGGCTTTTTCCAGCGCCCTGTTGATCCAGGGGTGAATGATCGCCTCGCCCTCCTGAAGGCCGAGCTTTTGCAGCACGCCTTCCATGCGGTCGGTGCCGAAAATGCGCATCAGATCGTCATCAAGGGAGAGGAAGAATTTCGAGCGGCCCGGATCGCCCTGACGGCCTGAAC
>CAZLLB010000128.1:0-9137 GCA_964560165.1 uncultured Parvibaculum sp. | reverse complement strand
GGCATCACCCATTCCGAGCGCCTCGAGCATGCCCGCGCGGTCGGCGATATGGTCCACGGCATCCAGTCCTGGGTTGCCTTGCCCGATGGGCAGGAGGAGGGCGATCCGAGCTTCACCCATTACGGCGTCTGCGATCTGCCGACCCATGACGCGAAGAATATCTCGCTCCGCCTCATCGCAGGCCGCGCCTTCGGTCTGGAGTCGCGCGTCAAAACCCATTCGCCGATGTTCTATGCCCATTGCGAAATGCAAACCGGCACAACCCTCGAACTCCCGCGCGATTATCCCGAGCGCGCCGCCTATGTGGTGGCAGGTTCCGTCGAGACCGAAGGCCAGACGTTGGGCGCAGGCCGCATGGCCGTCTTCGGCGCGGGCGATGCGCCCACCGTCAAGGCGCTCACCCCATCGACCGTCATGCTGCTGGGCGGCGATCCTGTCGGCCCGCGTTTCATCGACTGGAATTTCGTTTCCTCATCGAAGGAGCGCATCGAGCAGGCAAAAGCCGATTGGCGCGCCGGTCGCATGAAGCTCCCCGACCTCGATCACGACGACTTTGTGCCCCTGCCGGAGTAAGTGCCTATCCCTCCGCCAGCGCCTTCAGCTTTGCCAGTCCTTCGTCGAATTGTCCGCCGACCATCCTGTCCATATTGATGACGACATGCATGATCTTGGGCAGAAACGTCATCGGCCCTTCCATCGACCATGTCACTTTCGTCGCTGCGCCCTGCGGCGTGAAGGTGAAGGCGGCCTTGTTGCTCGCCTCGAACGGTTTGAAGAAGTCGAGCTTGATCAGAACACGCGAAGGCGATGCCTCCAGCGTCTCCATACGCCCGCTGCCGACGCCCTTGCCGTCCCATTCATAGATAGAGCCCTTGCCGCTTTCCGCGCCGCTATAGCTGCGCTTCATTGCCGGATCGAACTCGTAAGGCGACCATTTCGTCCATGCGCGGTAATTATCGACCAGCGGAAGGATTTTCTCCGGTGGCGCATCGATCGTCACCGAACGCTCGACGCGGAACGTATCCGGCTTCAGCGCCGCGAGCACGAGGATGACGCCGACAGAGACGACGACAACGCCGCCGATGACGAGCAGAGCGGTCTTCAGCATGATGATCTCCTCAGGAAGCGGTTTCGCAATTGACCATCCATCTGATGCCGAACTGGTCGATCGCCATGCCGAAGCGATGGGCAAAGAATGTCTGTTGCAACGGCATCCGCACCTCGCCCTTGTCGCTCAGCGCCTTGAAGACGCGCTCGGCTTCCGCCGCATTGGGCGCGGCATAAGAAATGGTAACGACCTCGTTCACCATCGACGATTGCATGGTCGGCGGATTATCTGATCCCATGAGCGCAAAATCGCCGATGACGAGCCGCGTATGCGCAATGAGCTTGCGCGTCTCATCGGTGAAGGCGGGGTCCGGCTCGCCCGGCGTCTCGCCATAAGTCATGGTCATCGGAATTTCGCCGCCCAGATGTTTCTGGTAATAGGCGAAGGCTTCCCGGCATTTGCCGTTGAAATTCAGGTAGGGCGTAAACTGCATCATGTCCTCCTGCGTGAGGCCCGTCAGAAACGGGCGAGATAGGTTTCCAGATTGACCAGCATCTCTGTCCAGCCGTCGCGCTGCTGTTCGGCACTGTTGGTGTCTTCAAGCGCCAGCACCAGCGTCAGCCTGGTCCTGCCGCCGCTCTCCTCAAGATCGATTGTGACCGGCCGCCCATCGGCCATGGTGTAGGCAATGCGTGACGAGGGTATGATCTCGTCATACCGGCCCTCGAGATCGAAACTTTGCTTCCCGTCAGGCGAAGCAAAACCGATGCGGAGCGCGCCGCCTGCCTTCGCATCCGATTCCGCATAGGGCGTCGTCCACCCGCCGCCCGCGTGATACCACTGCACGATATGTTCCGGCTGAAGCCAGGCCTTGAACACCAGCTCGCGCGGCGCGTCATAGGTGCGCGTGATGGTGATGGTTTTCATTCCGGCCATCCCTCTTTACGTCTATGCGTTGATCCCGGTCATATAATTATCGAGACGGTTGAGGCACTGGCTCCATCCAGCCGTTTGCGCTTCGCGCTCGACAAAATCCTTCAGCACCGCCTTGTGGAAGCTGAGAGCGGTTTGCCCGTCGCGCTCGCTCAGCGTGATCGTCACCAGCGTCTCGTGGTCGGGCGAGCTGTGTCCCTCTTCCCAGATATGCGTGAAAACGAGTTTCTGCGGCGGCGTCACCTCGCGATAAACGCCATGCATCCAATAGTCCTGGCCTTCGGGTGAGCGAATGCCGATGCGCCATTTGCCGCCTTCGCGCAGATCGATCTCGACGCCGCTCACCGTGAAATCATCAGGCCCGAACCAGTGCACCAGGTGCTCCGGCATCGTCCATGCCTTGAAGACGAGTTCGCGCGGTGCTTTCAGCAGGCGCTTGAGATAAATCTCTCCGCCTGTCGCCGTCGCGTTGACGCTAGGATTTGCGGCCACGTTTCGCTCCCGTTTTTTTCGCAACCCGCTTCGCTCCGGCTCGCGCTTTGGGCTTCGCCTTCGGTTCGTCTGCGGCTTGCAAATTCTGCAAGTAGTCCTCCAGCCGGTCGAGCCGCGCATTCCACATACGGCGATAGTCCTCAAGCCATACATCGACCTCTTTCAGCGCCTCTGGTTCGATCCGCGCCGGTCGCCATTGCGCTTCCCGCCCGCGCGCGATCAGCCCTGCGCGCTCCAGCACTTTCAGATGCTTGGACACGGCGGGCAGGCTCATCGTGAATGGCTCGGCAAGCTCCGTCACCGATGCGTCTCCCAGCGCCAGCCGCGCCAGAATGGCGCGTCGCGTCGGATCGGCAAGCGCCGAGAATTTGGCGCTGAGATGGTCAGTCGTCATTTATATAAAACCAGTGAGTTAAATACATCGCGGCTGAATATGGCGCGCCGCCATCGCCGCCGTCAAGCGGGCCCGTAAGCCGCACCCGCCCGGTCCGCCGCTCACCTTGACAAATGTTGTATATACATCATATAGACCGGGTAACTCGAAGGGAGACGCCTCATGGCCGATGTGATCGCAGAGATAAGCGGCAACTGCCTTCTCACGCGGACGCGCCGCATCGCCCGCGTCCTCACCGCCATCTATGATCAGGCGCTCCGGCCTTTCGGCATCAATTCGCCCCAGTTCACGCTTCTCGTCGTCATATCGCGGCTCGGGCCCGCCAGCCGCGCTGAAATCGGCCGCCAAAATCATCAGGATCGATCGACGCTCACGCGCAATCTTCAACTCATTCTCTCGCAAGGCTGGGTGGAGGAAATCCGCGATCCCGCAACCGGGCGCGGCAGGCCGCTCGTGCTGACCAAAGCTGGCAAGGATCTGCTGCACAAGGCAGCGCCCGCCTGGCGCGCGGCGCAAGTCGAGGCGCGGCTCGTTCTCGGCAAGACGGGCGTCGCCGCCGTCATGCACATCGCCGACGAGCTTCCTCCGCAAGCCGCCTGAACCTCATTCCAGAAAGTCGCTTCTCATCTCATATGTTGCATATACAATAATAGGAACACGCAAATGACTGTCATCAAAGCCGCCGCCGTCCAGATAAGCCCCGTGCTCTATAGCCGCGAAGGCACGGTGGAAAAGGTGGTGCAGAAAATCCTCGAGCTTGGCCGCAAGGGCGTACAGTTCGCCACCTTCCCCGAAACGATTATTCCGTATTACCCCTATTTTGCTCTGCTTCAGGCACCCTACGCGATGGGCGCCGAGCATCTGCGCCTGCTTGAGCAATCCGTCACCGTGCCGTCCGCCACCACGCTCGCCATCGGCGATGCGTGCAGGCAGGCGGGCATGGTCGTCTCCATCGGCGTCAACGAGCGCGACGGCGCAACGCTCTACAATACCCAGTTGCTCTTCGATGCCGATGGCGCGCTGATCCAGCGCCGACGCAAGATTTTGCCCACCTATCACGAGCGCATGATCTGGGGGCAGGGCGATGGCTCGGGCCTGCGCGCCGTCGATAGCGCGGTGGGGCGCATCGGCCAGCTTGCCTGCTGGGAACATTACAACCCGCTCGCCCGCTACGCGCTGATGGCCGATGGCGAAGAGATCCATTCCGCCATGTATCCCGGCTCCTTCGCTGGCGATCTCTTCTCCGAGCAAATGTCGGTCAGCATCCGCCAGCACGCATTGGAGTCCGCCTGTTTCGTCGTCAATGCCACCGCCTGGCTCGATGCCGATCAGCAGGCCCGCATAATGGCGGATACAGGCGGCCCCATCGGCCCCATTTCCAGCGGTTGCTTCACCGCCATCGTCACGCCATCGGGAGAATATCTGGGCGAGCCTCTGCGCTCGGGCGAAGGCGAAGTGATCGCCGATCTCGATTTCACCCTGATCCATGAGCGCAAGCGCAAGATGGATTCACGCGGCCATTACAGCCGTCCCGAATTGCTCAGCCTACTGATTGATCGCACGCCCGCCGCTCACCTCCATGAGCGCGGGGCGGAACCCGCCATGGCCGAGGATAAGACCGGCCTCCACGCGGCCTGACAGCGTTACCCCCGCAGGCGCGCCACCACCCCCTCATAGGCCGCCTGTAGCATCTCGGCGACCGTCGCTCCCCGCTTGGGTGCCGGTATGCCGAGATGCGCCTCGCGCAACTCATCCATGAATTGCGCCCACATGGCAGGCCCGCCTTCTTCCAGCACCTGCGCCCGGATGCTCAGTTCCTCGCTCACGGCAAGATAGCGCCGCCCCCAGGCCCCTATATGCGCAAACACCGGCACCAGCGCGATCGCCTTGTCGGTCAGGCTGTAAATCGCCTTCTGCTTGTGGCTGGGATCAGCCGCCTTGGTGAGCATTCCTTTATCCATCAGCATCTTCAGCCGGTCGGCCAGGATGTTCGACGAAATGCCTTCTTCCGAGCGCAGCAACTCGCGGAAATGTCGCTTCCCGCCAAAAATCATGTCGCGAAGGATCAGCAGGCTCCATTTGTCGCCCAACACTTCCAGCGTCAGGTTGATCGGACAGCCCGACCGCTGCTCATCTTTCGCCTCGCTCTTCATCGCCGCTCCACAGCTCAAAAACCGGTTGCAAATCCGAACCATCAGATTTTAGAATACAACTGGTTGCAAGATGATACCAGATACTGACCCGCACGGGCCAATCTGAAAGAGAAAGAGCCCCCGTTGACAATTCGGCCTGCACGGAAATACTTAAGCACATGCTTAACAAATCGCCGCTCAGCCCCTTCCGACACATAGAAGGAGATCAAACATGAGCCCTCGTTCCGCCGTCCATTCCACCTTTGTCATCGAGCGTGTCTATGCCGCCGCACCCGCCCGCGTCTTCGCCGCCTGGGCGACGCCTGAAAAAGCCCGCTGGTTCGGCGGCCCCGACGATTGGCAGAAATCAAACCACCAGATCGACTTCCGCATCGGCGGCGTCGAGAGCGTCAGCGGCGGCCCCGCGGGCGGCCCGGTCCATTATTACGCGGCGCGCTTTCAGGACATCGTGCCCAATGAGCGCATCGTCTCGACCTACGATATGCATCTCGACAAGACGCGCATTTCCGTCTCGCTTGCGACCGTCGAATTGAAACCCGAAGATGGCGGCACGCGGCTCATCTATACCGAGCAGGGCGTTTTTCTCGACGGTTACGACGACGCGGGGTCACGCGAAAGAGGCACGCGCGATCTTCTCGACAATCTCGAAGCTCATCTCGCCCGCCAAAGCCAGGCCGTCTGAGGAGCACCGCCAATGTCACTCACGCTCCATGCCCATCCGCTCTCGTCCTTCTGTCACAAAGCTCTGATCGCATTTTACGAAAACGACACGCCCTTCAAGCAGGCTATGGTCGATCTGATGAGCCCCGAAGGCGCGGCGGCCTGCAAGGCGCTCTGGCCCATCGCGCGTATGCCCGTGTTGCACGATGACGCGCGAAACGTGACGCTGCCCGAATCCTCGATCATCATCGAATATCTGCAAGACCATTATCCCGGCGCGACCCGCTTCATTCCGGCCGATCCCGATCTCGCGCTTCAGGTACGCCTCACCGATCGCTTCTACGATCTTTATGTCCAGCATCCCTCGCAAAAACACATCTTCGACATCCTGCGCCCCGAAGGCGCGAAAGACCCCCACGGCGTCGCCGAAGCCCGCGCCATGTTGCTCACCGCCCTCGACGTCATAGAGCACGACATGGCGCACCGCGTCTGGGCTGTCGGCGAAACCTTCACGCTCGCCGATTGCGCCGCCGCGCCCGCGCTCTTTTATGCCGACAAGCTGATACCGCTCGCCGCCGCCCATCCTCATGCGGCGCGCTATCTCGACCGCCTGAAAACTCGCCCCTCATATGCCCGCACCTTGAAAGAAGCCGAACCCTACTTCGCGCTTTATCCGGGCTGAGCCGTCACTGACCAAAAGGAAGAACCAGATGAAATATCTCATGGCCGCCCTGGCGCTTTTCGCGCTCGCAGCTTGCGACCAGCAAAGCGACGAGAAAGCGCAAGCCGCGCCCGTCGCCACCGACGCGCCCGCAGGCGATTACACGCTCGACAAGCACCATGCGAGCCTCACCTTCCGCGTCGATCATTTGGGCTTCTCGATCTACACGGCGCGCTTCACCTCATTGGACGCGACGTTGAAATTCGATCCGAAAAATCCCGCCGCCTCCGTCTTCGAAGGCACGGTTGATCCGAATTCGCTCGAAGTGCCGTCGCCGCCCGCAGGCTTCCTCACCGATCTGCGCGGGCCGCAATGGCTCGACACGGGCAAATATCCGACGATCACATTCCGCTCGACCAAAATCGAACTCACCGGCCCCAACACCGCCAACGTCACCGGCGATTTCACGCTGCACGGCGTCACCAAGCCGCTGACGCTCGCCGCCACCTTCAACGGCGGCTATGCGGGCCATCCCTATGATCCCAATGGCCGCATCGGCTTCTCGGCCGAAGGCACATTGAAGCGCTCCGATTTCGGCATCGCCTATGGCATCCCCGCGCCGGGTACCAAGATGGGCGTCGGCGACGAAATACAGGTCGCGCTCGAATCCGAATTCACCGGCCCGCCGCTGGCAAACGCCGCGCCCGCTCCGGCGCACCCGTGACGCGTGGTTTTTCAGCATCCGGCATCGCCCGCATCCACGAGATGTTGAGCGCGGCCGTCACGCGGGGCGAGGTGCCGGGTATCGTCGCTCTCGCCGCGTGTGGGCCTGATGTGCATGTTGAGACGCTTGGCTTTGCCGATCTTGCCACGCGCACACCGATGCGGCGCGACACGATCTTCCGCATCGCCTCGCTGACCAAACCGATCACCGCCACAGCCGCCATGATCCTCGTCGAAGAAGGCAAGCTCTCTCTCGACGAGCCGGTCACGCGCTTCCTTCCCGAACTCGCCCATCAGAAAGTCCTGCGCACTCTCGATAGCGATCCCGCCGACACCGTGCCCTTAAACCGCGCCATCACTCTGCGCGATCTTCTGACCTTCACACAGGGCTTCGGCCTCACCATGACGCCGCCCGGCACCTATCCGATCCAGAAGCTCGTCGCTGATGCGGGCCTGATGCCCGGCCCCAATCCGTCACCACTTTCGCCCGATGAGTGGATCGCCAATTTCGCGCGTCTCCCCTTGATGCAGCAGCCCGGCACGCGCTGGATGTATCACACCGGCTCCGACATTCTCGCCGTGCTCATCGCCCGCGCTTCGGGCATGTCGTTCGACAGGTTTCTCGCGGAAAGAATATTCGCGCCGCTCGGCATGTCCGACACCGCCTTCTCCGTGTCGCCCGCAAAACGCTCCCGCCTCGCCACCGCATATGAGCGTGATGCAGAAGGTGCGCTGAAAATCTCGCCCGCCGGTCGTCACGCCGAAAATCCCGGCGGCGGCAGCGGCCTCTTCTCCACCGCCGACGACTACCTCGCCTTTGCCCGCATGATGCTGAACGGCGGCGCGCCCATTCTCTCACGCGCCTCGCTCGATCAGATGACAAGCGATCACCTGACGCCCGCTCTCAAAGCCGCGTCGCCCTTCGCGCCCGGCTTTTGGGACACAAACGGCTGGGGCTTCGGCGTCTCCATCCTCACGCACCGCGACGGTTCCGGTCCCTCCATCGGCACTTACGGTTGGGATGGCGGCTTCGGCACCGCATGGCGCAACGATCCGCGCGCAGGCATGACGGCGCTCTATCTCACCCAGCGCATGATGACCGGCCCCGACGACGCGGCGCTCGCGGAAGATTTCATCACCCTGGCTCATCAGGCCCTCAACCACTGACGAGGAGACGATCATGGAGCGTGCAAAAATCCCGTTTCCGCCGAAAATCGTATCTCAGGAAAAATGGCTCGCGGCCCGCACGGCGCTTCTGGCAAAAGAAAAAGACCTCACCCGTGCCCGCGATGCGCTCACCGCCGCGCGCCGCGCCTTGCCAATGGTTCGTATAGAGAAGACATATACATTCGAAACGCCGTCTGGCCCAAAATCGCTTCTCGATCTTTTCGAAGGCCGCCGCCAGCTTCTGGCCTATCACTTCATGTTCGATCCCGCATGGGAGAAGGGCTGCCCGAGCTGCACGCATTTTGAAGACAATCGCCCGCCGCTGCATTTCTTCCACGACAAGGATATTACCTACACGTTGATCTCCCGCGCGCCTTTGCCCAAGCTCGAAGCCTGTAAGCGCGAGCGCGGCTGGACCTCGCCCTGGGCCTCGGCCTTCGGCAGCGATTTCAATTACGATTTCCACGTATCGATGGACGCCGACATCACGCCAGTTGAATATAATTACCGCACGGCGGAGGAATATGCGGCGCGAGGCACGCCCATTCCGACACATGGCGAAACGCCCGGCGTCAGCGTTTTCCTGCGTGATGGCGATGCGGTCTTCCATACCTATTCGGCTTTTGCGCGCGGTGTCGAGCCGCTGGTCGCCACCGCGAACTTCCTCGACATGACGCCGCTCGGCCGTCAGGACGCGAGCGGCATCTAGAAGTCCGTCGCCGGACCCGTCGCTTTTAGTGCTGGCTCTCCGGCATCGTCACGCGAATGCCCTCCAGCGCCGGCGAAATCTTGATCTGGCAGGAGAGCCGCGAGTTCTCCGCCGAATGCTCGCAGAAGTCGAGCATCGTCTCTTCCATGTCTTCCTTAGCCTGAAGTTTGCCGCCCCATTCCTCGGGCACATACACC
>CAZLLB010000127.1:0-9214 GCA_964560165.1 uncultured Parvibaculum sp. | reverse complement strand
TCCTCGACGATTACGAAGCCAACCTGTTGCGGCGCGTCGCGGGCCTGATATACGTTCCCGACCGTGAATCCGGTCAGGCGCGCTTGCGTGTCCTGGCCCGGCTCGGGCTCAAGCCGTCTGGCGCTTGACGCTCGAAGCCCTTATCTACGCTGAGGCCCAAGCAAGCCTCAGGGCTGGGAGAGTTTGATGACCTATGTTGTGACCGACGCCTGCATTCGCTGCAAATACATGGATTGCGTCGAAGTTTGCCCCGTGGACTGCTTCTACGAAGGCGAAAACATGCTCGTCATCCATCCCGACGAATGTATCGACTGCGGCGTCTGCGAACCCGAATGCCCCGCCGAAGCTATCAAACCCGATACCGAGAGCGGCCTTGATCAATGGCTGGAGCTGAACGCCGAATATGCGGTCCGCTGGCCCAATATCACCATCAAGCGCGAAGCCCCGAACGATGCCGATGATATGCAGGGCGTCCCGGACAAATTCGAGAAATTCTTCAGCGCCGAGCCGGGCGAAGGCGACTGAGGCTCGAATCCGTTCCTTCCCCGAACTGATCGAGGCATTCCGCCGCAGGCTATAGGGGCCAGAACCGGCCCCAAACCTTGGTCCGAACCCGTCATATTCCGATCTATCTCCCTGACCTCACATCGCTTTTGCGCGTGACGCCTTCCCTTAAGGGGCGTTTTGTGATACATTATCTCAAGACCGAGACTTCGCGGCTCGAGAAGCGCGAACCGACGAAAAGTGCCGCTCAAATCCAGGAGCCAGATCCTTCGTTCTATGCTTTTGGTAGAATCATTGAGGACCTGAAGGGTTCTTTATGGTGAATGAAGCCCGCCGGCGTCCTGCGTGCCGAGTGAGCCTGATAATATGCAAAAGGTCGATGGTGACCAAAATCCCTGATGGCGTCGGAAAAAAGCGCCATAGGGAGACGGTTTCGGCTTTTCGAGTGGCTTCGGAGGCGGTCATGCGCACCGCATTCACGAATTTGGACTATGAGGGCGTTACACCCCCTCCCGTCCCATCGGGTATAGGAAAGGCAATGGCGAGCAAATTGAAGAAGCCCCAGAAATCCGTCCTGAAAACCAAACCGCAGGCCGCAAAAACACCTGCAAAACCCACCGCGAAAGCAAAGTCCGCCGCGCCTAAAGCCAAGGCAAAAGCGGCGACGGCTGCGGTAAAACCCGCCAAGGCCACGGCCAAACCGGCCGCCAAGGCGAAGGTCGCGGCAAAGCCCGCCGCCAAACTGAAGCCAGCGGCCAAGCTTGAGCCCATCAAGGCGACGGCCAAGGCGAAGGCACCCGAGAAGAAATCCGCCGCACCGGCGAAATCTGCCCCCCATGCGAAAGCCGAGGCCAAGCATCCCGCGAAGCCGGAGCCTAAAGTCGAGTCGAAGGTAAATAGTGCTCATATGAAGAAGACTGAGGCCCCCAAGGCCCATAAGGCGGCCGAAGCAGCGCCTGTAAAGCCCGCTCCCAAGGTCGAGGCCAAGACCGAAGCCAAACCCGAGCCGCGTAAGGAAGAGAAAAAACCTTCGCCCCGCTCGGTCTTCAAGACCAAGGAATATGTCGTCTATCCCGCCCATGGCGTCGGCCAGATACTCGACGTCGAGGAGCAGGAAGTGGCCGGGCATAAGCTCGAGCTCTTCGTCATCAACTTCGACAAGGAAAAGATGACGCATAAGTGGCAAGCGGTCGGCATGCGCAAGCTGTCGGAAGCCGGTGTTGTCGATAACGCCATCGAAACACTGCGCGGTCGCGCGCGCATCAAGCGGACCATGTGGAGCCGCCGTGCGCAGGAATATGAAGCCAAGATCAATTCCGGCGACCTGATCTCGATCGCCGAAGTGGTCCGCGACCTCTATCGCTCCGAGCGCCAGCCCGAGCAGTCCTATTCCGAACGCCAGCTCTATGAAGCCGCGCTCGATCGTATGGCGCGCGAAGTCGCCGTTGTCGAACGTATCGGCGAAGATGCAGCCGTGCTGAAGGTTGAAGCAGCCCTTCAGGGTGGTTCCGGCCGCAGCGAAAAGCCGGCGGCAAAGGAAGAGCCCGAGGTCGAAGTCGCCGCGCAAGCAGCCGCGCAGTAACGCACCCCATATTGAAAGGCCCGGCCTCAGCGCCGGGCCTTTTTCTATTCGGCAACGATCTTGAAGAGCGCTCCCGCTTTCAGTGCTTCGCCCGCCTCAAGCCCGTTCAAGGCGCGGAAGCGCTCGATGCGATAATCTGGATAGGCCATGCGCGCGGCAAGCGTTGCAGCCGTGTCGCCGGGTCTGGCGGCCACCACACGGATATGCAGCGGCTTGATTGCGCGCGCTTCCGCCACGCTCAGACGCTTGAAGCTCATGACAAGATCGTGCAGCGCGCGCTCGTGCTTCGTGCCCGTTTGCGGCATCGTTCCCATCAGAAAACGATAGACCTTGCCGGGCTCGGCCTCAATCGCCACCAGACGCCCATTGTAGGCGCCGATTTTCGTCGTCGCGCTGGCAGCAGGCATTCCATTGACCGTAAGGCGTTCGACCGGTGAAAGTGGAATACCACTCGCCCAGACGCGCGTGAGATAGGTGCCGATATCAACGCTCGGCGATTTGGCACCGCTGTCGAATTTTGCCACCGTCTTGTCCGGCCCCTGAACCAGAACGGCTTCCGCACCGTTGACGATGGTGAATTGCGGTGGCGCTTCAAAGCGGATGCGCTCCACCGGATGCACGAATGTCCGGCCGCGAACCATGCCTTGCTCAGGACTGTCACCATAGATGATGCCGTCAATGGCGCGCATCAGCACATTTCTGTCGCGCTCGCCCGCGCCCCGCATCGCCCCGGTATTGGCGGCCTGTTTCCGCGCCGCCGCGACACGCTCAGGCGTGGCCGGGTGGCTTGCCAGCCAATTGGCGGTATCTTCATATTTCTGGCGCGTGACCAGCGCTTGAAGCTTGCTCTGCTCTTCCATCGTCACCAGAAAGTCGGCTTGCGCATAAGGATCGTAACCGGCCTTGGCGAGGTAGCGTACGCCGAGCGCATCGGCCTCATATTCCTGATCGCGCGAATAGCCCGCGAGCAACCCCTGCCCACCCAGACCGACAACCTGATTGACGGCTTGATTGCCGACGACCGCTCCAAGCACTGCGCCGATCACCGACGCGCCGAGCGCCGCCGTTTGGCGCTGCGCGCCATGCCGTGCGATGACGTGCCCAATTTCGTGGCCTAACACGCCCGCAAGCTCTGCCTCATCATCGACCAGCGCCAGCAATCCGCGCGTCACATAGACATATCCTCCCGGCAGCGCGAAGGCGTTGACAACGGGGCTGTTCAGCACCGTGACGCGATAGTTCATGCCCGGGCTATCGGAGGCCTTGCCGATACGCGCCGTGACATTGGCCACATATTGCCCGACCCGTTCGTCTTTATAGATGCCGCCATAAGCTGCGACGATTTTTGGATGCGCATCGGCTCCCGCCTGTGCCTCATCACTGGGCGACATGAGCGTGGCGAGTTGCGATTTGCCGGTAGCCGCATTGGTCGTGCAACCGGCAAGCGCCAGTGCAAGCCCGAACAGCGCGAACTTACTGACGCGCAGCACCCGTCTGGCGGCGCGGTTTTTTCGTATTTCGTTCATCTTCATCCGCCGCCTTCCCGCTTTCCTCCGGCATCTTCCGGTCCAGAAACTCGATCTGTTCCGGAACGGCAATCGTCATGCCAGGCCCGTTATAGCGGCTGAGAAACCCACGCACCCTGACCTTCGCTCCGACGAGAGCAGGATTCTCGCCGGTAAGTTTTCCCCATGCGCCAACCGTGAAAAGCTTAGCCTCCGCGGGCGCGACTGTCACCGTGAAGTCAGTGCGCCAGTCCGCGCCGAAATTGATGTAGATGCGGCCACGAACTTTCGTCACGCCCTGCACCACGCCTTCGACAAGCTGATAAGTGCCATCAAGCCGATTGAGCGCCGCTACATCATCAGCCTGACGTATGGCATAGGTGGCATTGCGCCAGAGCCCGAGGCGCGCGGCGCGGGCCTGCGCTTCCAACGTCAGAAAATCACCGATGCAAAGACCCATATCGCCCGAGGGTGCGACACGCACAGCCCCCGCCGCCACCAGATTTTCCTGCAAGATACGACCGTCTGCGAGCGTAACCAATGCCAGCGCCCGCCCATAGCGGTCGATCCGTGTAACGCCATAATGAAGCGTGACGTGCTGGCCGATCAGCCCGGCACCGCTCGCGTCAGGTCGCACGAGCAAGTCGATCCCCGCGAGCTTGACGCTTCGTCCATCCGCAAGCGTCAGTGTTCCGTCGTCCGCCATTGCCGCGACGACGGCGCTTTCGCCACGCGACACTTTGCAGGCCAGAGCCGCCGACGAAAAAGCCGCAAGCGCGACAAATGCGAGCGTGAAAGCGACGACGTGCCGACGGACCGCCAAATGCAAAACGCTCAGTTGGCCGGGGCAGTCGTGTGCGAACGCAGCGCAATGATCGCAGCTTCCGTCCGATTGCGCACACCGAGCGCTTGCAGGATAGCGTTGACGTGAAGTTTCACGGTGGCCACGGAGATGCCGAGAACGCGGGCGATCTCTTGATTGGAGCGACCCTTGCCGAGTTCGCTCAGCACTTCGCGCTGGCGCGGCGTCAGTTTTTCCGGCCCACCGGAAATAAAGCCCTCAGGGCTTTCGGCAAAGCCTGCGGGCCGCGAGGCAAGCAACGCATCAGGCACATACCGCCCGCCCATCTCGACAAGGCTCAGTGCATTGAGGACGAGATTGACGCCCAAACCCTTGGGAATGAATCCTTTGACGCCAAGCTCCATCATCTCGCGGATGAAAGCGGGAGAATCCCGATCACTGAAAACCATGACTTTCGCGCTCATCGCCAGACGGCGCAGAATATGGGTGCGCTCGGCTGTGCCCGCTCCGACAAGTTCGACAAGGATCAATTCCGCTTCACCCGGATCCGTCCGCAGCAAGGCGTCGGGACCATCGGCCATCTTTATTTCAGTCGGCCCGGCAAAATCCGAAACGATGCTCTTGAGGCCCGCACAAAAAATTGGCTGTTCGCCAATGATCAGGATTTTCATCGGTCGCACCCATGCGATGACGCCGAAAAACCGCAGGGCAGCATTGATATGAATACAACCATTTGGTGTGTTTTACGAATCATACAACCCACATCAACCCCGAGGTGTAGCGCCGCTCTGTTCTGACCTAAATCACAAGGACCGTAAAGAGGATGATTAGGGTGCCTCAGCCACATGATGCGCGCCTTTCAATAGTCAGCTATGCGTATCGGCCTAGACAGAAAGATCATTCCGACACACGCATCGGCTATAGCAAGGGCTGAGCCGCAATGGGCGGGCGACGCAAACCCGCGTTATTTCCCTGTTCCAGCCCGCACAATCCCTTGCCTCACCGCACCAAACGGCCTGTTTCGAGACAGGCGCAAAGCCGTCTGGAACCGTTGCGAGACACCGATCGCTCACGTAGGGTGCGCGTTCCGAGAGGCAGGTTTCGGCCGCCGCCAAGCCAAAATTCGGGGCTCCGTAGCTCAGCTGGATAGAGCACCAGATTCCTAATCTGGGGGTCGCGCGTTCGAATCGCGCCGGAGTCACCACCTGTTTCAATCACCAGAAAGAAGCTCGAATGGAAGTCTGGAAGGGCAAAGCTCGCTCCTCAAATACGCGCAGCATTCTGAAAACCATTAGCTGGCGCTTAACCGCGAGTATCGACACGTTTCTGATCGCCTGGCTGGTAACGGGAAAACCCATGGTGGGAGGTGCGATCGCCCTCGGGGAAATCCTGACAAAGCTCATCTGGTACTACCTTCACGAGCGGATCTGGGCACATATCAACGTCGAGTGAACTGGCCCCCGCTCACCGAAGCGGAACGACCAGGGCTTTCGTGCATTGACCTTTAGATGGATTTGCACGCTCACCTCCTGTCAGCAGCCAGTGCCTCTGGTGCCGTGGCACTCGTCGCGGCAACCCTGTTCGGTGATTGCAACTGGCCAAGACCGCGCGCCGAACGACCGCCATCGGCCTCTCATTTTCGCGTCAGCGCACTAGCGCCACCGAGCGAATAGAGGCTGGGAATGGCAAACACAGCTCTCAATGTCGTCGAATCGAAAGTGGCCGCACGGCTCGACCGCCTGCCTTGGGGACGCTTTCATACGCTTGTCGTCTTCGCGCTCGGCATCACCTGGATTCTGGACGGCCTCGAAGTCACGCTGGCTGGATCGGTGGCGGGGGCGCTGAAGGAAAGCCCCGTACTACAATTCAGCAATGCCGATGTGGGCCTTGTCGCCAGCGCCTATCTCATTGGCGCGGTGCTCGGCGCTCTTGGCTTCGGCTGGGCAACCGACCGCTTCGGGCGACGCAAGCTCTTCTTCGTTACGCTCTTTGTCTATATCGGCGCGACCATGGCGACGGCCTTCTCCTGGAATGTCTGGAGCTTTGCCCTTTTCCGCTTTCTGACCGGCGCGGGCATCGGTGGCGAATATGCCGCCATCAATTCGACAATTCAGGAGCTGATCCCGGCACGGATGCGCGGTCATACCGACCTCGCCATCAATGGCAGCTTCTGGATTGGTGCGGCGCTGGGCGCGGCGGGCTCCATCGTGCTGCTGTCACCGGAAATCTTGGCACCAGACATTGGTTGGCGCGCCTGCTTCCTGATCGGCGCAGTCCTCGGCCTGCCGATCCTCATCACGCGCCTCTTCATTCCCGAAAGCCCGCGTTGGCTCGTGACCCACGGTCGCGCAGAAGAAGCCGACGCCGTGGTCGCAGAAATCGAAGGGCGTTTTCTGGCGCGCGGCCATGCCTTGCCTGAAGGCGACCTCGCCGTCATGCGTTTCTCAGCCCATCGCCGCACGAGTTTTCGCGATGTTTTTGACACGCTGTTTCGCCACCATCGCTCGCGCGCGCTGGTGGGTCTGAGCCTGATGACGGCGCAGGCGTTTTTCTACAACGCGATCTTTTTCACTTATGCACTGGTGCTGACGGATTTCTATGCCGTGCCCGCATCGCATGTTGGCTGGTATATCCTGCCTTTCGCCGCCGGGAATTTCTTCGGGCCCCTGCTACTCGGACGGCTGTTCGATACGCTGGGTCGCCGCAAGATGATCGCGATGACCTATGCGGCATCGGGCATCTTGCTCACCGTCAGCGGCTGGGCCTTCGCCCAAGACTGGCTCACCGCGACGACCCAGACAGCGGCCTGGATGGTGATTTTCTTCTTCGCTTCGGCAGCGGCCAGCTCGGCCTATTTAACAGTGAGCGAAACCTTCCCGCTCGAAATGCGCGCCATTGCCATCGCGATCTTTTATGCGATCGGCACAGGGCTCGGCGGCGTCGCGGGGCCTGCGGTTTTCGGAGCGCTAATCGAAACCGGATCGCGCGGCAATGTCTTTGCGGGCTATCTCCTCGGCTCAGCGCTGATGATCGCCGCCGCCGTCATCGCTGCCATCTGGGGTGTGGCGGCAGAGCGCAAACCGCTCGAAACCGTCGCTCGCCCGCTGACTTCGCTCGATTAGTCGTGAGTACCAGATCGACGCCCAGTTCCTGACGTCACAAGACCCCCAGCCGGTTATAAAAACCAAGCCGGGGGCCTCCTGCTGGCGCGGGTTATGTTGCGGGGGGCAAATCCGCGCGAGCAGGGAGTCTGCGTTTGGTAAATCCCGCATAATCCTGATTGGCGACTTCTGCACAGGCTTGGCGGAAGGCACCAAGACCGGCCATGTAGAACATCACCGAACGCGGCTTTCCAGGGATGTTGGCGCCGTAGATCCATGACTCCGCCTGCGGAAACAGCGTGTGGTCGGCGATGTTGCGACAATCATCAACCCAGGCGACCTCTGCGCCAGCATCGAGTTCCACCTCGTCCACTTTCTTCTCAAGCGTGTATTTGATGAAATCCGAAATCCACTCGACTTGAGTCTCAATGGTGGGCGGCAGGTTGGTGAAGGGACCACAAGGACCGAGCACCATGAACATATTTGGGAATCCCGCATTGGCGATACCAAAGCGGCTGCTCGGCCCATGGGCCCATTTATCGCGCAACGAGAGGCCGTTCCGTCCACGGATATCCATTTTCGAATAGACGCCCGTTACAGTGTCAAAGCCCGTAGCAAAAATGATGATGTCGAGCGGATATTCCTTATCGTCGGTACGCAGGCCATTGGCGGTCGCCTCCCGGATCGGCGAGTGGCGAATATCGACAAGACTTACATTGTCTCGGTTATAGGCTTCATAATAGCCAGTGTCGCAAAGCGGGCGCTTGGCATAGAAATCTGTCGGCATCAGCGTCTTGGCTGTTTCAGGATTTTTTACGATCTCACCGATCTTCTTGCGGATAAATGCTTGCGCCGTCTCGTTCGCCCGCTGGTCCGTCACGATGTCGTTGAATGTCGCAAACATGAAACGGAAACCGCCGCCCTTCTCCCAGGCATCTTCATAAACCCTATTGCGCTCCTCATCGCTGACACTCAGTACTGAGACATTGCTTTCCTCAAAGCCGAAAGCGACAGCCGACTTGCGCACATCGTCCCAGATTTGATCGTAGTTCGACTTCACACCCTTGATGAAATCGGCAGGCATGGGCCCATGACGCGCGGGGACGCTATATTGTGGCGTGCGTTGAAATACAGTGACGTGCTTGGCCAGCGCCGCCACAGCGGGGATAACCTGCACACCTGTCGATCCAGTACCGATAACGCCGACGCGTTTGCCGGCGAAATCGACAGGCTCATGTGGCCATGCGCTGGTGTGATGCCAGTCGCCCTGAAACGACGAGAGACTCTTCATGTCCGGCACATAGCCAGTGGTGAAGAGTCCGATGCCGGTAATCAGAAATTTCGCAGAGATGCGCTCGCCCGCGTCCGTCTCGATGAGCCAGCGGCCCGCTGCTTCATCAAATGTCGCTCCATCAACACGCGTGTCCAGTTGAATATCCCGGCGCAGATCAAATCGATCCGCTACGTGATTGAGGTACGACAAAATCTCCGGCTGCCGGGGATACCGGTCGCTCCACTCCCAATCCTGCAAAAGCTCTTTGGAGAAGGAATAGCAATAGACGAAGCTCTCCGTATCGGAGCGCGCGCCCGGATATTGGTTCCAGTACCATGTACCACCAACGCCGCCGGCCGCATCAATGACCCGCGCCGACAGCCCAAGCTCGTCGCGCAGCTTATGAAGCATATAGAGACCGGCAAAACCCGCGCCAATGATAATCGC
>CAZLLB010000126.1:0-9247 GCA_964560165.1 uncultured Parvibaculum sp. | reverse complement strand
CGAAGAACTCGTCGGCGAGCTTTGACGCCGTGCTATCGATGAACCTTTGGCCGATTTGCGCCAGCTTGCCGCCGATCTGGGCGTTGACCTTATAAGTCAGTACCGTCACGCCATTGTCGTCGGCCAGATTGACCCTGGCCGTGCCCTTGGCGAAACCCGCCGCGCCGCCATTACCCTCGCCGGTCAGCGTGTAGCCATTCGGCGCATCAATGTCGGTTAGGGTGACTTTGCCTTTAAAACGGGCATTGACGGGGCCGACCTTCGCCTTTGCAACGGCTTCGAACTCGGTGTCCGATGTCTTGACGACGGATTCGGCGCCCGGAATGGTCTTTTGCAAAACCTCCGCATCGTTGAGAGCCGCCCACACGGTTTCGCGCGGCGCCGGAATTCGATACTCGCCGGACATTTCCATTTAGGCGTCTCCTCTTCGTGGGCGGGCCGTGGCTCTATAGGTAAGCGAGGAACAAGGTTATGCCAAGCAGCGCCGCGATCCAAAGCACCATGGAACCCGTCGGCCATGTGCGGGCAATCGCGCCTTGGGGGCCATAGGCTCGATGGACGAGGACCAGCCCGCGTCCCAGCCGATAGAGGCCCGCGCGTGTGAGCCCGTGCCATGCATACCGCATTTGTTGCGCTACGAGCGCGACAAGGCCCGGCAGAAAACGCCGGTATAGCCAATCAACATCGAGGGTGATCGAGCGGAGAACGACGGGGTTGAGCTCGAAGCGGATCAACAGCGCGAAGGCAAGGCCAGCAAAGGCAAGAAGCTGAAGCTGGGTCAGCACATGGCCGATGCTGTAGGGCTGATACGTGACCGGATAGGGCAACAGCGCATAGAGCGGCGCGGGCCATACGCCTATGACGAGACAGAAGACGGAGGCAAGCCCCATGGCAATGAGCATGTGATGCGGCGCTTCTTTCACCTTCAGCCCACGGTCACGTCCGAAGAACATGACATAGGGAATACGGATCCCGGTATGTGCGAGGACACCGACGGAGGCGAAAGTCAGTGCGATCCAGACAGCAAAATATCCGCTACCCGACGCGGCCGAAAGAACGAGGCTCTTGGCAACGAAGCCGGAAAAGAGCGGCAGAGATGCAATCGAAAAAGCGCCCGCAAGACAGAAGGCGAATGTGAGAGGCATGGAGCGGAACAACCCGCCAAGCCCGGAAGCCTTATCGCTGCCCGTGCGATAGAGCGCCGCGCCGACGGCCATGAAAAGGAGCGCCTGATAGACGGTGCTGGCGGCAGCATGTGCAACCGCGCCGTTGATGGCGAGGGGCGTACCGATGCCGATACCGACAACCATGAAGCCGAGTTGCGAGTTGAGGCTATAGGCGAGCGTGCGGCGAAGATTATTTTCTATGGTGGCGTGGAAGATGGGAAGCACCGCCATCGCCGCGCCGATATAGATGAGACATTCGGTGCCCGCGAAACCACGCGCCAGCGCATAGACCGCGAGCTTGGTGGTGAAGGCAGAGAGCGTCACCGTGCCTGTGGGCGTCGCGGCGGGATAGGCATCTTGCAGCCAGTTGTTCAACAACGGAAAGGCGCATTTGATGCTGAAGGCAAGAAAGATCAGCCATGTGGCAAGACTGCCAAGCTCCATTTGCACAAAGGCGATTGAGCCCGTGTCTTGATAGTGCAGCACGATGCCTGCGAGCAGCAACAGACCGGAGCCGATTTGAATCGCGAGGTAACGAAGACCGGTAGAATAGGAACCTTCGGTGCGGCGCGCCCAGATGAGAAAGGTTGAAGCGAGTGCCGTGCCTTCCCAGAAAATGAAGAGTGTGACGAGATCGGCGGCAAAAACTGCGCCGATGGCTGCACCGGCATAGAGAAGCGTGGAGGTCTGTTCCAGCCTGTCGCGAACATGCCATGCGTAAAGCAGGGAGAGGAAGGCGGCGAGCGAGAAGATCAGGGCGAAAACATAGGAGAGCGCATCAAGGCGCATGAAGGTGAGACGCAGGTCGAAAAATGAAAGGCCGGTGTAGGTCGCATAGGGCAAAGCAACAAAACTGGCTAGCGCGGCAATCGGAACCGCGAGTAGAACGAGGCCGCGCAAGGTGTGATTTCGAATGGGCAAGGCAATAAGCGCGCCCAATATATAGATGATCGCGGGCGTGAGAATGTCAGACATCGCGCGCCTCGTTCTCTTCAGCGTCAACAGCTTCGCGCCCGTAATAATCCTCAGGTCGCAGGGCGATGAGCCGAAGCGCCTTTGCCGCAAAGATGATGACGACATATGCAACAAAGCCGAAGGCGCACCATAAGAGCGGCAGGTTCGCGACGGCGATATCGTCATGCCGGTCGAAGACCAAATCGGCGGCTGCGAGCGCGAGGCAGAGCGCGCCGAGGGCATAGAGAGTTTTGGTCATGGCGCGACTTCCGGCGGAAGAAATTGGACGTGCAAGAGGAAAACATAAATGTCGCTGGCAAAGGCGAAGAGGAAGATGCAACCCAAAGCGGTTACGCATAGTGGTACGACGACAAGGAGAGGTGCTTCGCGGATACCGGTAAGTGCGCTCGGATCGCGCGACGGCATGAATAACGCTCGACCAGAAATCGGTAACAGATAAGCGATGCTGAGCAGCGAACCGATCGCGAGCACAACCATCATCGAGATCTGGTGCGCATCCGCGGCGGCGAGCAGCAAGAACCATTTACTCCAAGCCCCGCCGAGGGGCGGCAGGCCGATAATGCTTAGCGAGGCGATCAGAAAGGCAGCGAAAGTGAAGGGCATCTGTCGCCCGAGGCCCGTCATTTCGCTGACGCGCGTCTTGTTGGCGGCGATATAGATTGCACCCGCGCACATGAAGAGGGTGATTTTCGCCATGGCGTGCATGACCATTTGCATCGTTCCGCCGATGACGCCCATCTGGTTGGCAAGCGCGACGCCAAGTGTCACGTAAGCGAGTTGGCTGATTGTTGAATAGGCAAGCCGCGCCTTGAGGTCATCCTTGGTGATGGCAATGACGGCGGAGGCGATGAGCGTAAAAGCGGCGAGCCAACACAGCCAGACAGAGGCGTGGGTCGTCGAGAGATAACCAGTGCCAAAGATATAGATCCCGACCTTTAGCAGCGTGAAGACGCCACCCTTTACGACGGCAACGGCATGAAGCAACGCGCTCACGGGTGTCGGCGCGACCATGGCCGAGGGCAGCCAACGGTGGAAGGGCATCAGCGCCGCCTTGCCGATACCGAAAGCGAAAAGCGCAAGAAGGATTGGCGCGAGAGCCGGATTGACGTGACCATCAAGAATACCGCCAGGCTCGAAGGAGAGCGTGCCGGTTGCGGTCCATGTCCAGATGATCGCGATGAGGAAGAAGCCGATGGAAGTTGAGAGCAGGATGGCGAGATAAGTGCGCGCGCCACGTCGTGCTTCCGGCGTGCCCTTGTGTGCGACGAGCGGATATGTCGATAGCGTTAGCAATTCGTAAAAGATGAATAATGTGAAGAGATTGCTCGAAAAGGCTATTCCGAGCGCGGCTGCGATGGCGAGCGCGAAGAAGAAAGCGAAGCGTGTCTGATGCGTTTCGCCTGCTGCGCGCATATAGCCCGCGGTGTAAATTGCAATGACAACCCAGAGGCTGGAAGCGAGCAGCGCAAAGACCATACCGATCGGCTCAAGCGCGAAGGCGAGGGGGAGGCCAGGCATGACTTCAAAGAGAAAAAGCTGTGGCGTTTCACCCATGAGCATGGCGCGGAGAAGGAAGAGCGCCAGAGAGAAGGTGATGGCAGCGGTGGCGACATGAGCGGCGTCACGGGCGACCGGCCAGGGGCCAAGCGCACCGATAAGCGCCATAGCGCCTAGCGGTAAAAAAAGAGCGAGGTAGAGGGCGAAATCAGCGGTCATGATCAGCCCCTCATTGCCAGAACAGGCTGGAGGCGGAGATCAGTGCATTCGCCGCCCGGCTTGCTGCCTCGCTCGTAAGCTGAGCGTCGATACCGAAGAAGAGGCTTGCACCCGCAAGCGCCCATATCGCGATCAGCATGGAGAGCGGCGCTTCCTTGCGCGTGACGCCCTTGGGCGCCTCACTGAGATAAGCCGCCTCAATGAAACGCCAGACATATGCGAATGCCAGTAGCGATGCGGCGACAATGAGAACGGCGACAGGCCACCAGCCTTCGGCAAGCGCTGCCTGCACCAGATACCATTTGCTGACAAAGCCGACGGTGAGTGGCACGCCGACGAGACTGAAACCGCCGACGGTGAAAGCTGCTGTCGTCCATGGCATGTCGCGACCGATACCGCGCAGGTCGCGAATGGAGCTTGTGCCAGCCTGCATCACATAAGCCCCCGCGACCATAAAAAGTGCCGCCTTGGAGACAGCATGATTGAAGAGATGAATGATCGAGGCCATCAGCCCGGCATGGGAAAGAAACGTCATACCGACCAGCATGTAGCCGATCTGGGCGATGCTGGAATAGGCGAGCATCCGCTTCAGATCGTCCTGAAAAATCGCCACGATGGAGCCGGCGAAGATGCCGGTAATGGCGAGTGGCAAAATGATATATCGCAGCACATCGACCTCGAAGCCGATGCTGAAACCGAAGACGGTGAAGAGAAAACGCAACAGCACATAGACAGCTACCTTGGTGGCGGTCGCAGAAATAAAGGCGCTTACAGCCGAAGGAGCATAGGCATAGGCGTTGGGTAGCCACAGGTGCAGCGGAAACATGGCGAGCTTGAGGCCGATGCCGACAATGATGAAGGCAAACCCCATGCGGAGCGTACGACTATCGCCGACCTCAAGCAGGCGCTGGGCGATATCGGCCATGTTGAGCGTTCCGGTCACCATGTAGAGGAAAGCAAGGCCGATGACGAAGAACGTCGCGCCGATGGTGCCCATGATGAGATAGTTGTAGGACGCAGTGAGGGCGCGCCGGTCGCGACTTGCGCCTGCTGCGACCAGTGCATAGGTCGATAGCGACGAAATTTCGAGAAAGACGAAGACGTTGAAAGCGTCGCCGGTGATGGTGACGCCGAGAAGGCCGGTCAGGCAGAGCACAAAGGCGGTGTAAAACAACCCTTGCCGCCGATCCTCGATTTCATAAGCGACGCTCGCGCGTGCATAAAGCAGCGTCAATGCGCCGATGCCAGAGACGATCAACAGCACGAAGGCGTTGAGAATATCGACCCGATACTCAATGCCTATAGGTGGTGCCCAGCCGCCGAGATGATAGGAAATCACTGTGCCATCGAGAACGGAAAAGAACAGTGAGATCGCAATGACGAAGCTCGCGATGCTTGCGAAAAATGCGACGGCCCAGGCGCGATTGCCGCCAACAAGAGCGCAGAACGGCGCGGCGATCAGCGGCAAGACAACCTGAAGGATTGGTAACTGGGCGGCGAGAGCTTGCGGCATCAGCTCTCGGCCTCCATCTGGCCTTCAATCTGCTGAATCTCATCCTCCTCAATAGTGCCATAGCTTTCTCGGATGCGGACGGTGAGGGCCAATGCGAGCGCGGTGGTTGAGATACCGACGACGATGGCGGTCAGAATCAACACATGGGGCAGGGGATTTGAGTATGTCTGACCCGGCAAGCCGGTGATGATCGGCGCAGTGCCGCCAGCTACTTTGCCCATGGAGATGTAGAGAATGAACACCGAGGCCTGAAAGAGATTGAGGCCGACGACCTTCTTGATGAGATTGCCGCGCGAAATCGTGATGTAGAGGCCAACCATCATCAGGAGAATAACCATCCAGTAGTTGTAGTGGCCCGCGATCTGGGTGAGCAGATTGTCCATCACCGGTCCTTGTCTTCGGGATCTGTTTCACGATGTGCGAAGGCGATGAAGATTGCCGTCATGGCACAGGCAACTGCGATACCGACGCCCAACTCGACGATGAGAATGCCCCACTCCTGACCGTGAACCGGATCGGATCCGAACCTTGAATAATCGAGATAGTCGAGGCCGAGCAGCATCGAGGCGACGCCCGTGCTCGCATAAAGCAGAAGACCAAATGACATGCCCGCGATCAGGGCTCTCTGCGAAACGATGCGCGTCAGTGCTGTTGTGCCAAAAACCAGTGCGTAGAGGATAAATCCGACAGCGAAGATGACGCCCGCCTGAAAGCCGCCGCCGGGGCCGTAGTCACCATGCCACTGCACATAAAGCCCGAAGAGCAAAATGAAGGGCAGCAGCAATTTCGCGATGACGCGCAGGATCAGATGATGATGCATGTCACTCGTCCTCGCCCTTGCGGCGAGGAAAGCCGATCAGAAGCAGCACCGAGATAGCGGCGACGAAAATGACTGTCACCTCGCCAAGCGTGTCATAGCCGCGATAGCTGGCCAGAACGGCGGTAACGACGTTGGGAACCCCTGTCTCCACTCCAGCGCGAACAAGATAGGCGCCGCCGACATGCGTTTGGACAGGCGCATCGGGAGAACCGAAGAACGGCATGTCCAGCGTCCCGTAGATCAGCGCTGTGCCTGTGACAAAGCAACAGAGAAGCGGCAGGAGAGGGCTGTGGACCGGCGGCTTCTCCCTGCGCGTCGTCAGTGCCAACGCACCGAGCATGAGTACGGTAGAGATGCCCGCGCCGACCGCAGCTTCCGTGAAGGCAACATCCACGGCGTCAAGCGTCATGAAAAGGCTTGCCGCGAGCAGGCTGAAAAGACCCGCAAGCATGGTGACGGCGAAAAGGTTTCGGAGCTTGACGATCGCAAGTGCCGTCAGGATCAAAAAGCCTAAAAGGATCAGGTCGACAGCGATCATGGGGCGTCCGCCTGATTGAGGCGGGCGCTTTCGTCCCTTTCCATGCGCGGTGGACGAATGCCGGAGGCCCAAGCCGCATTGGCGATGGCATGTGTCGCGGCCGGTCCGGCGATAAAGATGAAAAGTCCGATGAGAGCGAGTTTTAATGTCGCAAGCGTCAGCCCGCCCTGGAGCATCATGCCACCAAGGATGAGCGCGACGCCTAGCGTGTCGATCATGCCCGCCGCATGAATGCGCGACCACACATCCGGCAGGCGGACCATGCCGAAAGCGCCAACAATGAGCACAAACCCGCCAAGCCCGAACATCGTCCAGCTTGCCCATTCGATAGCGGCGGCAAGGAGATATGTCTGATCCATCAGCGGGCCCCCGTGGAGGAGGCTGCGCCAAGTGAACGATAGCGGAAGAATTTCAACACTGCGATGGTGCCGACGAAGTTGATGAGTGCGTAGAGAAGCGCGATATCCAGAAAATCGGGGCGGGCGGTCAGAAAGCCTAACAGACCAATCAGCAAGACGGTCAACGTCCCGAACGAGTTGACCGCCAGAACACGGTCGTAGAGCGTGGGCCCGGCAAAAGCGCGAATGATAACGAGAAGCATCGCGCCAAAAATGGCGGCCGTAGCGGCGGCAAACATGGTCACGTCAGTGGCCCTCCACGGCGCAAACGCGGCGGTCCATTTCATCGAATGAGGTAAATGACACCGACAGAGCGTGGACGAGCAAGGCGTTTTCACCGGTTTCGACCGTTACGGTGCCGGGGGTCAGGGTAATCGAATTGGCGAAAATGACTTGCCCGATTTCTGTTTTCTGACCGGTCGGCACCCGGACGAATAGCTGGCCGAGCGGCATACGGGGACTAAGGATGATACGACCTACAGCAATGTTTGCCTTGATAATTTCGCCGGCGAGCCAGAACCAATAGAGCGCCACAGAAGGCTTGAGCCCGATGGGAACCGCTTCGGCATCCACCAGCTTCATCCGGATGGCAAGGGCCAGGCAAAAGGCCGAGGACAGAACACCGGCGGCCAACAGGAAAGGCGTGTAGTGGCCTGACAGCGCAAGCCAGAAAACGAATAGAGCCGTTCCGAGGACGATCGCTTTCGTCATATTTGCATTTGCCTTTCTCGCCTTGAGTTGCGCCTATGCGGCGCCCGTTCGCACCCCCCGCAGTCTATATTGGTCGCTATCAATATGCGTCCGTAAAACGAAGCAATCGCACCCGCTTTTAAAGCGTAACGGACGCTGTTATAGTTGCAGATTATGCGAGGGGGGTCGTGGGGTTTATGCCACGAACCGGACGGTAACACCGGCGGTCGAACGTATATGCCAATAGGCGACAGACGGCCGGTCTGAAGTCGTGGTGGGGATGGAAGAGCGTTTAGAAGAATCTGCGGCGGCAGTCATCGACACGGCATTTGAGATCAGTGGTGTCGTCAAATGGGTGGATGCGATCAAAGGCTATGGTTTCATCATTCCAGATGATGGACGCGAGGATGTTCTCATTCATTCATCATGCCTGAAGCAGATGGGGCGAGACGTTCTTGAAGAAGGGGCCACCGTCGTTTGTGAAGCAGTTCGCAGGGCGAAAGGCTTTCAGGCTATTCGTGTCATCGATGTAGACGATACGACTGCCATAAAAGGCGCGTCGCAATCCGCCCGCGTGCAGAGCGCGCGCTCTCCGACGGCTGGCGTGGTGCCGATTGGTGAATTCGAAACCGCAATCGTAAAATGGTTCAATCGCGCGCGCGGCTACGGCTTTGTTACGCGCGGCGAAGGGACGCCCGATATCTTCATCCATATGGAAACGCTGCGCCGTTTCGGGGTGCGGGATCTCGTGCCGGGGCAGGAGGTCAAGGTCCGTTTCGGCGAGGGTCCAAAAGGCCTTATGGTCGCCGAGATGACACCGGACGAGAACTAGTCTCGCGGGGTTAAGCAAGACAGCGACGGCAAGTCCGGTATGATGCATGCGCTTCACGAAATATCGTGGAGCGCTTTGTTTTAAGTGCCACGTTCGAGAGCCGACCATGTCCAGTCCAGATCACGACGATACCCCGCCGGAAGGCTTTACCCGCTCGACGACGCGAGGGCCCTATACGAGCCACAACGGCCCATTTTATCACAAGGTCAGTGAAGACGAATTTTGGCATGGTGTTCGGATCAAGGCTCGCCATTGCAATTCGAGAGGTATCACCCATGGCGGTATGCTGATGGCCTTTGCCGATGGGCTACTGGGAACGGCGGTCTTCCGTGCGACCAAAACCGTTGCCCTCACCATCCGCATGAACTCGGATTTTTTGTCCTCGGCCCGCCCCGGCGATTGGCTCGAAGGCACGGCCCGTGTCACCCGTGCCACCCGTTCGGTCGCCTTCTGCGAGGCGGAGCTCTATGTGGGGTCGAGGCCGATTTTGAAGGCGAGTGGCGTCTTCAAGCTGATGGCGCGCCACAAGGTGCCGGACGGGGGCGAGGCTGTGGCTTCCTAAATGGTCGGGGCGGAGAGATTCGAACTCCCGACCCTCT
>CAZLLB010000125.1:0-9258 GCA_964560165.1 uncultured Parvibaculum sp. | reverse complement strand
ACGTGCCTGATGCGCCGCGCGCGGATCAGGACGTCATCATGCCGATCGAAAGAGCGCTTTATCGCGAGGGGCATCTGGCCATCCTCAAGGGCAATCTTGCCGAGGATGGCGCGGTGGCCAAGATAAGCGGGTTAAAGAGCCCGGTGATCACCGGCCCGGCACGTGTGTTCGACGACGAGCAATCGGCGATGGACGCCATTCTGGCCGACAAGATAAGGCCGGGCGATGTGCTGGTGCTACGTTATCTCGGGCCGAAGGGTGGTCCGGGCATGCCGGAAATGTTGGCACCCACTTCGGCGCTGGTCGGGCGAGGGCTCGGGGAAAGTGTGGGGCTTATCACTGACGGGCGATTTTCTGGCGGCACCTGGGGCATGGTCGTGGGGCATGTTGCGCCGGAGGCCTTTGTCGGCGGCACCATTGCGCTGGTTGAGGAAGGCGACACCATTACTATCGACGCACACAGACTGCTTCTGGAGCTGGAGATCGATGACGCAGAACTGGCGCGCCGCCGCGCTGCCTGGAAACAACCGGAGTTGCGCTACAAGCAAGGTGTGTTGTTCAAATTTGCCCTGCTGGCCCGCCCGGCCAATGAGGGGGCTGTAACGGGGTAGTGGCTGTCGGGTGCGGCTTGACCGCCTGAACGCGACAATGGGAGAGACTATATGCGTGTCGTCTGGCAAGCCGCGGGCCTGCTCTGCGTAGGGCTCGCTCTGCTTGGCGTCGCACTTCCATTGCTGCCGACTGCGCCCTTTGTTCTGCTGGCTGCTTTCTGTTTTGCCAGATCATCGCCAAGGCTGCATGAGCGGCTGCTGAACAATCCGGTGTTTGGCAAGATAATCCGCGACTGGCAGGCGAACCGCGCCATCAGCCGCAAGGGTAAAGTGGCGAGCGTATTCGCCATGGCATTATCGCTGGCCATATCTTTCGCGCTTGCCGTTGATCTCGCTATCGTCGGTCTTCAGGCGTTGGTTCTGTGCGGTGTCAGCGCTTTTATCCTGACACGGAATACCGCACCGAGGATTTAAGTGCAGGCGGGCCGCTCGAAACCCCACTACGCAACGGATAAACCGAAAGCATCAGAATAGAAACGGGAGGAACGCCATGACAGAAACTGTGACGCTTGGCACCAGCTTTACCAGAATATTCGATCTGAGCGTTCCCATTATACAGGCGCCAATGGCGAGTATAGCGGGCGCACGGATGGTTGCTGCCGCCGCGAATGTTGGGGCATTCGGAAACCTGCCGATCTGGTTTGTTCCGATGGAGGCGGGGCGAGACATGATCCGCCAGACACGCGCGCTGACCACGAAGCCCTTCGCGGTCAATCTGCGCGCGGACCTTAATCAGATCGACCTGATTTCAATGGCGGCGGACGAAGGTGTACTGCTGTTCAATCTGTTCTGGGGCGATCCGGCAGGCTCGATGCGGAGCATTCGTCAGGCAGGCGGACGGCTGATCGCTACGGTCAGCGATCCAGATACAGCCAAGGCGGCGCTGGATGCGGGCGCGGTAGCATTGATTGCGCAGGGAGCCGAAGCGGGCGGCCATGTATTCGGGACTACGCCCTTGCAAGACCTCGTGCCCGCCATCGTTGAGTTGGCCGGTGACGTTCCTGTGGCCGCAGCGGGCGCTATCGTCGAAGCCGGAGACATGATCCGCGCATTCAAAATGGGGGCTTCAGCCGTCGTACTCGGCTCCTGCCTCATCGTGACGGAGGAAGCCGAAGCACATCCGGGCTACAGGAAAGCTATTCTGGATGCGAAGGCGGGGGACACTGTGCTCTCAAAGTGTTTTGACGGCTTCTGGCCGGATGCGCCACATCGTACCCTGATGAATTCCACCTATCGCATGTGGAGCGAGGCGGGCTTTCCGGCATCTGGTTCGCGCGCCGGTGATGGAGACATTGTCATGCATGCGCCGGGCGGCATGGGCATTCCGCGCTACAACGCAGCCGCGCCGACAAGACAGATGACTGGCGACTATGAAGCCATGGCGCTTTATGCGGGTGCCGGTGTCGGGCGGATTGCGGATGTCAGATCCACTGCAACCCTCATCAGGGACATGGTGGAGGCGGCGAGTGCAGGGCTCGCTTGAGGCCCTTGAGATCAAGCTCTCATTCTCACCGCGGTCGCGACGAAAAGATGCGACCACAGCGATCAAAAATCCTGGCAAATACGCGAAATGAAAAATGAAACACAGTCGGACCTCAGGATAGGCTATTGGTTTAGTTGAAACGTGAGACCCCGGCAGGGGCCACCATCGAGATAGAGGAGCGGAGGGCGGGTGACGAAGGCGGTGGGCAAAGGGACGAAAGAGGCGGGCGGGACGGCGATGCGCTATTCAGCGCCAGCACTGGAGAAGGGACTCGATATTCTGGAGTTTCTTTCGGAGCGCGCCGGGTCTTATTCGCTGGCACAGCTTGCCGAGGAAATGGGGCGGACCAAGAGCGAGATCTTCAGGATGCTCGCGGTTCTGGAAACGCGCGGCTATGTGGAGCGCGCGCCGGATACGGATTTCTTTCAGGTCACGGATAAATTGCTGCGCATCGGATTGCGGCGGCCGAAATATCGCGCGCTGACCGACATCGCACGGCCCATCATGGAAAAATTTGCGGCGGAGACGCGCTATCCCTGCCATCTGGCGTTGGCGTCGGACGAGCAGATTGTCGTCGTCGCGCGCTCTGAGTCTCCCGATCTTGTCGGTGTGGCGGTGCGGGTCGGTTATCGCCAGCCTTTGCTTGAGACGGGCTCGGGGCGCTGCATTCTGGCTTTCATGGGCGACGCGCACCGCCAGCATGTTCTGGCGGCGCTGAAACAGCGGCTCGGCAAGATCGACGTGCAGGCGCTTGACGCGGAGCGCGAGCAGATTCGTAAGAATGGGCGCATCGTCGAGGCCAGCCGCATCATGGAAGGCGTCTGGGATATTTCCTGCCCGATTCTCGGCAAGGGCAGCGAGGAAGTCGTGGCGGCGCTGACGACACCTTATGTGCGGTTGGTGATCAACCAGACCAGCAAGGAAGAAGTGGCCGAGCGATTGGCCGCCGCCGCCGCCGAAATCTCAAGGCAACGCAGCGGCACCTAGAAAAACACGACGGGATTTGATGCGAAACGCCGTCCCCGGCTGGGGGCGGCGTTTTTGCGTTTGGGGCTTTTGCGAATGGGTGTGGATGAGAGATTTACTTATAAAACGAAACACCGTATATGAAACGTCTGCAAACGGGGGATGGGATGCGGGGGCGTTTAGTTGCAACAAGATCGAAACTGGATGGCATGACGGGCGGAAGCGCGTCGTGAGCGCCTTTACAGCCGATGCGGCTTCTCTGAACGCGCGCGCGCTGCCGCAATGGTATGACGACGCGAAGTTCGGCATTTTCATTCATTGGGGTGTTTTCGCCGTTCCGGCCTTTGCGCCGCGGACCGGCAGCATCTCGGATGCGTTCAAAAGCGACTATGACCGCGCCGTGGCGATGGTGCCGTACACGGAATGGTATGCCAACGCGATCAAGGTGCCGGGCACGCCCTCGGCCCAGTTTCATGCAGAAAATTTTGGCAGTCAGCCTTATGAAGCGTTCAAGGCGCCTTTCGTCGAGGGGTTGAAGCAGTGGGACGCAGATAGTTGGGCGGAAGCCTTTCGCGATGCGGGCGCGCGCTATGTGGTGCTTGTGACCAAGCATCATGACGGTTTCTGCCTATGGCCGAGCGGGGTCGAGAATCCGCATCAGAAGAACTGGTTTAGCGAGCGCGATCTTGTTGGCGAGCTGGCGCGCGCGGTGCGGGCGCAGGGATTGCGGTTCGGCATTTATTATTCCGGCGGCATCGACTGGACGTTCAATCGCGAGCCGCTGCGGACGTTTGCCGATTTCATCGGCTCAATGCCGGGCGGCGATTATCCAGCCTATGCCATGGCACAGACGCGCGAGCTGATCGAACGCTATGAACCCAGCGTGCTCTGGAACGACATTTCGTGGCCGACGGGGCTTGATGAGTTGTTTGGGCTGTTTGCGGATTACTACAAGGCCGTGCCCGAGGGCGTGGTCAATGATCGCTGGTCGCATGCGAACATGCTTTTGAAGCTGTTGCGCCGCAAGCCGGTGCGGCGCGCCGTCGATTTTTTTGCCAAGCGGTATATCGCCAAACATCCCGAAGCGGTGGAGGGCGTGATCCCGAGCCCGGTTCCGCATAGTGATTTCCGCACGCCGGAATATGCGCGCTTTGACACCATTCAGCCGAAGAAATGGGAAGCGACGCGCGGCATGAGTTATTCCTTCGGCTTCAACCGCAATGACCGGGGTGAGGATTATGCAAGCGCGGAAACGCTGATCGGTGATTTCATCGATGGCGTGTCGAAGGGCGGCAATCTGCTTTTGAATGTCGGCCCGCGCGGAACGGATGCGCAAATTCCTTCCGAACAGCTTGCGCGGCTGAAAGCCTTTGGCGACTGGCTGCGCGCGAATGGCGAAGCTGTTTACGGCACGACGCCATGGGACCGGGGCGGCGGACTTTCAGATGCCGTGACCGACGAGGGACTGCCGGTGCGGTTCACGCGGCGGGGCGATATTTTCAACATCATCATTCAGGGACGGCCCGAGGGCGACAGGCTGCGCATTCGCGGCGTGACGCTTGATGCCGCATCGGCGCGCGCTGGACGGCTGCTGGCGGATGGAAGTCCCGTGGAGATAGACGCCGAAGGCGGCGATCTGGTGCTGCGCTTCAAGCATTCGCTGGCGGGTGCGTTTTCGCCCGCGATTTCGATTGCGGCGGCGGGAGACGCATAGCTCACAAAATACTGAGACGAGGCCGCGCGTCGGGGGATGGGCGGCTCATGAATATAAAAGGGAGGACGATAGGATGAGTGGAGAGAGACGAATGACGCCGGGGCGCGCCGGGGGTGTGCTTGCGGTGGCGCTGACTGCGGCGGTGGCTTATGCCACGCCTGCATCGGCGATGGATTTCAAATTCGGAGATGTGTCGCTCAACCTGCGCACGACGGCATCCGCCGGCGCGGGTATGCGCGTGAGCAATCCGGACGGTGATTTGATTTCCGTTAACACTGGCGGTCGGGACACGACGGTCGCTGCGGAAAATTTCGACGACGGCAATCTGAACTTCCGTCGCGGCGATATTTATTCGGCTTCGACGCGCGTGATACATGAGTTCGATCTGCAATGGCAGAACCTTGGCGCATTTGCGAGCGTGGCCTATTTCTATGATTTCGTGAACAACAAGGCCGATAGCACGCGCCGCACCGATCTCTCCCACGATGCGCGGGGACAGGCGGGGCGCGGCTTTGATCTCTATGATGCCTATGTCTATGGCGATTTCGACATTGGCGGGTCGCCGCTGACGGTGCGCGCGGGCAACCAGGTGATCAACTGGGGCGAGGCGCTGTTCCGCTCGGGCGGCATTTCGCAGACCAACGCGGCCGACATAGGCAAGCTTGTGACACCGGGCACGAATATTCGCGAGGCTTATCTGCCCTCGCCGATGCTCTATGCCAATCTCGGCCTGGTGCCGGGCGTGAGCCTCGAAGCCTATTATCAATTCACGTGGCGCAAGACCGAGCTTCAGCCTGTCGGCACCTTCCACTCGACGGAAGACCTGCTGGGCGACGGCGCGCAGGGCATGTTCTTTCTCGGTGATCCGGGCAGCACGGGCCTGACGCCTGCGCAGATGTTTGCAGCGGGCATGGGCATTCCGCGCCTTGCCGACGACCAGCCGCGCAATAGCGGCCAATGGGGCGTTGCGGCGCGCTACTACGCCGAGGACATAGCGACGGAGGCGAGTCTCTATTACCTTCGCTATCACTCCAAGACGCCTTACGTCTCGGGCGCTGCGGACATGATCCCGATCCTTCCGCCCTTTATCTTTATTCCGGGTCCGGTTGGTTACTACGCCTATTACCCGGAAGACATTGATCTCTATGGCGCGAGCCTGAGCTTTCCCATCGGGCCTGTGGCGATCGGTGCGGAAGCGGCTTATCAGCCTGACTATCCTGTGATGCTGGCAGACGCGATCACGGCGGCGGCCATTCAGACGACGATGACGGGTCTGCCGACGCGGATCAACGGTTTCACGCCGGTTGATCGCTGGAACTTCGACGTCAACGCCGCCATCTCCATCGGGCCGAGCCTTGCCTATATCGGCGCTCTGCCCGACCTCATCGGCGCGGACAGCATCGACCTCATTGGCGAGGCGCAGCTTGTGTCCTTTAGCGGCGCAAAGCCCGTGGGCGTGACCGGCGACATGTCGGCCTGGGGTGTCACGCTGGTCGCCAATGCAACCTATACCAACGTGCTTCTCTCCGGCATGACGGTGACGCCGGGCATCACGTTCAATTACGACGTGAACGGAGTGGCGATCGATCGTTCGAGCGCGGGAACACCCATTGAGGGCAAACGCGCTCTCTCCATGGGCGTCACTGCCGACTACCAGAAGATCTATTCGGTCGCGCTCAATTACACCAACAACATGGGCGGCGGGCTCATTACGCGCAATTCCGACCGTGATTTTGTCACCGTCACCGCGTCGTATTCGTTTTGACCGCCAAGGGGTCCGGGAGAATCCAAATGACTAAATCTAGAACAATGATGAGCGGCGTTGCGGCGCTGGCCCTGTCGCTTTCCTTCGGAGGTAGCGCTTATGCCGCCGATGTTTCAGATCTCGGTGCGAGCCTGACGCCCATCGGTGCGGAGCGCGCTGGAAATGCGGCGGGCACCATTCCAGCATGGGAGGGCGGCGACGTCGCTCCGATCGCCGGGTGGAGCCAGGGCGATCCGCGCGTCGATAAATATGCGAGCGATGCGAAGCTCTTCAGCATCGACGCGTCGAATGTCGATAAATATGCCGACAAGCTGTCGGAAGGGCAGATTGCCCTCGTCAAGCGGTATGACGGCTATCGCATGGACGTCTATCCGACGCGGCGGACCTGCGGCTATTCGCAGGCGATCTATGACGCCACCAAGGCGAATGTCGGCGTCGCCAAGCTGAGCGCTCAGGGCGGCATTCTGGCCGGTCACGGCGGCTTCCTCTTTCCGATCCCGGAAACGGGCGCGCAGGCCATCGCCAACTATCGCTCGGCCTTTCAGGGCAAGGCGGTTGAGCATGTGGTGAGCATGGCGGTCGTGCAGTCGAATGGGAGCTACAATCTCGGCACTGGCGTAGTACAGACCTACTCGCCGTTCTTCGATGAAGGCTCGGCGATGGGTAGCTATATGAGCGCGCTGATCTATCGCCAGTTGGCGCCTGCCGCTTCCGTGGGGGCGATGCTTTTGACGGTTTCGCCATATGACGGATCAAATGAGACGTGGGGCTACATTCCCGGTCTTCGCCGCGTGAAAAAAGCGCCGACGGGCAATTACGACAATCCGGTTCCCGGACAGGACGGCCTGCGTACCTTCGACCAGACCTTCATGTTCAACGGGTTGAGCGACCGTTACGACTGGAAACTTGAGGGCAAGAAGGAGCTCTATATCCCCTATAACTCCACGCGGTATCGTGAAGCGGGGATGACGGTCGATAAGATCATGGGCAAGAAATATCCCAACCGCGATCTGGCACGCTATGAGCTGCATCGCGTGTGGGTGCTCGAGGCGACGGCGAAGCCGGAATATCGCAGCACCTTCAGCCGCCGGGTCTTCTATCTCGATGAGGATACGTGGGCGATCGTCGCTGCCGATCTCTATGACGGCAAGGGCAAGCTGTGGCGCGTTGAAGAAAACCACCTGTTCATGGCGCCGGAAATTCCGGCTTGCGTGACCGGCGCGGATTTTTACTTCGATCTCAATGCCGACCGCTATCTCGCGGACAATCTGATCCTCGGCAAAGGCAATGAGAACTATCGCGCCGAAGCAACGGTCAATAGCGACATGTTCTCACCCGACGCTTTGCGTCGCGGGGGGCGACGCTAACGCCCCTGCATATAACTCCTCCCTCGTAGACTCTCTCCTTCAGGTCTGCGCAATTTCGGCCGCGATGGAAACATCGCGGCCGCTTTTTTTGGGGTAGGTTGGGGCTTGTTTCAGGCAGAGCATTCACACCGCGTTCGTCACTCCGGGCTTGACCCGGAGTCTATCGCCGAGGGATGCGAAATTGGTGAGGCCATGAAGATGGGCCCCGGCCTTCGCCGGGATGACGGGATGGGGGAGGTTGGGGCAAGCGCGCATTTTCTGCGCTCGTGGCGCTGGATTGCTTCGCTTCGCTCGCAATGACGAGGTGGGTTAGGCGTGAGCCTTGGCGCTCAGGGTGTCGTCGAATTTGTAGAGGGTCGAACAATAGGGGCAGATGATGTCCTGCGCCCGGCCCATATCCAGAAAGATGTGGGGGTGGTCATGGGGCGCGGTTGCACCGATGCATTCGAACTCTTTGACGCCGATGCGGATTTCGGCTGCGCCTTGGTCATTGCTGAATTTCGGTGTGGCCGGTCCGTGCATCACATCATTCCTGTCGTTTGGTGGCGCTAAACTAGTCCGGCACGGTTTATATTTCCAGCCGAAACTCAGATCGGCAAGGGCTCGCCCGTGTGGGCCAGACGCGCCAGGGCGGCGGGCTTGCGGAGCGTCAATACGGCATAGCCGACCGAAATCAGCCCTTGGGCCTCGAATATCTTCAACTGACGATTGAGTGTCTGGCGCGAGACGCCGAGCGTGTTGGCGAGATCGGTCTGGGAGAGCTTCAGGTCGATGACGAGGCCGGCGGTGGTTTGACGACCATGGGTGCGACCAAAGCCTGTGAGGCGCTGAGCCAGACGGACAGGGAGAGGCAGGTTCGCGGTGTTGACGATGTAGTCGATGGCGCGGCGATACTGGATGGCGAGGAGATGCACGAAGCAGGCGTAATGCGCCGTGTCGTGTGCGGTCAGGCGCGCGAAGGCGGCGGGCGTCAGGTGCAGGATCGTCGCTTTGCCGACAGCGAAAGCATCCGAAGTCCGCATTCCGCCGTCGAGCATCGAGCTTTCACCGAACCAGGCACCGGGGCTGGCGACCATCAGCAGAGCGGTGCGGCCCTCAGAGGTGGTTTGGACAGCGCGAATCTCGCCTTCGATGAGAGCATAGAAGCCGTTGGGCTGTTCGCCCTCGCGATAGAGAGTGTCGCCATCGAGGCGGCGCAGGCGGCCTTCGCGCAGGATGCCTGCGGCCAGCGCAGGCGGGAGGCCTGCAAACCAGTCGCTTCGCTCGAGGATGGTGCGGAGCGTTGTTTTATCCATAAGACGGGGCCTTTGGGCCTTTGGGGGCCTCGCCCTTCGAGACGCGGGCTTTGCCCG